>JAAXGI010000268.1:4350-40577 GCA_012267505.1 Gemmatimonadota bacterium
GCCGAACCAGAGGATGAAGACGCCGAGGGTGACCACCGGGATGTTGGACGGGGGGGTGCTCGTGACCGTCCCGTCGTCACGGAACTTGTTGCGGCGGGCCCCGACGACGAGCGCGCCCGCCAGCGCGGCGGCGCCGCCCGTGGCGTGCACGACGGTCGAGCCGGCGAAGTCCTGGAACCCCATCGCGCCCAGCCAGCCGCCCCCCAGCTCCAGGCGCCGACGACGGGGTAGATGAAGGCCGTGAGCACCAGCACGAAGACGAAGAACGACCAGAGCCTGACCCGCTCGGCCAGCGCCCCGGAGACGATCGACGCGGTTGTGGCCACGAAGACCATCTGGAAGAACCAGTCCGACATGACCGCGTAGTCGGTGGCGGCGACCGCGTCGCGCGCGCCTTCCGCCCCCGCGAGGAGCGCGAGCTCATCGGGCGACGGGCTCCGGAAAAAGCTCAGGGAACCGATGAAGCTCTCCACATCGACGTACATCAGGTTGTATCCGATGACGTAGTACGCGATGCCGGCGATGCCGTAGAGGCCGATGTTCTTCAGGCAGATGACGGAGGCGTTCTTCGTGCGGACCGAGCCGGCCTCGAGCATGGTGAAGCCGGCCGCCATCCACATGACGAGAACGCCCCAGAGGAGGAACGAGAATGTGTTGAAGATGAACTGCAGTTCGCCAACGGAAAGCTCAGCCATGCTTTACCTCCATTACCGCCGGCCGGCAGCCGGGGCTGTTTCACGAGCGCCGCGGAAGGCAGGGTCCGCGCACTCCCACACGGGGGATGATCGTAGCTGGCGGGGACGACCGTCACCAGATTCGCGGCCCGCGGCCCGCGGCCGCCGTGCGCGGCTCTCCCTCTCCCGTTGGTGCAGGCGGCGCGATGCCTTATCATCAGCCGTTCCGGCGCGCGGGGAGAGGGCGCGGCCACCTGGAGACGAAGACCACAGGAAGTGAGATGATGAAGCTGGACTGCGACACGGCGACCACCGGGAGCGACGCGAAGGGGCCCGAGTGCGGGACAACGAGCCTCGAGGCGCAGCCCATCGTGGGCATCCGGTCCACCGCTCCGATGAGCGAGCTCGGCAACGTCATGGGAGAGCTCTTCGGCGAGGTGCACGGATATGTCCAGGGGAACGGCGGAGAGATCGCCGGGATGCCGCTCACGATCTACCACTCGCCGCCCGGCGAGACCATCGAGTTCGAGTGCGCGATACCCGTGGCGTCGCCGATGGCCGGCGCGGGCCGCGTCCAGGCCGGCGAACTCCCCGCGGGCACGGCCGCTACCGTGACCCACCTCGGTCCCTACGACGGACTCGGCGCGACGTGGTCGGTGCTCACGGCGTGGATGGAATCGGAGGACCTCGAGGGCGCCGGCGCGCCGTGGGAGGTCTACCAGACGGATCCCGGCGCCGAGCCGGACCCGTCCAGGTGGCGGACGGACATCTTCTTCCCGGTGCGCTGACCCGCAGCAGGACCCGCGGGGCTCACCTCCCCGACCCGCGCTCCGGGGGCAGCGCGCGGAGGTTCCGGGCGATCCACGCAAAGGCGACGGCCGTGAGGGCGAGGAGCGCCGCGGCCTCGCCCCACGCGCCGAAGATGAGCTTCCCGGTGCCGAAGAGCGCGGTGTAGACGGCCACCACGCCGGCCACCCAGTTCGTCCAGTTGAGCGTGCCGCCCTCGATCTCCTCCCGGCCGAAGCCGAGGCGCCGGGAGACCGTGCTCCATCCGGGCCCCCCGGGACGCACCCTCCGGTAGAACCCCTCCAGGACCTCGTCCGGCTCCGGCCGGGTGAGGAAGGTCACGGCGAGCCACGCCGCGGTCGAGCACGCGACCGTCACGATCATGATCCCCGCCCACTGCCCGGGATCGTCCGGGTCGAGCCCGGCGCCGAACCAGAGCACGAGGCTCACCACGAGCGACGCCACCATCGCCGCGATCTCCGACCAGGCGTTGATCCTCCACCAGTACCAGCGGAGGATCAGGACGAGCCCGGTCCCCGCGCCGATCGCGAGGAGGAACCGCCAGGCGCCCTCGATCGAGCTCATGAAGTAGGTGACGACGAGGGAGGCGAGCATGAGGACGAGGGTCGCGGCCCGGGAGACGCGGATCAGGTGTGCCTCTCCCTTCCCCCGGTCGAGGAACCGCGCGTAGAGGTCGTTTACGAGGTAGCTCGCCCCCCAGTTGAGCTGGGTGGAGATCGTGGACATGTAGGCGGCGGCGAGTCCGGCGAGGAGAAGCCCGGTGAGGCCCGGCGGGAGGAGGTCCAGGATCGCCATGACGTAGCCCTGCCTCGGGTTCTCGAGTCCCGGGTAGAGGACCGTCGTCGAGAGCGCGACGAGGATCCACGGCCAGGGCCGCAGCGCGTAGTGGGCCACGTTGAACCAGAGGGTCGCGAGGAGCCCGTCCCGCTCGGTCCGGGCGGAGAAGATCCGCTGCGCGACGTAGCCGCCCCCGCCCGGCTCGGCGCCGGGATACCACGAGGCCCACCAGTTCATGGCGAGGTAGACGGCGAAGGTGATCGCCGGCATCCAGGCGACCCCGGTGGCTGGAAGGAGCGACGTCGCCGCCTCGGCGGATCCGTAGACATCGGCAAGCCCCGCCTCGAGGCCCGAGATCCCCCCCACGGCCTCCACGGCGAAGACGGCCAGCACGACCGCGCCGCCGAGCGCGAGGCCGAACTGGAAGAAGTCCGTCACCACGACGCCCCAGAGCCCGGAGAGGACGGAGTAGCCGGCGGCGAGGAGAAAGCAGACGAGGAGCGCTGTGAGCCGCGGGATGTCGAGCGCCACCGAGGCGATCTCGACCATCGCGAGGTTCACCCACCCCATGACGATCAGGTTCACCGGGAGCGCGAGGTAACCGGCCCGGAAGGCGCGCAGCACGGCCGCGGGCCGCCCCCCGTAGCGCAGCTCGGTGAACTCGACGTCGGTGAGCACGCCCGCGCGGCGCCAGAGCCGGGCGTAGAAGAAGACGGTGAGGATCCCGCTCATCACCATGTTCCACCAGAGCCAGTTGCCGGCGACCCCGTACTGCGCGACGAGCTCGGTCACGGCGAGCGGGGTGTCGGCCGCGAAGGTCGTCGCGACCATCGAGGTGCCGGCGAGCCACCAGGGGAGCGCGCGGCCCCCGACGAAGTAGTCCGCTAAGGAGCGCCCGCCACGGCGGGTGAGCGAGACCCCGATCGTAGTGGCGAGGGCGAAGTAGGCGAGGATGACAGCCCAGTCGAGCCCCGTCATCCGCCGCCCCGGAGCGGCACGTCACGGTCCGAGATCGCGGCGATCACAAGGTCGTGGACCCTCGGGCGGAACTCGAAGATGCGGGCGTTCTCCCGGGTCGGATTCACCCGGTTCGTGAGGAGGACCACGAAGAGCTCGTTCTCGGGGTCCACCCAGATCGAGGTGCCGGTGAAGCCGGTGTGCCCGAAGGAGCGCGCGCTGAAGAAATCCCCCGCGGCGGAGCCCGCCGAGGGCGTGTCCCACCCGAGGGCGCGGCTCGACGCGGAGGAGGCGCGGGCCGTGAATGAGCCGACCGCCTCCGCCGCGAGGATCCGGCGCCGCACGTCGACGCTCCTCGCCCCGCAGGGAAGCCCGCCTCCGGCCTCGAACGCGCAGGTCTCGAGCATTCCCCCGCCGGCGAGGAGTCCGACGAAGACGGCGAGGTCGGCGGCCGTCGAGAAGAGGCCGGCGTGACCCGAGACGCCGCCCATCGCCCAGGCGTTCTCGTCGTGGACCTCGCCGACCACATGGCGGCCCCGGTAGGCCCCGTCGACCTCCGTCGGGGCCGTCCGCGCCCGCTCGGCCGGGTCGGGGTTGAACCCGGTGTCGGCCATCCCGAGCCGGTCGAAGAGGCGGTCGTCGAGGAAGGCGTCGAGCGGCCGGCCGCCTGCGGCCTCGACGACCCAGCCGAGCGTCATGAATCCGATATCGGAGTAGATCGTCTCCTCTCCCGGCGCTGTCTCCAGGGGGGTCGAGAACGCCGCCTGGCGGATCGGCTCGAGACCGGTGAGATCCTCGAAGTAGCGGATGAAGGGGGGAAGCCCTCCGCGGTGGAGGAGGAGATCGCGGATCGTGATCGCAGCCTTCCGCCCGTCGCCGAGCGCGAATTCCGGGAGGTAGCGGACAACGGGCGCGTCGAGGTCGACCGCTCCCTCTCCGGCGAGCATCATGATCGCCGTCGTTGTCCCGACGACCTTCGTGAGCGAGGCGAGGTCGTAGAGGGAGTAGGGGGTGACCGCGGCGCTCGAGGGATCCCAGTCGAGCCGGCCGTAGCCCCGGAGCCGGACGAGCCGGCCGCGCCGGCCCACGGCGAGCGCGGCTCCGGGCGCCACGGAGTCGGCGAGCGCCGCCTCGATGTAGGCGTCGAGCTCACCGAGGGCGCCGGCGTCCATCCCGACGGGGGCCGGATCGGACTCGAGCGGGGAGACATCGAGGCTGCGCCAGCTCCCCGGCACCGGACGCCCCGGCGGGAGCGGGGGCGGGAGGACGAGCCCCACCTCGCCGGGGAGAGTGTCGGGAGCGGCTTCCGTCGGGCGCTCCCCGCCCCCCTCCCGGACGAGGCCCGCCTCGTCGAGGAGGTCCCTCCGGGGCCCCCCGAGCGCCGCGATCGCCGGGATCGCGGCCCGTGGGAGCCCCTCGCCGAGCTCGTGGAGCCCCGGGATCGTGACGGGCAGGCGCCCTCCGATCGGCTCCGCGCCCGCGACGGCGCGTGCCGCGGCGCGTTGCGAGACCTCGCGGCCGCCCCACGCCAGGAGATAGCTCCCGACCGACGGCGTCGCGCTGAGCAGGTACGGGTTCCCGAGGGAGATGAGCACGACGGAGCTCTCCCCGGCGAGCGCGGTGATGAACTCCGCGACGGGCTCGGGCAGCGCGACGCTCCCGGCTCCCGCCTGGGGCGCGATGTACGCGCCCACGAGCACGGCGTCGAAGTCCGCCGCCCGCCGGAGGAGGGATGCCCGCTCCGCGTCCGGCGTGTCGGGGCCCACCCGGGACGTCCGGAGCTGGCCCACGAGCCGCGAGAGGATCCCGTTGAACTCGCGCCCGGCCACCAGGTTCGTCGAAGGGGCGTAGGTGACGCTGAGGATCCGGCGGTGGCGGTCCGGATCGAGCGGCACGAGCCCGTCGCGGTCGCGAACGAGGGTGATCGAGCGGGCCGCCGCCCCGCGGGCGGCCTCCCGGTGCGCGTCGGTACCCACGCGGGCACTCACCCCCTCGATCGGGACAGTCGCCTCGCGCTCAAGCCCGACCCGTGCCTTCGCGTGGAGGATCCGGCGGACGGACCGGTCGAGGCGCTCGCGGGAGACGCGCCCCTCTTCGACGGCCCCGACGATCGCCTCGACGGCGGCCGGGACCGACGCCGGGATCAGGATCACGTCCGAGCCCGCCTCGAGCGCGAGGACGGCGGCCTCCCCCGCCCCGTACTCGGCGGTGATCGCCCCCATCCGGAGGGCGTCGGTCACGAGAAGCCCCGTGAACCCCAGCTCCTCGCGGAGGAGCCCGGTCATGATCTCGGGCGCGAGCGTCGCCGGCGGCGTGCCCTCGCCAAGGAGGCCCGGCAGGGCGATGTGCGCCGTCATCACCGCATCCACGCCCTCCTCGATGGCGGCCCGGAAGGGAAGGAGTTCGACCCGGTCGAGGCGCTCCCGGTCAGCCCGGATCGCCGGAAGCTCGAGGTGGGAGTCGACCTCCGTGTCCCCATGGCCGGGGAAGTGCTTCGCGGTCGTCAGGACCCCTCCGGCCCGCGCCCCGCGGATGTAGGCCCGCCCGAGCGTCGCGACCTCCCCGGGGGACTCCCCGAAGGACCGGGTGTTGATGATCGGGTTCTCCGGGTTCGAGTTCACGTCGAGGACGGGCGCGAAGTTCATGTGCACCCCGACCGCCCGGGCCTCGAGCGCCGTGATCCGCGCGAACCGCTCGACCTCGGCCTCCGCCCCGACGGCGCCGAAGGCCATGGTCGGGGGAAAGCTCGTTCCGCCCCCCTGGCCGAGGAGGCTCGGGAGCGCGTAGCTGTGGTTGATGCGCATCGCCGGACCCCCGTTCTCGAAATCGGAGGTCACGAGAAGGGGGACGGCCGCACGCTCCTGGAGCCGGTTCAGCTTCGCGACGTAAGCATGCGGCGTTCCGATCGAGATCACGACCCCCCCGATCCCCCACCGCTCGACCCACTCGACCGTCTCGAGGAACTCGGGATCGTCGTCCGCGGCGTACCCTCCGGAGATCCAGGGGAAGACGAGCTGCCCGGCAGCCTCGGCGAGGGAGAGCCGGCCCAGGGTATCGTCGACCCACTGCTCGGCCCCGGCGTCCAGCCCTGAGACGAGGTAGGGCCGCCCCGCCGTCTCCTGCGGGGCGGGAGGCGGCGGGGCGGCTGCGCCGCACCCGGTGAAGAGCGGGAAGACGGCCGAGAGGAGCGCGGCGGAGGCGAGCGCACGCTCCCGGGCCGCCGGACCTCCCCGCTCGGTCAGCGTGGGACGGCGCATGGGCTATCTCCGGCGGTGGAGCGGCACCCAGGCCGCTGATTGACCCTGCGGATCCGGGCGCCGATGTTCGGAGGAGGAGGCGCGGTCAAGCTAGGAGGATCGGGATGGAGCGACAATCCGCGCGCCGCGTCCGGAGGCGGACGGGCGTGCTCCTGGTCCTCGGCGCCGCCTTGGCCGCCGCCGGAGCGGCTCTGGCGGGCCCCGGCAGGCAGGCACCCGCCGGCGGCGGAGCAGCCGGCGGGACGCAGGCGACCCGCCCCGGGATCGACATCCTTCTCGCCGACTCCCTCCACCTCGTCGCGGGCCGCAGGGTCGGGCTCGTGACGAACCACACCGGGATCTCGGCGGACGGCACGCCGTCGATCGACCTCCTCTACGGCCACCCGGAGATCGAGCTCGTCGCGCTCTTCTCGCCCGAGCACGGGATCCGCGGAACGGCGGCGCCGGGCGAGCGCATCGACGATACGGTGGACGCGGCGACGGGGCTTCCCGTCTACTCCCTCTACGGGGCGACGCGCCGGCCCACCCCGGCGATGCTCGCGGGGATCGAGGTGCTCCTCTTCGACATCCAGGACATCGGCGCCCGCTACTACACCTACGTCTACACGATGGCGTACGCGATGGAGGCCGCGGGAGAGGCGGGTATCCCCTTCGTCGTTCTCGATCGCCCGAACCCGATCGGGGGCGAGCTCGTGCAGGGCAACGTCCTCGACCCGGCCTTCGCCTCCTTCGTCGGCCTCTATCCCCTCCCGATGCGCCACGGAATGACGCCCGGCGAGCTCGCCCGCCTCTTCCGCGACCACTTCGGAGTTGAGGCGGAGCTGACCGTGGTCCCGATGGCGAACTGGCGGCGGGGGATGGACTTCGCCGACACCGGCCTCCCCTGGCGCCCTCCCTCCCCCAACCTCCCGGATCTCGAGAGCGCGTACCACTACCCGGGCACCTGCCTCTTCGAGGGCACGAACCTCTCGGTCGGGCGCGGGACGGCGCGGGCGTTCCAGTGGGTCGGCGCCCCCTGGCTCGATGGGGAACGCCTCGCCGCGCTCCTCTCCGGAGCGGGGCTTCCCGGGGTCCGGTTCCACCCGGCGCGGTTCGTCCCCGAGGATCCGGGGGACGCGAAGTTCGACCGCACAGAGGTTCGCGGTGTACGACTCGAGGTGACGGATCCGGAAAGCTACGATCCGACGAGGACCGCGGTCGCGATGCTCGTCGAGGCGCGGCGGCTCGCCGGCGGGGAGTGGGAGTGGAACACCGCCCACTTCGACCGGCTCGCCGGCTCGACCGGACTGCGGGAGGGGATCGAGGCCGGGGTCGCGCCGGACGCCCTGGTGGCGGAGTGGAGCGCGGCGCTCGAGGGCTTCGCCGGGCCGCGAGAGCGGAGCCTCATCTACCGGTAGGTAGAGCACAGGGCGGAGGGGAGAAGGGGAACGCTATGCGAAGGGCATCCGGGTGGACGCAGCGTGCGGGCGGAGCGGGACGGCGCAGGCCGGCGTCCGCCGCGCTCGCGGCCCTGGCCGGAGCCGCGCTCCTCACGGCCGGTCCGGAGCCGGCCGGGGGACAGACGCCGGACGCGAGGGGGAGCGTGCCCGTCCCGGAACGTGTGCGGAGCCCGCTCGCCCCGGTCCCCTTCGGTCCGGGCGAGCAGGCCGAGTACGAGGTGACACTCGGCCCCTTCTCGGTCGGCGGCGCGATCATGCAGGTCGTGACCGTTGAGCCGGTCCGGAGCCGGCCCTCCTACCACATCTCCTGGCGGATCGAGGCCGGGATCCCCCTAGCGCGCGTCGACGACCACTTCGAGTCATGGGTAGACGTCGAGACGCTCGCCACGCTCCGGTCGCTCAAGAAGGTGCGGGAGGTAGGCTACAGCGCGGACCGCCACTACGAGATCTACCCCGAGGCGGGCTACTGGGACCGGCTCGACACGGGGGAGAGCGAGAAGATGATCACCGCCCTTCCGCTCGACGACGTCTCCTTCGTCTACTACGCGCGCTCGCTCCCCCTCGAGGTCGGTGAGACGTATACGCTCGACCGCTACTTCATCGCGGACCGGAACCCGGTGATCCTCGAGGTTCTGCGGAAGGAGACGATCGAGGTGCCGGCCGGCACCTTCGAGACGATCGTCGTCCGTCCGATCATCAAGGCGCGCGGACTCTTCGGCGAGGGGGGCGAGGCGGAGATCTACCTCACCGACGACGACCGCCGCCTTCTCGTCCGGCTGAGTTCCCGCGTGCCGGTGCTCGGCTCCCTCTCGCTCCACCTCCGGAGCGCCCGCGAGGGCGTGCCGATACGGCGCTGAACCCGGCGGCCGCTACCCCTCGAGCCGCCCGCTAGCAACCGCCTCGCGCAACGCCCCGTAGAGCTCCCTCGCGACCGGGCCCGGCGCGCCGTCGCCCACCCGCCGTCCGTCGATCCGGACGACGGACTTGATCTCGGTGCTGCTCCCCGTCATGAACACCTCGGAGGCGTCGGCGAGCGCATCGACGGGGGTCGGCATCTCGCGGATCTCGCATCCGCGCTCCGCCGCGAGCTCGAGGATCATCGCGCGGGTGATCCCGGGGAGGATCTGGTTCGAGGCCGGATGCGTGCGCGCGACCCCGTCGAGCACGGTGAAGAGATTGCTCCGCCCGCCCTCGAGCGCGAGGCCGTCGCGCACCAGGATCGCCTCGTCGGCCCCGGCCCGCACCGCCGCCTCCTGGGCCAGGACGTTCGGGAGAAGCTGGAGCGTCTTCAGGTCCACCCGTCCCCACCGGGTGTCCGGGACCGTCACGGCTGTGAGGCCCGCCTCCCACGCCGCGGGGTCCGGGGAGGGAAGCGGAGCGGGGAAGGCGTAGACGGTGGGGGCGGCCGCCGGGCGTTGGAAGGCATGGGTCCGGGGCCCGGTGCCCCGGGTGACCTGGATGTAGAGCGCCGCCGCCTCGCGCTCCGCGAGCCGGTTCCGGTCGATGAGCCCGGCGTAGATCCCGGGTACCGCGCCGGCGTCGTAGTCGATCCTGAGGCTCCGGAGCCCGCGCCGGAGCCGCTCGAGCCGGCTCTCGAGCCGGAGGCTCCGGCCCCGGTAGAGGGGGGTGAACTCGTAGACGCCGTCGCCGAAGACGAACCCGCGGTCGTCGACCGACACGCGCGCCTCCTCCCGGGGGAGGTAGGCGCCATTCAGGTAGACGATATTCACCGCTGCCCGGCCGGCCTCAGCCGCCGGCCTCCCGGTCCAGCCGGTCGAACTCCTCGAGGAGCTTCTCCTCGGCGATCGCCGCTCCGCCGGACGCCGGCAACCCGGAGGGCTTCTTCCCGTCTTCGGGCGCCGGAGGGAGGAGCCCCATCTCCTCCTTGAGCGAGAGGAGCCGCTCATTCAGCTCGTCGCCGGACTCGAGCTCTGCGAATTCCTGCTCGAGGGAGCTTCCGCCGAGTGCCTCCGATACCTCGCCGACGGCGGCGGTGCGCCGCTCGGCGTCCTCGATCCGCTCCGCCATCCGGTCGAAAGCACCGAATGCGGATCCTTCGGAGAGCTCGGAGAGCGTCTCCTGGATCCGCGCCTGCGCCTCCACGCGCTTCTGTTTCGCGATCAGGAGATTGCGCCGCCGGCCGGCCTTGTCGATCCGCTCGGAGAGCTCCGTGAGCGAGGCCTTGAGCTTTTCGACCTCGTGGGCCTGCGATTCCCAGGTGCGGCGCAGCTCGGCGGCGTGCCCGGCATGCTCCTTCTGCCTGAGGAGCGCCTGCCTGGCCAGATCGTCGCGTCCCTCCCGGACGGCGAGAACCGCACGTCGCTCCCAGTCGCCCGCCTGCTTGAGCTCCCTCTCGGCGTCGCGGCGGAGCTTCCGCTCGTCGGCGATCGAGACGGCGACCTCCCGCTTCGCGACGACCAGCTGATCGCGCATCTCGACGATCAGCTGGTCGAGCATCTTCTCGGGGTCCTCGGCCTGGTCGAGCAACCGGTTGATATAGGACCGGACCACCCTCGAGATCCTCGCGAAGATGCCCATGTCCCCCCTTTTCCGATGCCGGTACCCAGTCGGAAGCCCCTGCTCCCCTGCGCGGATCCCCACGTCCGGACCGCGGCCGCGCCGCGTCCGGGAAGGATAGGCCCGCACCGGCAGCGAATCAACGTCCGCCGGAGATCGCCGCACGGTCCCCGGGGAGGGGGCGGGCTCATCCGCCGGAAGCGTCCTACCCCGGACTCCGCGCGGCAGCGGCGGGCTTCTCCTCCCGGCCGGACCGCGGCGCGGTGGAGGGGCCGAGATCCGCCCCGCGCCTCCCCCCGAGCACGCCCGCCAGATAACGGCCCGTGACGGAGCCGTCGGAGCCCGACACCTCCTCCGGGCTCCCTTCCGCCACGATCTGCCCGCCGCCGCCTCCCCCCTCCGGGCCGAGGTCCACGATCCAGTCCGCCGTCTTCACCACCTCGAGGTTGTGCTCGATCATGATGACGGTGTTGCCGAGGTCCACGAGACGGTGGAGAACCTCGAGGAGCACACGGACGTCCTGGAAGTGGAGCCCGGTCGTCGGCTCGTCCAGGATGTAGAGCGTCCGGCCCGTGGCCCGCTTCGAGAGCTCGGTAGCGAGCTTCACGCGCTGGGCTTCCCCGCCCGAGAGCGTCGTCGCCGCCTGGCCCAGGTGGATATAGCCGAGCCCGACCCCGGCGAGCGTCTCGAGGCGGCGGCGGATGCGCGGAATGGGGTGGAAGAAGTCGAGCGCATCGTCGACCGTCATCTTGAGAACATCCGCGATGCATCGGCCGCGATAGCGGACCTCGAGCGTCTCCCGGTTGTAGCGCCGGCCCCGACACACCTCGCACGGCACGTAGACGTCGGGAAGAAAGTGCATCTCGATGCGGATCATCCCGTCGCCGCGGCACGCCTCACACCGCCCGCCCTTCACATTGAAGGAGAAGCGGCCCGGCGCGTATCCCCGCATCTTCGACTCGGGAAGCTCGGCGAAGAGTGCGCGGATCGGCGTGAAGAGCCCCGTGTACGTCGCGGGGTTCGAGCGGGGGGTCCGGCCGATCGGCGACTGGTCGACCTCGATGACCTTGTCGATCCGCCGGGTCCCCTCGATCGACGCGTGGGCGAGGGGCAGGCGCGTCGAGCCGTGGAGCGCACGGGCGAGGCCGCGGTAGAGCGTCTCGTTTACGAGGGAGGACTTCCCCGATCCCGAGACCCCCGTCACACAGGTGAATACGCCGAGCGGGAAGCGGGCGTCGATCCCGCGGAGGTTGTGGCCGGCCGCCCCCCGGACGGTGAGCGCATTCGCGGGATCGGCCTCCCGCCGCGACCCGGGGACGGGGATCTCGCGGTCGCCGCGCAGATACGCCCCCGTGAGCGAGCGCTTCTCGGCCAGGATGGCGGGGAGCGGGCCCGCGGCCACGACCTCGCCCCCCCGGCGGCCCGCTCCGGGGCCGAGATCCACGATGAAGTCCGCCCGGCGGATCGTCTCCTCGTCGTGCTCGACCACGAGGACGGTGTTGCCCAGGTCCCGAAGGGAGCAGAGGGTCGCTAGGAGCCGCTGGTTATCGCGCTGGTGGAGGCCGATCGAGGGCTCGTCGAGGACGTAGAGCACGCCGACGAGACGGCTCCCGATCTGGGTGGCGAGGCGGACCCGCTGCCCCTCCCCGCCGGAGAGGGTGGACGCGCCGCGAGAGAGAGTCAGGTAGCCGAGCCCCACGTTCTCGAGGAAGCCGAGCCGCTCTCCCACCTCCTTGAGGATGGGGCCCGCGATCTCGGCCGGGAGGGGAGCGACCTGTTGCGGCGGCCCGGTGGCCGACGGGCGCCCGCCATCCGCTACGGGGAGGCCGTCGAGGAATGCGCGCGCCTCGGCGACCGAGAGCTCCGTCACCTGGTGGATCGTGCGGCCGCCGAGCGTCACCGCGCGGGACTCCGGCCCGAGTCTCGACCCCCCGCACGCACCGCAGGGGAGGGAGGTCATGTAGCGCGAGAGTTGGTCGCGCACCGCGTCGGAGCCCGTCTCCCTATAGCGGGCGGCGACGCGCTCGACCACGCCCTCCCACCGCTTCACCGTGCTGCGGGCCCGCCCCCGGCGCCGGGAGGGGAAGCGGACCTTCATCTCGCCCGAGCCGAAGAGGATCCCGAGCCGCGCCTCCGCAGGGAGCTCGTTCCAGGGGGCCGCGGGATCGAACTCGTAGGCGGCGGCGAGCCCCGCCACGATCGACGCCCGCACTCTCCCGCGGGGCTCCCCCCACGGGCGAATGACGCCCTCGAGGATCGAGAGCCGGCCGTCGCCCACGATGAGCTCGGGGCTCACCTCCCGCGTCGTTCCGAGACCGTCGCACTCGGGGCAGGCTCCGTAGGGGGAATTGAAGGAGAACTGGCGCGGCTCGAGCTCCGGGAGGCTGACCCCGCAGTCGAGGCAGGCGTAGCGCTCGCTGAAGAGCTGCGATACCGGCTCCCCGGGGCCCGGGGGATGGACGAGGAGCTCGAGCACTCCGTCGCCGGCCCGGAGGGCGACCTCCACTGAGTCGGCGAGGCGCGGGCGGTCCTCGACGACCACGATGAGCCGGTCCACGATCACCGCGATGCTGTGGTTCTCGAAGCGGTTGAGCTTCGGCGGCGAGGCAAGGTCACACGTCTCGCCATCGACGAACGCGCGGACGAATCCCTCCCGCCGGGCCCGCTCGAAGAGATCCCGGAACTCCCCCTTCCGGCCACGGACGAGCGGGGCGAGAACCTGGATGCGGACCCCCTCGCCCAACTGGAGAATGCGGTCGACGATCTCGGTCGACGACTGGCGGAGCACGGGTTGCCCGCACTCGGGGCAGTGGGCCGTGCCCGCCCGCGCCCAGAGGAGGCGGAGGTAGTCGTAGACCTCGGTCACGGTCCCGACCGTCGAGCGCGGGTTCTTCGAGAGCGCTTTCTGCTCGATGGAGATCGCCGGGGAGAGCCCCTCGATCAAGTCGACGTCGGGCTTCTCCATCATCCCGAGGAACTGGCGCGCGTAGGCCGAGAGGGACTCGACGTAGCGCCGCTGGCCCTCGGCATAGATCGTGTCGAAGGCGAGCGAACTCTTCCCCGATCCCGAGATCCCGGTGATCACGACGAGCCGCTCGCGCGGGATCTCGAGGGAGACGCCGCGGAGGTTGTGCTCCCGCGCGCCCCGGATGACGAGCGCGCTACTCGGCACGTACGGTCCCGGACGGAGGGAAAGCGGGTCCGGTGCCCTCCCGCTTCAGCAAAGCGGACGAGCGGCCGGCCCGCTCAGAGATTCCGAAGCTGCCTGAGCCGGGCGATGCGGTCCTCGGTCGGGGGATGTGTGCGGAAGAGTCCGGTGAGCCCTCCGCCGCGGATCCCCGCGAGCGGATTCACGATGGCGAGCTGCGCCGCCGCAGGATTCACATTCATCGGAAGCTGGCGCGAGTACCTCTCCAGCTTCTGGAGCGCATTCGCAAGACCGTCGGCCCGGCCCGCGATCCTCGCACCCGTGCGGTCCGCCTGGAACTCGTTCGCGCGGCTGATCGCCATCTGCACGATCATCGCCGCGAGGGGGGCGATGATCGACATCAGGAGGAGCTCGAAGACGTTACGGTCCGAGCCCCGGCCGCCGCCGAGGATCGCCCCCCAGCGTGCAACCGACGCCAGGAGCCCGATCGCACCCGCCATCGTGGCGGCGACGGTCGAGACGAGCATGTGATTGTGCCTGATGTGCGCAAGCTCGTGGGCCACCACACCCTCGAGCTCGCGGGTATTGACAAGCCTGAGAAGCCCCGTGGTCACGCAGACAACGGCCTTCTTGTGGCTTCGCCCCGTCGCGAAGGCGTTCGGCTGCTCCTTGTCCGCGATCGCGAGCGTGGGCATCGGAAGCCCCGCGCGCCGCCGGAGGTCGTCGACCATCCGGTAGAGGTGCGGGGCATCATCCGGGCCGATGATGCGCGCCCGGTACATCCGGAGGACTGCACGGTCGCTGAACCAGAACATCCCGAAGTTCATCGCGGCGGCGATGACGAAGAAGAGCACCGCGCCCTGCTGGCCTCCCAGCCAGCCGCCGAGGACGACGAGGAGCGCCGTGAGACCGGCCATCAGGATGAAGACTTTCAGCTGCTGCATCTGCTTTCGGATCCGGATTGGAGGAAAAGGCCCGCACCGGGGATCCTCGCCCCGGCCATCTCCCCTACCCCGGCGCGCTCGGCAGGGTGCCGCCGGGCGGGAGCGCATGCGCCTGATGCCGTGACCCGGACACCGGGTGTGGAGAGCCAGCCGGCCCACGACTCGCCTAGGGACCGCGGAACGGTTGTCAAGTTGCCATCAGAGTGTCGATACGGCTGACTATATGAATAGAGATGTAGGCTGTCTCTCGAGCGCTCGATCCCTAGCCCGGCCGCGTACTGTCTCCACGGCAAGCGGGGAGGCGGGTCGGAGTTCGTGGAAGAGTTCGACGAGCGTGTGGGGTGGGCCGAGACCCGGAACATTCTGACAGCCCGACTATATCGGGCGGCTCGGGTCATGGTGGCCACTGCGGCCTCGTCCGCGGCGCTCAAGCGCCACCGGAGTGAGGCAAGGGGACAAGCGGCTCCGGCAGCCGGTGGACCACGTCACGCTCTCCTGGTCACCGGACGAGACACCGAGCCGCGAGGAGATGAGCCGGGCTGTCGGGCAGAGTTTGACGGCACTCGGGCTCCAGTACCTGGGTCTTGGGGCAGACGAGTTGACTGGTCCTCTTCCTTGAGAACTGACCGGTCTCCCCCTAGTGCGTTTCGGCTGGGCAAGCACAGGGCTCCCTGCTCTGCCTGACGACCACTTCCGGCAATGGCTGGAACGGATTTGCACCAATATGGGGGGCGGACCGTCCTTCCGGGCAGGCTGGCGCTAGCGCTGGCCCGCCACCGCCCCAGCCGCCCGCACCGCCGCCGCCACGTACCCGCCCCCGAATAGCCGCGCGTGCACGAGGAGCGGGTACAGCTCGTACGCGGGACGGCGACGCGCCTGACCCGGCTGTGGCGGCCACTCCTCCTCGTAGCCCCGGTAGAAGGAGCGGGGGAAGCCGCCGAACAGCCGCGACATCGCGAGGTCGACCTCCCGGTGCCCCAAGTAGACGGCCGGGTCGATGAGGACTGGGTCGCCGCCGCCGGACCCATCCTCGCTCCGGGCGAACAGCACGTTGCCGGACCAGAGGTCGCCGTGCAGGAGCGACGGGCCGTCCGCGGTAGCTGCGGGTGTCAGCAGCGTGCCGACTCCGGCAGCCGCGCTCTCGATGGTTGCGAGCTGCCGGGCGGTGAGGGTGCCACGCGTGTGGAGTTCCCGCCCGAGGGGGCGGATCCTCAACTCGGCCCAGAATGTGCCCCAGTCCTCCGTCCAGCGATTCGGCTGGGGCAGCGATCCGATCACGTTGTCGGAGTGCCAGCCGTAGCGGCCGTCACCGCACGGACCCCGGTGGAGCTTGGCGAGCGCCTGTCCCAGCCTGCTCCACGACCCGTCATCCGGCCTCGCCTCGTGGATCCATTCGAGTAGCAGCCAGGGGATTTCGTCGCCCTTCCGGCTGCGCGCCAACACGGCGGGTGTCCTCACCGCATCGGCAGCCGCGAGAGCCTCCAGCCCCTCCGCCTCCACGCGAAAGAAATGATGTCCGGCCGCCGCATTCCACTTGAGGAAAAAGTCACCACCGGTGGTGCGTACCTTCAGCCCCTCGTTGATGCAGCCGCCCCCCATCGGCCGCGTGCCGAGCACCTTCGACCGGTCGATCCCCGCAGCTTCGCAGGCACTGTCCAAGACTGCCCGGTTCACTGCGCTCGTCCGGTCACCCCCGGTCGCTGCCCGACAGCTCGTCGAGAAGGCCGTTGCACGCGCGTTCCAGGATGCGGTAGACGCGCTCGAATCCATCGGGCCCGCCGTAGTAGGGATCCGGCACGTCGGGGTCGGGCGCGCCGGATTCGTAGTCGCGCATCATGACGATCTCCGCGTGGCCGCTCCGGACCCGTCGCTGCAATCGCTCGAGGGAGCGCCGGTTGCTGGCGTCCATGGCGACGACAAAGTCGAAGCGCTCCAGGTCGCCGGGCGTGACCTGGCGGGCGACCCCGGTCAGGCGGATGCCGTGAGCCGCGGCCACCGCCGTCGACCGGGAGTCGGGCGGTTCGCCGGCGTGGTAGGCCGCGGTGCCGGCAGAGTCCACATGGAACTGCCCGCCCAGTCCGCGCTCCCCTGCCAGGGCGGCGAAGATGCCCTCGGCCAGGGGGGAGCGGCAGATGTTTCCGAGGCAGACGAAGAGGACGGAGACGGAGGTGCTTTGCATTTCTGAAGATGGCGGGACAGTGCCCGGAAGTCATGGTCAAGGGCGTCCGGAGATCCTCGCGGTGGGCTCCCGGGCGGCGCAATTCCCGTGGGTGCAAGGCCAAGCAGCCTGTAGTGCGTGCTGTATCCTCACGTACCCTAGGTTGTAGGCGCCGACCCTCCCCGCATTCGGCTGGCCATCATGGTCGTGGCGGTGGCGAGCGGGTGGGGCGAAGAGCCGCCGGAGCCAGAGGTCTGGCGCGGCGCGGGATCGGGCCGACGAGCCCGGGACGAGTCACTCGCATCGTGCTCACTGAACAGGGACGGCATCGCCCTCCGAAGTAGGGTCTGACGGAGGCGTTTCGGGGGCCTCTTGATCCCGCCGGCGCACCTCCGGAAGCACGTCGCCGTAGGCCTCCGCGAAGATCTCCCAGACGGTCACGAAAAGCGCGGCGACGATGGGCCCGAGGATGAACCCGACAGCCCCGAAGAAGAGGATTCCGCCGAACGTGCTGAGCAGGATCATCAGGTCAGGGAGCCTGGCGTCGCGGCCGATCAGGCGCGGACGCAGGAAGTTGTCGACCGTGCCCACCACGAGCCCACACCAGATACCGACCGAGACGCCCGCCGCGATCTGGCCGGTGGCGAGCAGCCAGATGACCGCAGGCACCCACACCAGCGCCGCCCCAAGCGCGGGCACGATGGACAGAACCGCCATCACCGTGGCCCAGAAGGCGGCTCCGGGAACCCCGAAGACGGCGAAGCTGAGGCCGGCGAGTCCGCCCTGGAGGACCCCGATGACAAGCGACCCCTTGATTGTCGCGCGCGTAACGGAGACGAAGCGGTCGAGCAGCCTCTGTTCGTCCGCCGAGGGAAGGGGAACGAGGTAGAGAACACGATCGAGGATGGCTGGGCCGCTGATGAGGAAGAAATACATCGCGTACAGCATGACGAAGAGCTGGAACAGGAAGTTGGTGGTGCCGCGCGTGGCGGCGGCCAGGCTGTCGACCAGCACCGCGCCTGCGCTCTGGGCCAGTTGGCCGGCGAGAGTGATGATGCGCTCGCGGTCGGGCAGCAGGTCACCCACGAGCGGGAATTCGAGCAAGCGGGCCTCAATGGACTCGACCAGGTTCATGTTGCCGCGCACCCAGGTGGCCGCTGCTTGGGAAACATCCACGGCCTGCGAGACGACCAGCCCCATGAAGCCGATGGCGGGCGCCACCAGGATGACCAGCACGAGCAGGAGGGTGGCGACCGCGGCGGCCCGCTCGCGCCCCCTCATGCCGGCAGCCAGCCGCAGGTAGAGCGGGCGGGTCATTCCGCTGAACACCGTGGCCAGCAGGATGGCGACCAGAAACTGGCGGATCATCACAAGGAAGAGGAGCGAGATCCCCAGCGCCAGCACGAGCAGGAAACGGTTCTGGAAGCGGGTCATGTCGGAGATCATATGGGGTCTCGAGGTACGGGTGGCGGGCTCGGGGTGATCGCGAGTCGACGCTCTCGGGATGTCGCTCCAAACCTTGCAGAAATGAGTCTTGAAGCTGGCCTTGGGCAACCTCCAGGGCCGCCGTCAACTGCCGTTCCAAATGGGTCGTGCAGCTCGCTCACTTTCTCGACAGCTTCATGAAGGGCGGGTCGTCCATGGTGAACGCCGGACGGCCCGCAGTGACGGCCGAACTCGGCAAAATCCAGCACCTGAGATTCTTCAACCTGCCGGCAATACGTCGAGGGGTCCGAGTCCGACCGAACTCGGTTGAGTGTCGCCGTCCACCTCTTGCCACCATCGCACACCTCCCTCGCCGGCCGAAAATAGTGTCCATTCCAGCGGGCCAACCCAACGCAATCTTGCCCCCCCACAGCATCGGGGGTACCGTCGGAAACGTGACTCGAACGATGCCGATCCGACCGGAGAGCGACGGATGAGAGCCTGGATCCTGCCCGCACTGCTCGGGCTCCTGGCGGTGACCGGAGAGCCGCTTCTCGCACAGACGCGGGGACCGGAGGTGGAAGCCACTTACGGGCTCGGACTCCCCCGGGACGGAGATGTCCTCTTCGTTCCCGACGCCGACTACCTCGACTGGCCGCTCCGACCCGATCAGTCCGAGTACGCGGGGGTGAGCGGGGAGCGGATGAAGGAGTGGGTCCGGAGGATTTCCGCGATCTCCCTCCAGAGCCAGGCGGACGGGAACCAGTACTGGGGACGGCTTCCGGGGACCGAATACGACCGGATGACGATGGCGCTCATGGTCGACGAGTTCGAGAGGCTCGGCCTCTCGATCGAACGGGTGCCCTTTACGATCCCCGACGACTGGCGTCCCGTCTCGTGGGAGGCCTCATACTCGTCGCCCGAGGGAACGGTCGAGCTGCTCACCGCCTTTCCGGCCGGCGAGACAGCGGCGACCCCCTCCGGGGGGATCACGGCAGAGGCCGTGTGGGTGGGGGTGGGGGCCGAGCCGGACTTCCTCGGAAGGGACGTGCGGGGGAAGGCCGTCGTCATCTACAGCACCTTCGTCCCGGGCGGGCGGAGCCACTCGGCGAGCGACCGGGCCGGGATCTTCGACGCGAACACCCGCGCTTCGGAGCTCGGAGCGGCGATGATCGTAAACGTCATGGCCGTCCCCGGGAACGCGCATTTCAACCCCCTCGGAGCGCCCCCGGCCGACTACGGCGTTCCGCTCATCACGGTGAGCCAGGACGAGGGATTCGCGCTGAGGGATCTCCTGGGCACAGGTGCCCGGGTCGAGATCAGCCTCCGGCTCGAGATCGAGATCCTCGAGGACGTCAGGACCGAGAACGTCTTCGCGCGCCTCCCGGGAGCAGGCGATGAGGAGATCGTAATTGCCGCGCACACCGACGGATTCTTCCAGGCGTCGATGGACAACGCGAGCGGAATGGCGAGCGCCCTCGAGATCGCCCGCCACTACGCGGCCCTCCCGCTGGAGGAGCGCCCCCGCACCCTCGTCTTCCTCCTCTTCCCGGACCACCACCATGGGGAGGTGGGGCTCGACGCCTGGGAGGCGGACTACGACTGGGACAATGTGGCGTTCGCGCTCACCCTCGAGCACCCCTCGCAGACCCAGCTCTACTGGTATAACGACGACCTGATGACCTCGAACACGATGGGTGCCTTCCGTTGGAACGCCTTGGGGAGCCCCGCGTTTCTTGACGTGGTCGCCACCTCACTGCGCGAATTCGGGGTCTCGCGCTACACCGTCATGGATCCGAATCCTAAGCTCACGCGGCAGGCCCCGGGATTCCACATCATCGACCATGTGATCTATCACACGACGCTAGACACCCCCGAGCTCGTCCCGGCCGAGGGGATGGAGCGGGCCACCCGCGCCTTCCTCCAGGTGATCGACCGGGTGAACAGGATGACCCTGGAGGAGCTCCGGCGCCCCCGGAGTCAGTGACGGCCGGCGTGGCCCGACTGCCGTCCCGGGCTTCCGGACCACTTCTTCGCCGTACCTCGCACGATCCCTGTCTTCCCCGACAGGCCCGCCGCCCATGGACGACACCGAACGCGTCGGCTTGGGCGCGGGAGATCCGGAAGTGGCGTTTCGCGGGCTGGAATGCCCTGCAGGCTCTCAAGGTAGTGCTGCAGGGTGGGGGAGATGCTGCTAGGACGCCGATCCATTTGGCCCACGGCCGTCAGGTACATCTCCTGCGCATCGCGCTCAGCGATCCAAGCCACCACTGCGGGCGCTAGCTCAGGGCGCATAGACTCGGACGCGGTATTCGCGTCCATGACGAACATCGAACCGCTCAGGAGGAATCCGGAGGTTCGCGTATGGCGCAACGCGTGGGGAGTTCGAGTTCGACGCCGCCCATAGACGCGAAGCACTCGCGGGTGAATGCAGCGAGATTCCGCGGACCGGCGAGACGGCCGGTCACGGCGTCACGCAGGATGATACGCGCTTCCTCCTCCATCGAACGGTGATGCTCGGCGGCACGTACGCGAAGGCGCGTCTTCACGTCGTCATCGAGATTACGGATCGTGATGCTTGCCACTGGCCGTGCCTCCTCATGGTGCGGAATGTGCCGAAAGGCTACCGCGTGATTGCAGTGCTATCAACGCTGCATCTGCTCGCAACACAGCTTCGAGGCAAAGGACAGATGGCAATAGCGGGCATCGCGAACGAACCATCCCGACACGGACAGGACGACACGGGATGGCCGGAAGCGGGAAGCCTTGCGGGCGTCACTGTCTGGACAGGCGGCCTACATCCCTTGGCGCTTCCTGCGGTAGTCCCGCATGTCGAGGCACTGGTCGTAGAGCGCTCGGTCGATGCTGATCCAGTCGGTCTTGTTGATCCCCCTGTGATTGCGGGCTGCGGGGCTGTGGGGGAAGGCACTCGCGATCTTGATCCAGCGACGTTGTTCCCGCGCGATTGCCCGGATCTCCTCGGCCACCTCCGAAAGATCCTGATCCTGGCTGAAGACGAGCGCCACGTCGTATTCGCGGCGGTGGGCGAGCGCGATCCGCACGTCGATCCCTTTCTCTTCGCCGGTCAGAAAGGAGTGTTGCGTGCCGTCTGGGAGATTCACCCGGCGGATGCGGTATCGAAGAGGCCTGCTGTACACGACGACGCCCCGCCGTCCCATCGCCGCGAGCTTGTTGGTCCAGAAGGAGTGCCACCTGGGGTTGTCGCCGACATCGGGGATTCCGGTAAAAAAGCGGACCTGCGTCAGTTTCCATCCCTGCCGCGCGCAAACCTCCTGCTCGGCGAGCACGGTGACGTCGTAGTTGGGGTACGTGTAGCCGAAAGCCTCGCGCTCGCGGGTGGCATGGAAGAGGTTCTGGCCGTCCACGAAGGCGACAGCACGCTTGACGGGAGGCTCCCCGCTCATTGACCGATGCGAAAAAAATAACCCCGCCCGAGGCCTCTCGGCGTGTCGAGCGGGGAGCAAGTATACGTAACAATACTACGCCGCCCCGGGCAGCCGTCAACCCCGGTCATGCCATGCCGTGGACGCGGACCTGAACCTCTCGACCGGGCAGGCGAGCCGGCAAGGCCCCGCGAATTCGTGCCACAACGCGTTGCGTCGCCAGCGCCGGTTCGGCTCTGATTACGCTCCGTGTCTTCCATCCTTCCCACCCTCGCGAATCCGCCGCATCCTCCACCAGAGATTTCCTCCAGGTGGAGCGACCACGAGCACCTCCCGCATGTGCTCAAGTTCTCCGGTGGTCGGGCTTCAGCGACGTTGGCCTTCCTGCTTGCCGGGGGCGGCCTCCTCCGCCCGGAGCGCGGCGATGTGATCCTGTTCGCACGCACTTCAGCCGAACATCCGGCGATCTACAACTTCGCAACGGAAGCAGATACGCCACTGCGCATTGATCCGCATGCCGTGTCGACCGGGGGGTGAACCGTGGCAAGGCCTTCGCCCCGTGCGTGGGCCAGGACCTCACTGGCGGACCGGATCAGGTCTCCGCTGAAGTTGCGCAATCCCTCTCGCCCCCTTGACGCTGGACCACCGCGGCGTGGGCGGCTGCAGGCATGGCTGGCCTCCCTGGCCAGGCAACTGAGCACACCCGATCCTTCCCGCCGCGGCCGCGGACTCCGAAGACGGGCAAGAGGCGGTGCCTATCTCCTGATGAACCCAATGTAGACGTAGAAAGCGGCCAAGCCGGCAACGGCCCCGACGGCGATGTTGCCGTAGAGGGGACGTACCTGAAGCCCGAGGAAGAGGGCGAACGAAAAGGCGAGATACAGTCCGATCAGGGCAGCGGCGTGCGCCAGGATCTTACGCATGGCATGTCCCCGTTCGTCCTCGTTGAAGCCGTCCATCTACTGTGCGCCGTTCGGCGCCCACGCTTCCCGGGAACCAATGCGGAGGACCCGCCTTTTCCCGTGGCCTGCCCCGTCGGCTTCCATCACCGCCGGCGCGAGCCTTCCACGAGCCGGACCGCATGCAAACTGCCGGAGCGGGACCTCGGGCCGGACCGCCACGAAGCGGCCGCTCCCGGCCCGTGCTTCAGGAGAGGGTGAGCATCACGGCGTGATCACGCCAGCTCGTGTTCCCGTAGCCCCTCTCGTTCTCGACCCGGTCGCGCGGCTGCGTGTTCCCGGCGACATCCGTCGCCCTGCTCACGAGCAGGTGTCGTCCGGCAGGCAGCGTCATGGCCGCTACGAAGGGCCGCCACGCATACGGGCCCAGATCCGGTCCGACCAACCGTGCCTCATCCCAGCTCCGGCCCCGGTTCACCGATACTTCCACGCGGCGGACCGCTCGCGCGCCGCCGAACGCGACCCCGTGCACGACGACCGGCCCCGCCCGCTGGACCGTCGCGTCCGCCCCGGAAGGGTGGTTGATCCAGGACTTCACGCTCATCTCCCACATGGTCGGCTGGCCTGGAGCTCCCTCCTCCCCCACCGCGCGCAGCCGGTAGCCGGTCCGCATGATCGCGGCCGCACTCTCCCTCCGCGTGAAGGCGAGCCGCGCCAGATACTTCACCTGGTTGATGCCGAAGTACCCGGGCACGACGAGCCGAAGCGGGCCGCCATGCACGAGCGGTAGAGGCTCGCCGTTCATCTCCCAGGCCAGGAGCGCATCGGTCATCCCCTTCTCGAGGGGGATCGACCGCTCGACGACCGCATCGTCACGGTCGAGTCCCGCGGGGATCGCCTCCCCGCCCGTTCCCGTCGTGAACCGCGCACCCGGATCGACGCCGCCCAGCGCTTCCGCCACGCTCCGTACCGGGACTCCGCTCCATACGACGCAGCCCGCCGCCCCCACACCCCACTGCGACCCGCCCGCGCCGTGCGGGAAGAAGATCCGGCCGTTTCCCGAGCACTGGAGCACGGCCGCAACCGTCTCGACCCCGAGCGTCTTCAGCTCCCGGAGGGTGAGTGTGCGCGGGTTCCTCACACCGTCGACCGCCAGCTGCCATCCGTCCCGGTCCTCCACGACCGAAGCGTCGGGCGTCGGAAGATTGCTTCGGACGAAGAGTCGTTCGTAGGGAACGATCCCGCTCGTGCCGAAGGCCTCCCGCCTTGTCTCGAATTCGAGCGGGGAGTGCCGTATGAATGCCTCGGGGTCCTTCCCCGCCGGCAGAACCAGCTCCTCCGGGGGGGAAGTTCCGGGTCCGAGCGGGCTCTGGACCTCGCTGCAGCCCGGGATCGCGATGGCCGCCGCACCCAGGCCGAGTCGCCTGACGAACTCCCGCCGGCTGATATGGGGCGACCCTGCGCCGGCCTCCTGCCGGCGGGACCACCGCGCGGGCGGGATGACCGGATCAGGCACCGGGCGACCGGGTCCGGAACGTGAACGACCGAGCGGTCGTGGTGGCCGGACCGCCCCGGACCGCTCCCGGGCGTCCGGGAGCGCGGGCCGGGTCGCCGGTAGAGCCGCGGGATGAACGTCCATGCTTCCTGACCGGCTCCCCACCGAAGTCGAAGAACAGACCTCCGCTCCCTTCCGTGCATTGGGACGCGCCCAGGCCGCGGCACCCGCGCGAACGACTCAGAACCCTGCGGGCATCCCCCGGGCCATCGGCCGGAGGGCCGGCCCGCCTCAGTACCCCCAGTCCCGGAACACCGAGATCCCGAAGACGCGCCGCGTGTCGTTGTCCAGCTCGCCGAACGATGAACGCCCCTGGCGGGCGAGCCGGTCCTCGATGAACGACTCCGTGGACCAGTCCTCTCGGAATCTCCACTCGAGCCTCGCGCTCGGGAGCTGGACGCGGCGCGCGGCGGTGCTCCCCGTGACCGGGCGGATCGTCACGGCGAGGAAGACGTTCTCGCCCATATAGCGGCCCATCTCGATCTGGGTGTCCGAGAACAGCCCCGCCGTGCGCCCGAGCGAGGCGAGGTTGCCGGCCTGCTGGGCCTGGCTCACCGAGAGGTAGTCGACCCCGAGGCTCCGGCTGAACGTCGTGCCGAGCTGGCTGACCCCGAGGTTGAGGAGGGCGCTGCTGAGGCCGGCCGCCGCACCCTCCACGACCGACACCTCGCCGGACGCGAGCGCGTAGGAGGGACGCCCGAAGAGCATGTAGCTGATGAGATCGGACTCCGGGATCGGGGGCTGCGCATCGCTCGAAAGCGTCACTGCGGGCGCCTGGAGCGTCCCGCCGACATTCGCGATGACGTTCAGCGGCTCGCCGACCTCCCGCCGGAACCGGTGCACCGCCTGGATCGCGAGGGAGGGATCGATCCCGGGGGTCCCGATGAAGTCGAGCGTTCCAGACTCGACGTCGAAGATCCGGCCGAACTGCGCGTAGGAGCCGCGCACCGCCTCAAGGCTCCCGGCCAGCCGGAGTTCCCGCTGCGGCCGGTCGAAGCTGAGCCCGAGCTCGCCGGCGAGCTCGACGTCCATCCCCTGCGTGGAGTCGAAGCTCCGGATCCAGAAATCCTGCTCGAGGGAGAGCACGACGTCGACGCGCAGGTTGTCGAGGAACGCGCTCCCCGGCCTCCCGGCGGCGGCGCTCACCGCCACGGCCGTCGTGTCCACCACATCCACGAGGAGGGGGTTCGAGAGATCGATGGCCATCGCCTCCTGGACGAACTCCTCGAGAAAGAGCTCGCCCTCGTCGAAGCTCGCCGCGCCCCCGACGAGCGGCTCCCGGAACGAGCCCCCGAGCGTGAGCTCTCCGCCGACCGACGCGGTGAGGTCCCGCCGGTCGACCGCCTGGAACCCCTCGAGCCCGAACCGGAGATCGAAGCCGGGATCGGTGAGCTCGGTGAGGTCCATGCTTCCGGAGACCGAGGCGAGCCCTCCACCTCTCGCCTCGCCCTCCACCTCGACGTGCCGGTCCTCCCGTACACGGAGATCCATCCGGATCTCGCGCGGCCGGAGTCCGAGCGCGGGGATCCCGAACGCTCCCCCCTCGAGCGTGAGCTGACCGCCGGGCTCGGGCCGGCCGACGGTTCCCCCGACGCGCACCCGGCCGCTCAGTGCGCCCTCGACCCCATCGATCCCCTGGAGGGTCCCGAAGACCATCGCCGCCGGAAGGGAGTCGACGACCGCCGTGAGATCGATCGCCCGGTCCGGGACGCGGCGCTCCACCCCGCCCGCGATCGAGAGATCCGCGGGGAGGCGCCCGGAGAGGGCGAGGAGGCGCCGGTCCCCGGACTCCGCATCGATCTCGCCCGCGAGGACCTGGTCCTCGTAGCCGAACCGGCCGGCAAGCCGTGCGAGCGCGACGGCCCCATATGCGAAGTCGGCGATCTCGATCTCGCCCGTGATCACCGGGCGTTCGGCCGCGCCGCGGAGCCGGCCTCTGAGAGCGGCGACGCCGCGCGGCGGCCCCTCGAACTGGAAGAGCCGGCCGAGACGCTCGATGTCGACGCCCGAGAGGCGGAGGTCGAGGTCCGAGTCCCCCCGCCGGTCGAGCCGTCCGTTCGCGGCGATCACCGCCTGCGGCGCGTCTCCCTCCGGTCCCCCCGCGCCGGGGCCCGCGAGCTCGACGGTCCCGGAGAGTCCTCCCGCATCCTCGAGGCGGAACCCCGCCGGCCCCGCGAGCTCCCACGTCTCGGAGCCGGAGGCGAGGCGTAGGACATCCAGCTCGAAGCCTGTCCCCCCATCGCCGCGGGCGATCCCGCCCCCGGCCGCGTAGCTCCGGTCCCCCGGGGCCTCGGCCTCGAAGGCAAACTCCCCCGCCCCCTCCGCATCGATCCGCGCCTCCCCGCTCGCACGCGTCACCTCGAACCCCTGGCGGAGCCGGAGGCTGTCGAGCTCCACGGCCGCCTCGGCTTCCCACGATCCCCGGTTCCGCCACCCGCCGCTCATCTCCACCCGCGAGCGGGCGATCGCCGACCCGCCGAAGACGCCGCCGGCCACCTCGAGGAACCCCTCCCCCCGGAGCCCGGCGAGACCGCCCCGGAGCACGAGACCCCCATCGGCGCTCCCGGCGAAGGCGACCTCCTCGGCCACGGCCAGTGTGTCGGGGTCGATACCCTCGAGCCGGAGGATCCCGGCCTCGAGCGCCGTGAGGGTGTCGGCCGCGATCACCTCGCCTCCCTGGACCACGGGGCCGAGCGCCGCGAGCGAGTCGGCCGAGAACACCACCTCGACACGCCCCGGGGGGGCACCCTCGGCAAGCGCCAGCTCCCCGGACCCGGAGACCCGGAAGAGGGGGGAGGACGCCTCGATCTCCTCCACGCGGAGCCGTCCGGCCCCGGCGCTGATCCGCGAGGTGACGCGCCCGAGCGGGACCCCTCCGACCTCCCCCCGGGCAAGGATGAGCGACCCGGTCCCCTCGAGAGCGGCGGGTTCGATCCCCGACCCGTCCACGAGGAGCGCACCGGAGAGGACCGTCGGTTCCGGAACCCCGGGCACGACCCGGTCGAGCCGGAACTCCTCGGCAGTCGCCGCGAGGCGGTAGGCGCGCGCGGGATCGGAGGGATCGATCCGGCCCGCGGCCTCGAGCGCGCCCCCGGGCGTCCCGAGCAAAGCGGAGAGCTCGAGGCCGGAGAGCGATCCGGCAGCCCGGACCTCGCCCGTGAGCTCTCCGGTGAAGGGAGAGCTCCCCCCCGCGGCGAGCGCCGCCCCCTCGAGGCTCAGGCGGTCGAGCGCCATCTCGAGGTCGAGCACCGGATCCCCTCCCGCAGGCCGGACCGTGCCGGAGAGGCGGACCCTCGAGGGGGGGAGCCCCCCGGCTGCGTGCTCGATCTCGCCCGCGACGGCGAGATCCCCCTCCAGCTCCCCGGAGGCCTCGAGCCGGACGCGCCCCTCTCCGGCCCACTCCACCCCGGGGAAGAACGTCCGGAGCGCCTCGTAGCGAAGCGGCTCGAGAGAGACGGCGATCTCTCCGGACGGGACGGCGGCGAGTGCGAGCGTTCCCGCGACGACCGCCGGGAAGGGCGCGATCCCCGAGGCCCGGTCCTCGAACGCGAGATCGGCCCGCACCTCGAGCGCCCCGGCGGGGCCTTCCACCGAGACCGGTCCGGCGACACTCCCCCCGGCTTCCGCCAGGAGCGGGACCCAGGGCGCGAGGTCCGCGAGTCCGAGCGGGTCCAGGGCGAGATCCGCCTCCACGACCGCCGGGCCACCCCCGAACCCGGCGGCCAATTCGCCCGTGATGCGGCTCCCGCCCGACCGGAGATCCAGCGCCGCCGCCCGGAAGGCGAGCCGGCCGGCCTCGAGGGAGATCTCCCCGGCCACGCTCCCCGCCGCGGCCGGAAGCGCAGGCTCGAGCCAGCGGAAGTCCGGGAGATCCAGGGTGGGGACGTCGACGACGAACCGCCCGCTGACACCCTCCGGGTTCCCCCACTCGAGCGAGCCGGCAGCGGACATCTCGGTGGCTCCGACACGCAGCCGCCCGAGATCGAGCTCGAGAGCGGGGCCCTCCCTCCGGATCCGGCCCGCGAGCCCGGTGACGGTGAACGGCTCCCCTACGATCTCGGCCGTGACCGCAAGCGACTCCACCTCGAACGTCTCTCCGGGCGCCTCCGGGTCCAGGAGGTCGGCTGCCCAGATCTCGGCGTCGATCCCCCGGAAGCGGAGCACGCGGTAGTCGCCCGCCCAGGGACCCTCGAGGCGCTCGTGGAAGCCGCGCCCCTCCGGCGGGCGCTCCGCGAGGGGACGCCGGATGACGAGCTCGCCCCCATGCACCCTCGTGTTCCTGACCGCGAGGGCGATCCCGCCGGTCCCCTCCCCGCTCCCGGCGTCCGACCCGCCCCCGGGGAAGATCCGGCCGACATTCGAGTCCGCCATCCCGTGGAGCGACTCGATCACGACGCGCGGGTTCCAGATGTCGACGGGAACGAGCACGATGTTCCGGCGGATGAGCTCCGCGACGGCGTAGCGGACCCGGACCGAGTCCGCGGTGACGAAGGGCCGCCCTTCGGGATCGGCCAGCCTGACTCCGTGGAGCGTGAACCCGCCGAGGAGGCCGTCGGTGGTGAGGGCGCCGACGGCAAGCTCCCCCTCGAGGAGGGCCTCAGCGCGTGCAAGCGCCGTACGGAGGAACAGGGCGTGGCCGGTCCGCGTCCCCGTGAGGAGGAGCACGCCGAGGACGAGCGAGGCGAGGAGCACGCCGAGAACGAGTGCTCCGGTCAGGCGGAGGCGGCGGCCGGTGATCGCCACCGCTAGAACGCCTGTCCGATGGAGAAGTGGAGCTGGAGCCCGCGCCACCAAGCGACGCGGCTCCCGCCCCGGAAGCGGATCGTCGGCTCGAGGAGCGCGAGGTCGTCCGCCTCGACCCAGTCGAGCCCGAGCTCGCCCGCGGCGTCCGCGCCGATCCGGTCCGCGGGCACGTCACCCCGCGCGGGGTCGAAGGGACGGATCTGGGAGGTCACGACCGGCACATCCCGGACCGGCGTTCCCCGGTAGCCGACGTCCACACGGACGGGTCCGATCGGCGTGTCGTAGCGGAGCCCGCCCCCGGGCGTGTACTCGAAGGCCGGGGGTGCGGCGGCGCCCGCCGGGTCCCAGACGCGCCCGAAATCGAGAAAGGCCGCACCCCCGAGCACGCTCCCCCAGAGGGGAAAGCGGAGCTCGAGGCTCCCCTCGACGAGGCGGGTGCCCCCGGTCGGGCGGGCGAGGAACGCCGTCTCGGCGAGGAACGCCGCGCTGCAGGTGAGCGCGACGACCTCCCCGGGGGCGCAGACGGGGGCGGTGGCTGTGTCCTGCGGGAGGAGGAGGCGGTCGACGGGGACCGAGACGACCTGCGCGCCGAGCTCGTTCTGGGCGTAGCCGCGCACGGAGTTCGAGCCGCCCGCGTAGAAGCGCATCTCCGGGTGCGCGATCCGCCGGCCGCTCCCCGCATGCGCGCCCGAGAGCCCGTGGAAGGTCCCCGCCTGGAGCCGGCCGCCCCGCAGCCGGGCGGCCACCACGACATCCCGTCCGAGCCCGAGGTAGGCCGAGACGTCGGCGACGAGGCGGTGGTAGGTGAAGTCCGAGCCGGCCCACCGCGGGGCGGACTCGAGATCGATGAGGGCGCGGTAGCCGCTCTGAGGGGAGAGGAACGCGCCCGTCCGGTCGCGGAGGAGGGTGAGACCGAAGGGGACGAGCCGGTTCGAGGCCTGGAGGAGCTCGATGTCGAGGGGGTCGCAGACGAAGAAGCTCGCGCAGAAGAAGACTTCGGCGGCATCGAGGCTCGCGATCTCGGGCTCGACCGAGAGGGTGAGCGGCGTCTCGCGCCCGACGAGGCGGGTGAGCGCGAGGTTCACGCCGAACGCCTCGCGGACGAAGACGTTCCGGAGGCTCTGCCGCTCGGCGTAGACGGACGCCGAGAGCGAGTTCCTCGGGGTGAAGACGAACGGCTGCGTGAATTCCGCCGAGACCACCCAGTCGAGCTCCCCGTAGACGCCCCGGCCCACCCCCTGGCAGACCGACTCCCCGAGCGGGCCGGCCAGGAGGTTCAGGAGGCGGCCCCGGAAGGTGAGCTCCCTCGCGCCTCCGAGGTAGTTCCGGTTCGACCAGCTCGCCTCCGCGCTGAGGCAGTCCTCCCGGTTCCACCCGCCGCCGGCGCGGACCCGGCGGCGGTCCCCCTCGTTCACCTGGACGAGGAGAGGGACGACGCTGTCGGGCTGGCTGGCGAGATCCTCGCTGATCGCGGCGTCGAGGATGATCTCGAGGTTGTAGATGTTGCGCTGGGCGTCGAGGAGGAGGTCGCGGCGGTAGAGCCCCCCCTCGCCGAAGGGGAGCATTCGGAGGATCACCCCGTCGTCGACCTCCTCGTTGCCAACCACCTCGATCGGGCCGAACCGGGTGACCGGTCCGGGAAAGATGTCGAACTCCACCTCGGCGTCGAGGGTGCCGGCCGGAACGAAGATGCTGCGGAGCACCTGGGCGTGGGCGTAGCCGCGGTTGCCGAGCCGGCGGGCGAGGGTGTCGCGGACCATCTCGAGCGCGACGAGGTCGAGGGGGTCGCCCGCCTGGACGGGGAGGTCCTCCCCGAGCGCGGGCTCGCCGAGCTCCCCGGCGCCGCGGAGCGAGAAGGCCGTGATCCGGTGCGGCTCCCCCTCCTCGAGCTCGAAGTGGACGGCCGCCGTCCCGGCCTCGCTCCGGGTGACGAGGGTGTCCACCCGGACCGCGCGGAACCCCCGCTGGCGGTAGAAGAGGTGGAGGCGGGCATGGTCGTCGCGGACCGTCCCCGGGAGGAGGTAGCTCCGGTCGATCGCGAACGCCGCCCCCACCCAGCAGAAGGGGCGGAGGAGAAGGGACCGGCACTCCGTCTGGCGGGCGCGGATCGAGGCCGCGAGCTCGCTCTCCGAGAAGCTCGCGTTGCCCCCGAAGGTGAGGCTCGTCACCTCCGGGCGCAGGGGACCCTGGAGCGCCCGGAGCGCGAAGGCCTCCACCGCGCCCCCGGGCCCCGGGCCGGACCCGGAGAGGAGCGGGAGGGAAAGGGAGGCGAGCAGCGCGAGCGCCGGCGCGGAGAGGTGCCGCCGGACGGAGGGGGGGGAGAGGCGGGCGGTGGACGGGCTCACCGGGACGCCTCCCCGGCGGCGCGCGGGGCGGCGCGCGGGAACCGCTCCGGCGCCGTGGGGACGAAGGCGGCCTCCCCCGGCCCCCGGAGGAAGCGCGTCACCTCGAGCATCCCGCGGCCGGCCCTGATCAGGTTGAAGGAGTTCGCGCGCCTCTCCTCCCCCCGCCCGCGGGCGGAGGTCGTGGTGCCGCACTGGACGACCAGCGCCCCGGGGGCGCCGGCACGCGCCGTGTATGCGCGGTGCAGGTGGCCGCCCAAGATGAGATCGACCCCCATCCCGTCGAGTGCCGCGAGGATCCCGGCGGCACCGGGCACCGGCCGCTCGGTCTCCCGCTCCGGGGCGGTGGCGAGGGGGTGGTGGGCGACGAGGATCCTGAGGTCCCCCCCGGCGGCGGCCCCGAACGCGCACTCCGCGAACCGGACCTGCCGGTCGTGGATGCGGCCCTGGACGATGGCGCGCCACGGGGCCGTCGAGTTCAGCGCGACGACCGTTGCCCCCGGGATCCGGGTCACGGCGTCGCCTTCCGGCCCGATGTGGCGCCGGTAGTTCCGGTAGGGCCCGAGCCAGCGCTCGAGAACGCGGTAGAGCGGGACGTCGTGGTTGCCGGGGGTGAGCACGACCGGCACCCGGGGGAGCCGCTCGAGGAAGGCCCGGGCCGCCCTGTACTCCCGGATCTTCGCCCGCTGCGTCAGGTCGCCCGAGAGAACGATGAGACCCGGCCGGGCCGCCTCGAGAGCGGCGAGGAAGGCCCGGGCCGCCCCGGGATCGTGGAACCGTCCGAAGTGGAGGTCGGATCCATGGATGACGGCGAGCATCGCCGGTGGCTACGCCTCGGCCTCGACGAGCCCGGGAAACGGCATCGATGCGTGCGCCGTGAGCTCCGGCCCGGCCACCTCGCCCCGCCCTAGCCGGAACGCCGCGCAGCGGGCGACCATCACCCCGTTGTCCAAGGCGAGGCGCGGGGTCGAGTGGAAGAGCTCGCCCCCGGGTCCGAGCCGCGAGCGCATCCGCTCCCGGAGGCGCCCGTTCGCCGAGACTCCGCCGCCGAGGAGGACGCGCCGCTCCCCCGTGGCCCCGACGGCCCGCGCGGTCTTGCCGACGAGGGTATCAACGGCGGCCTCCTGGAAGGAGGCGGCGAGGTGGGCCCGCTCCGCCTCGAGCCTCCCGGCCTCCGCGAGCGCGCGGACCTCCCCGGCGACGGCCGTCTTCAGCCCCGAGAAGGAGAAGTCGAGGTAGTCGGCGTCTCCCGGCGCCGCATTGCCGCGGAGCATCGGGCGCGGGAAGGCGTGCCTCGATCCGTCCCCCTCGCGCGCGAGCGCCTCGATCGCGGGGCCGCCCGGGTAGGGGAGGCCGAGGAGCCTTGCCACCTTGTCGAACGCCTCGCCGGCCGCGTCGTCGCGTGTCTCGCCGAGGAGCCGGTAGCGCCCCCACTCGGTCGCGTGCACGAGGAGGGTGTGGCCGCCCGAGACGAGGAGCGCGACGAAGGGGGGCGCCGCGCGCGGGTCCTCGACGGCGGGGGCGAAGAGGTGCGCCTCCATATGGTGCACGGGGACGACGGGGAGGCCGAGCGCGAAGGCGGCACCCTTCGCCCAGGCGACGCCGACGAGGAGCGCGCCGATGAGCCCGGGGCCGGCGGTGACGCCGATCGCGTCGACCTCTGCGAGGGTGACGCCCGCCTCCGCGAGCGCCCCGGAGACGACATCGCCGATCACCCCCAGGTGCGCCCTCGCCGCCAGCTCCGGGACGACGCCCCCGTAGAGCCGGTGCACGTCCTGGGAGAGGATCACATGGCCGAGGATCTCCTCCTCCCCGAGGAGCACCGCCGCCGAGGTCTCGTCGCACGAGGTCTCGATCCCGAGCACGAGCCGGCCGCTCACGGACCGCTCCCCGCCCCCAGGTTCCGGAGGGTGACGACCGGCCGGTCCGCCTCGCCCCCGAGCAGCGGAGGGAGGCCGGCGAGGGCGATGGGGAACTCGGCCTCCGACCCCGGCGGGGGAAGCTCGCCCGGGGTGATCCGGACCACGAGGGAGAAGAGCGTCGGATCCGTCCGGTCGACGACCGAGCGGGCGCCCCGGACGATGGCCGACGCCGACGCCGGGCGGAGTTCGACGCGGGGGGGGAAGGCGTCGCCGTCATCCCACCCCTCCGGGGGGAGCACGACCGGGATCCCGCTCACGACCCGCTCCACCCGCTCCTCGACCGGGAGTTCGAGCTCGACGGCGGCGGGCCGGATCACGAGGCCCCCGAGCCCGGCGGTGTCCACCGCGACCGGGATCCGTCCGGGCCCGTTGACGCCCGCCAGGTCGACCGGGAGGAGGCGGGCCGAGTCGAGGCCCGCGAGGCGGCCCGCCGGGCCCGAGACGCGCACCCCCTCGGGAAACGCCTGCGGGGGCGCGGCGAGCGCCCACTGCAGGGGGAGCTCGCCGCGCACCCTGACCGCCGCGGGAAGGATCCTCCCCTCGAGCGGCTCGAGGGCGACGGTGACGGCCGACGGCTCGATCCCCTCGACGACGACCCCGGGCCGGTCGCCGTAGCGGACCCAGGCGTTCTGGAGCGGGACGGTCGTGTCGGCCGCCGTGACCTCGTCGATCGGGACGACGACGGCCGGCCGGTCGGCGGTGACGCCGAGAAGCTCCCGCGACGGCCCGGCCATCCTGAGGATCACCGTGGCCGGGGTCGGCCCGTCCACGACCACCCATCCGGGATCGGCCAGCACCACCTCCACCGGGATCCCGAAGAGCTCCTGGCGGCTCGGGGCCTCGGCCCGCACCGCGAACCAGAGGAGGAGTGCGACCGCGAAGGCCGAGAGCTTGAGCGACCAGTTGCGCGTGAGGACCCCGGTGAGGGAAGCCACCCGCTCAGGCCTCTTCGCCGAGCAGCCGCCGGAAGAACGCGACGTATTCCGGCCGGTCCCACTCCGTCGGGCCGATCAGCTTCCGGTAGATGACACCGTCGCGTCCCACGACGAACGACTCCGGCACGCCCGTCGTCTGGTAGGTGCGCTGGATCAGGCCGTCCGGGTCGTGGAGGATCGGGAAGGTGAGGCCGAGCGAGTCGGCGAAGGCCGCCACATCGCCCCCGGGGTTGCCCACGGCGTCCGTCTCACCGACCGGCGCGTCGACGCTCACCGCCACGATCTCGAAGTCCTCGCCCTCCATCTCTCGGTAGAGCCGCTCCATCGAGGGCATCTCGACCAGGCAGGGAAGGCACCACGTCGCCCAGATGTTGACCAGCACGACCTGGCCCTCGTAGTCGGCGAGCGAGCGCGGCGTCCCGTCCGTCGCCGTGGCCCGGAAGTCGGGGGCGCTCGTCCCCGGCCGGACCGACTGCTCCTCGATCCAGTCCCGGCCGAGCCATGCGCCGACGATGAGGGCGAAGGCGCCGAGACCGGTGAGCAGATAGGGGTAGTTCGATGGCTTCCTCTTCATGACGTCTCCGTCCCTCTTCAGTTCGGGAAGAACCCCCGCCGGCCGATCACGAGCCGCACCTCCGTCCCCTCGGCCACCAGGGAGTCCGGCGGGGGGAAGTGCTCGAGCACCTCGCCCTGGTTGAACCCGAAGCGGAACCGCGTCTCGACCTCCCCCACCGTGAGGCCGAGCGAGTCGAGGAGCACGAGGGCCTCCTCCTCGGCGAGCCCGGCGAGCGCCGGCATCGCGATGAGCGGGGGGCCGAGGCTCACCGAGACGAGGATGCTCGCCGGGATGGGAAGCATGACCCCGCCCTCCGGAAAGGTCGACGCGATGCGGCCTGCCCGGACCGCGGACTCGACCGAGTCGAAGGCGACCTGGAAGCCGCTCGCCTCGAGGAGCGCCGTCGCCTGCACCACGCCGAGATCGGTCACGTCCGGCACGGGCCGGCGCTCCGGACCCAGGCTGTAGGTGAGGGTGAGCGCCGCCCCGGGGAGCGCGAGCTGGCCCGGGAGCGGAGACTGGCCGAGGATCCGTCCCGGCGGCGTCTCCGGGTGACTGATAGAGTCGACCGCGCCCTCCTGCAACCCCGCGGCGGCGAGGACCTCGAGCGCCTCCTCCGCGACCATCCCGCTCAGGTCCGGAACCGCGACGAACTCCCCCGGGGACGCGCGCTCGACGGGGAAGACCACGCGGGTCGCGTAGTAGTATCCGGCGCCGGCGGCGAGGACCATGAGGAGGAGGAGACGGAGGCGCCCGCGACCGCGCCGCCTCTCCTTCCGGCGCCGCTTCGGGGACCTGCGGCGCGAGGCGGCCCTCCGCTTCCGTGCCGCCTTCCGCCGGCGCCGGCGCGGGCCCTTCACGCGCGCCTCGCGAGCCGCGCGGCGAAGGCGCCGTCGGTGCTCCGCTCCCCCGGGCGGATCCGGAGCACGTCCTCCAGCTCGAACTGCGGGTGCCGCGAAAGGAACGACGCCACGGTCTCCTCGTTCTCCTCCGCCTCAAGCGTGCATGTGGAGTAGAGCAGGCGCCCCCCGGGCCGGACGATCCCGGCCGCACCCTCGAGGATGCACGCCTGTACCCTGCTCATCCGGGCCGGGTCCTTCGGACCGAGGCGCCAGCGGGCATCCGGGCGCCGCGCGAAGGTCGCCGTTCCCGTGCAGGGTGCGTCGACCAGAACGGCGTCGTGCGGGCCGAGCGGAGGGGCCTCGCCGCGGGCCACGACAACGCGCTCGGGGAGAGCGAGGCGGCGGAGCGTCGTCTGGAGGAGCGCGAGCCGCTCCGCCGAGGCGTCGAGGGCCACGACCCGCGCGCCGGCATCGAGAAGCGCGACGGCCTTCCCGCCGGGAGCGGCGCAGAGATCGGCGACGCGCTCCCCGGCGGCGACCGGGAGGAAGTCGGCGGCCGCGGCGGCCGCGGGATCCTGGATGATCCCGGGCGCGGCCCGCAGCACCCGGAGGGGATCGGCCCCCCGGGGGAGGCGGAGCATCCGGGGGGAGTCGGGAACGGTCTCCGCGGCGAACCCCGCCCGGCCCAGCCGGCGCCGGGCCTCCGCGGCGTCCGTCCCGACGGGGCGGAGGTAGAGGTCCGGGACGCGGTTGCCCGCCCGGACGACCGAGCGCGCCCCCTCGGGGCCGAACCTCCGGATCCAGCGCTCGACGAGCCACCGGGGATGGGAGCCCCAGGTCGAGAGGTGCCGCGCCGGATCGGCCGCGAAGGGGGGGAACGCCGAAGGCTCCGCGCCGTCGCGCGCGAGGGCGCGCAGCACGGCGTT
>JAAXGI010000301.1 GCA_012267505.1 Gemmatimonadota bacterium
CTGGGGCGACTTCTTCGAGCCCGGTCTCCTCTTCATCGAGAACACGGGCACCTGCGCGGCCCCGAATCTCCGCGGAGACCCGGCTCCCTTCCCTCTCGATGATCCCCTGCGGACAAGCGGCTACAATGCGCCCGCCTTCGGCGATGTGGACGGCGACGGGGATGAGGATCTCTTGGTCGGCGTGCTCGGCGGTGCATTCAATCCGAACACGTCGACCGTCGAGAACCTCATCTACCTGCCGCAGGGCGACGCCGGAGGATTCCGCATCGAGACCCGGACCTTCCTCTCGCAGATCGATGCGGGGAGTGAGAGCATCCCTGCACTCATCGACTTGGACGGTGACGCCGACCTAGATCTCCTGATCGGGAACCGGGTCGATCCCGGTGTCCTCACGGCGTCGCGGATCCATCTCTTCGAGAACGTCGGGCACCCTGGAGCGGCCGCCTTCCGCTCGCGCGAGCCGCTCGCGCTCGGGAACTCCTTTCACAACGCGGCCGCCTTCGGAGATCTCGACGGAGACGGTGATCTCGACATCATCCTCGGGAGCTGGGACCCGGAGCTTCAGTACCTCGAGAACCGCGGCACGGGGGAGAGGGCACGCTTCGAGGTCGCGGATTCGGAAATCGCCCGCCTCTCCCGGGGAACCAATGCAGTGCCGGCGCTCGGCGACTTGGACGGAGACGGCGATCTCGATCTCCTCGTAGGGGAAGCGAGCGGCACCCTCAACCACTTCGAGAACACCGGGAACCCAGGCTCGCCGCGTTTCGAGCTTCGCAGCGAGGCGTACCTCGGAATCGACGTGGGCCGCCGAAGCGCACCGCTCCTCAGGGACCTCGACCTGGACGGCGATCTCGATCTGGCGATCGGAACCGAGACGGCCGGAATCGCCTACTACGAGAATCGGGGAAGCGTCTCCCGGGTCGAATTCGAGGAGGCGCCTAGCCCCTTCCCCGACCACGCCGAACTGCCCGAACTGAGCGCCCCAGCGATAGGCGATCTTGACGGAGACGGGCGGGCGGAGCTGATCGTCGGCGGGATCGGAGGCGGACTCTATTACTTCAGGCAGCCGTGACGAGCGGCAGGCACCTACCCGGATACGCGAGGTGGCACGCATGAACGCACGTAGCATCGTTCTCTCGCTCCTCCTGCTCACCTCTCCCCTCGAGGCCCAGCAGTTCGGGGCAGCCGTCGCGATCGACGGCGGCGAAGTCCTCGTCGCAGAGCCGTTGCAGAGACGGAGTGCCGCGACGATCTACCGTTACGGGATGTCGGGGGGCGGATGGGAACAGGTCGGGACCCTCGAGGCGCCGCCGCACGGTGGCGATGCCGACTACTTCGGGCGCTTCATCGCGATGGACCGGGAGTCGCTTCTCGTGGGGGGCACCCTCTACGAGAACTCGACCGGTGCCGTCTGGGCCTACCGGCGCGACGGCGGGGAGTGGGTCTTCGATGAGATCCTGCAGGCCGAGGGGCTACGGGAAGAGGAGGCGTTCGGGCGATTCGGCCAGCTCCACGGGGGCCTCTTCTTCGTCTCGTCGCTGGGATACCGCGGCGCGGGGGCAGTCTGGGTCTTCGCGAGGGATGAGGCCGGACGGTGGAGCGAGCAGGCGCGGCTCGAGCCGGAGTCCCCGGCTCCCCAGGAGTTCTTCGGCTGGGGGATGGACTTCGACGGCGAGCGGCTCATCGTGGGCTCCTTCGCGGGAGAGGAAACACGCGGCGCGGCATACGTCTTCGGCCGGGACGATCAGGGCGAGTGGTTCCAAGAGGCCCGGCTCGCTCTCCCGCCAGAGGAATCGCAGCCCTACGACGGCGGGTTCGCGGGGATGCCCGGGGCGGGAACGATTGGTGTGCGGTGGCTCGACGGGACAGCGCTCGTCGGCCTGCCGGGCCGGGACCAGCGTGCCGGAACAGTCCTTACCTTCGTCCCGGACCCCTCCGGAGAGTGGACGCGGGGACCGGCGCTCGACACGCCAGGCCGGGAACCCGACAGCTACTTCGGCCACGCCCTGCACCTAGTGGCAGACGAACTCTGGGTTTCCGCACCGGGCGAAGCTGCCTCGGGGGCGATCCATCGTTTTGCGTACGACGGAGCGGATTCAGTTTTCGACTACGTCGGGAGGATCGAGGGCACGATCGATGTGGACGCCGGTGACGGATTCGGCACGACGATCGTAACCGGTGAGGACCTCGCGGTGGTGGGTCAACCGGGCGACGACGGCGCCCTCGGGTCTGCAGTGGTGCTTCGCCGCGACGGGGAGGAGTGGACGGCCGCAGCCAAGCTGTTCATTCCGGGTGAACCGGGCCTGCCCGCGATCACCGGAGCCGAGGTCGCGTGTGGCGACGACGGGCTGGTGGACCGGTTCTTCTGCTCGTCGGTCGACCTCCTCTCGTTCCTGCCCGTCGCTCAGATGGGAGGCGGCCGGGGGATCCGGACGAACGACATCTGGGGATGGACCGATCCCGAGAGCGGGCAGGAGTACGTGATCGTAGGCCGGACGGACGGTGTCTCGTTCGTCGACGTGTCAGATCCCCTCAACCCGGTCTATCTGGGGAGCCTGCCAAAGACGCCGCGTTCGATGACAAGCTCGTGGCGGGACATGAAGGTGTTCGCCGACCACGTCTTCGTGGTCGCGGACGGCGCAGGTAGGCACGGGATGCAGGTGTTCGACCTGACGCGGCTGCGTGAGGTCGACGGCGATCCGGTCCGGTTCGAGGCCGACGTCCTCTACAGCGAGATCGGCAGTGCCCACAACATCGTCATCAACGAGGAGACGGGGATCGCCTACGCCGTGGGGGTCAATTCCGGCGGGGAGACCTGTGGCGGCGGCCTTCACATGATCGACGTGAATACCCCGAGGGAGCCGGTGTTCGCCGGCTGCTTCCAAGACGGGATGACGGGACGTTCGGGCACCGGGTACACCCACGATGCGATGTGCGTCATCTACCGGGGCCCCGACGAGGAGTATGTGGACAGGGAGATCTGCTTCGGCGCGAACGAGACGGCGCTGACGATCGCCGACGTGACGGATAAGGAGCGTCCGATGCACGTCTCTACCGCGACGTACCCGAATGTGGCGTACGCACACCAGGGCTGGCTCACGGAGGACCACCAGTACTTCTTCATGAATGACGAGCTGGACGAGAGCGCCGCGCGCGGCGGCCGCGGGCCGGAATTCCCCGGCACGAGGACGCTGATCTGGGACGTCACGGACCTAGACGATCCGATCCTCGCCAGGGAGCATTTTGGCGAGGTGCTCTCTACAGACCACAACCTCTACATCCGCGGCAACCTGATGTACCAGTCGAACTACGTCAGCGGCCTCCGGATCCTGAACATCGCGGATCCGGTCAACCCCGTCGAAGTCGGCTACATCGACACTGTTCCGGACAACGACTCCGTGGCCATGTCGGGGTCGTGGTCCAATTATCCCTTCTTCGAGAGCGGTACCATCGCCGTCGCGAGCCGGGCCGAGGGGCTGTTCCTCGTGCGGTACGCCCCGCGGGAACTCCTCCCCTAGGTAGTCTGTCCGCCCGGACACGGATCCCGGCCGGCCCGCGGACATCCAGCCAGCGACTGCGGCCCGGGTACGCCCCCTACGGACGGACGTCCTGAAGGGTCGCTGCCGGGCCGATACTCCGCCGAACGCGTACCGGGCACAATCGCCGGCGCTCCGCCCCGCGCGGGTACACGTAGGACGCCCCCCCGCGGGGCGCACTGGAGCGGACGCACTTCCGGTGTGCGCTCCTTCCCTGCCGGACCCTCACCGCCGTCCGCCCTCCCGGACCAAGGCGACCGCTTCCAGACGCTTCTCCTGTGTAATCAGGTTCAGGGCGCCGATCTCGTCGTCCTCTCCCCATGGTCCCAAGTTGGAAAGCTCAAGCCTCCACTGCTCGTACTGGGCTCCGCTTGCCTTGCGGTCGGGACTCGCGTCCAGCCGGCCGGACACAAGGCACACAGATGCGCCGGCCAGAACGAGGCACAAGAGAACCAGCCTGGCAGGCAGCCTGTCCATCGGACCTCCGGCGTCTTGAGGATCTTCGGGGTCCGCGGCTGCGGGGCGACGGGCACCTTGGTGACCGCCCGAGCCCGGCGATGGGAACCGTGCCGGAGATGCGAGGAATTGCTTGGCAGGGGCCAGACGGATGCTCACCGGGCTGTTCCCTCTGTCGCCCGCAACCCTGTGGCCGCGATTCACCCAGTGCCGGAACCCAGGTACCGGGGGATCCTGCAGAATGGCAAGCGCTGGCGATACCTCAAGTTGCCCCGCTATGTCTACTGCAAGAAGGAAGGGCAGGACCACTCCCGGGTTCCTCCCCCGGGGCACCGGAAAGTGCGGGCTAGCTGGGCCAGAATATGGGGATCAGTATGCTCGCGGTGATCAGAAGGAGGAGGTTCAGCGCCCCGCCCACCCTCACGTAGTCCGAGAAGCGATAGCCCCCGGGCCCGTAGATCATCACGTTGGTCTGATACCCGAACGGGGTCACGAAGGAGGCCGATGCCCCGAACAT
>JAAXGI010000240.1 GCA_012267505.1 Gemmatimonadota bacterium
GGAGCTGAAGAGATTGTGCGCATCGGCTTCGCCGGCGAGGACCGCCTGGACGTAGATGCCGGCCTCGTGGTTGAGCAGCGCGAGGATGAGCGGTGTCGTGCTCGCGTCGTCGAACACGATCCGGCCGACGATGTAGGCGCCGCGGTTGCGGAAGAAGCCGGCGTCGGTCATCTGGATTTCGGCGGGGCGGCACGCGTTTGTGCCGAAAATGGTCCGGAGCCGCGCTGCGACCTTCTGCACGTCACCTTCCCGGTCCCGCCAGGGACGTTCGAACCCCGGGACGTCGAGGATGCGGTCGACGAGGGCGGGGAGGTTGGCGTCGGGGTCGACGGGAAAGTCGACCCGCGCCGCGGCGGAGCGCTCGCTCGCCGGTTCGCGATGGTGCAGGAACGCGTACTCCACCGGCTTCCACCTGCCCTCGTACATCATCCGCCGGGCGGAATGGATGTAGGCGAAGGCGAGGTCGGACTCGTAGCGGCCTTCGATCAGGGTGAGGTAGTGGGCCTCGATCCGCTCCCAGAACGACTCGTCGTCGGCCGACGGCAGCGTGTCGCGCAGGCGCCGTGCGAGCGCGTGCACGCTGACGCTGTACACCGAGAGGCGCCGAAGGCTCAGATGCAGCGAGGACACGGGGTCGAGCCGCTCGAAGGCGGCCTTGGCGAGATTGGGGATGTTGCGCGATTCTACGTAGTAGGCGTCGAACTCGGCGAGGATCCAGCGCGCGGCAAGGTTCGTGCGTTCGTCGATGGAGCCGGCCGCCGCGATGAGGTCCGAGTAGTCGGGGTTCCGGTCGTTCATGGCGGCGGCGTTCGAACCCGATTGGCCGCCGCGGTCGAGTCCGGTCGGCGGCGGCCCGGAGAATCCTAGTGGATTCGGGTCTTTTCGATGACGACCGTATCCTGGGGTACGTCCTGGAACATTCCGCGGGAGCCGGTCTGAACGGCGGCGATACGGTCGACCGTGTCCATGCCCTCGACGACACGTCCGAAGGCCGCGTAGCCCCATCCCTGAGCGGTGCGGCTGCGGTGGTTCAGGAAGTCGTTGTCCACGACGTTGATAAAGAACTGCGCGGTGGCGGAGTGCGGGTCCGAGGTCCGGGCCATGGCAATGGAGCCGCGGTCGTTCTCTCCGCCCCGGTCCGCCTCGTTGCGAATGGGCGCGCGCGTCTGCAACTGCTTGAATTCCGAGGTGAATCCGCCACCCTGGATCATGAAGCCGGCGATCACCCGGTGAAAGATGGTGCCCTCGTAGAACCCGTCGCGCACGTAGGCGAGGAAGTTCTCGACCGTCTCCGGGGCGGCGCCCCGGTCGAGTTCCAGGACGAACGAGCCGTGGCTGGTCTCGAATGTGACCTGGGGGTGCTCGGTGTCATCCGCCTCGGCGGAAGGCGAGGTGGCGGAGATGCTGCCGAGGGCCAGGGCAGCGATGGCGGAGGTGAGGCGGCGGACGGTGGGGTTGGACAAGGTGGTGCTCCTTGGTGGGAGATTCGGTGGCGTGGATTGCATCTGTTCAATCCAGTCTACCCCGGTTGTCGATGGGGGTGCGCCCGGAGCTCGACTTCTCGGATCCGAGGGGCGATGGTATAAGGAATCTGCGGCAACCTGTCGCGTCCGATACCGACGCATCGCCTCCATATCCGATGGAACGCGATTCCGTCGCCGCACAGATACAACGACCGCGCTCATGGAGATACGCCTCGACCGCCGCTCGGTGGAACGTGTCGAGGACACACCCCTGGTCTCCGGGCGCGGGTGCTTCGCCGACGACCGGGGGGAGCGTCCCGGTACCGCCCACGCCGCCGTACTGCGCACCCCCCATGCGCACGCGGAGATCGTGTCCATCGACGCGACCGCTGCACACTCGATGCCCGAAGTCGTTGCCGTCCTGACTGGCGAGGATGTCGCTGCCTGGACCCGACCATTCATTGCCGGCGTGAAGCAGCCGACGCGGCACTACGCGCTCGCAGTCGACCGGGTACGGTACGTGGGCGAGCCCGTCGCAGTAGTCGTGGCCCGCGACCGCTACACTGCCGAAGACGCCCTCGACCGCATCGAAGTCGAGTACCGCGAGTTCGACTCCGTCATCGACCCTGTTGCGGCGGCCGCAGCCAGCGCCCCCGTCGCCCCGCTCCTCCACCCCGAGGTCGGCTCCAACGTCGTGAGCGACCGCCACTTCCGCTACGGCGACCCCGACATCGCCTTCGCAACCGCCGACCACCGCGTGGAAATCTCCGTCCGCTACCCCCGCAACGCCTGCACCCCGGTCGAGGGATTCGTCGTGGTGGCCGAGCACCTCGGGGAGGACGGCTACGACGTCCTGTCCAACTTCCAGGGCCCGTTCTCACTCCACCCGGTGATGGCTCGCACGCTCGGGGTCCCAGGCTCGCGCCTCCGCCTTCGCAGCCCCCGGGATTCCGGCGGGAGCTTCGGCGTCAAGCAGGCGATCTTCCCCTGCATCGTCGCCATGTGCCTCGCCTCGCGGAAAGCCGGCTGCCCGGTCAAGTGGGTGGAAGACCGCCTCGAGCACCTCGTCGCGGCCACCTCGGCCACCAACCGGGTCACGACCCTGGAAGCAGCCGTCACCAACGACGGCACCGTCACCGCCCTGCGCTGGGACCAGCTCGACGACTGCGGCGCGTACCTGCGCGCCCCCGAGCCCGCCTCGCTCTACCGAACCCACGGCCACATGACCGGTCCGTACCGGATCCGGAACCTCGAAATCCGCAACCGCGTCGTCCTCACAAACAAGACGCCGACCGGACTCAACCGGGGTTTCGGCGGCCCGCAGGTGTACTTCGCGCTCGAACGCCTCATGCACCGCATCGCAAACACCCTGGGGCTCGACCCGCTCGACGTCATCCGACGGAACCTCGTCCCGAAGGAAGCGTTCCCGTACCGCGCCGCCTCCGGCTCGCTCCTCGACTCCGGCGACTACACCACCGCTCTCGACATCGCCACCGGCGACGGACGCCTCGCCCGGCTCCGTGCCCGCCGCGACGCCGCCCGCGCCGAGGGACGCCGCTTTGGGCTCGGGTTCGCCGCCGTCGTCGAGCCGAGCATCTCCAACATGGGTTACATCACCATGGCCCTGACCCCGGAGGAGCGGGAGCGGGCCGGACCGAAGGACGGGGCCGCGGCGTGCGCCACCGTCGCCATCGACCCCATCGGCTCGATCACCGTGCAGGCCGATTCCGTCCCCCAGGGCCAGGGACACCGCACCGTGCTCGCCCAGGTCGTCGCAGACGTGCTGGGGGTGGGGCTCGACGACATCACCGTGAACGTGGAGCTCGATACCCAGAAAGACCCCTGGTCGATCGCGGCCGGGAACTACTCCAGCCGCTTCTCCGGTGCGGTCGCGGGCGCCGCGCACCTCGCGGCAATGAAGCTCCGCGGCCGTCTCGCCCGCATCGCGACCACCCACCTCAACGTCTCTCCCGAGGCGCTCGAGTTCGGGGGCGGGCGCATCTTCGCGGCCGACAACCCCGAGAACGCGGTCCCGCTGCGCCGGGCCGCCGGCATCGCCCACTGGTCACCGGGCTCGCTCCCCGAGCACGCGGAGCCGGGATTGCGCGAGACGGTCTTCTGGTCGACGCCCGGGCTCGAACCGCCGGACGCCGAGGACCGGGTGAACAGCTCCGGCGCCTACGGCTTCATCTTCGACATGTGCGGGGTCGAGGTCGACGACACCGGCCGGGTCCGCATCGACGAGTACGTCACCATGCACGACGCCGGCAAGCGCCTGAACCCCGCCCTCGTCGACGGACAGATCCGCGGCGGGTTCGCGCACGGGGTCGGCGCGGCGCTGTACGAGGAGCTCGCCTACGCGAGCGACGGGAGCTTCCTCTCCGGTACGTTCGCCGACTATCTTGTCCCCACCGCGTGCGAGGTGCCCGTTCCGACCATCCTCCACATGGAAACCCCCTCGCCGTTTACCCCCCTTGGCGCGAAGGGAGTCGGCGAAGGCAATACCATGAGCACCCCCGTCTGCCTCGCGAACGCCGTGGCCGACGCGCTCGGCATCGACGACGTGGAGCTGCCGATGACGCCGGCGAAGGTGGCGTCGTGGTTCGCCGGCGAGGAGCCGCCTCCTGGACAGTGTCCGCAGGAGAGGGAGGAGCCGCCCCCGGAATCGGAATAGCGGCCGCAAGAGGGCAGGGCGAGGGACCGTCGGGGACCCGGGCTCGCAGGACACCGAAGGCGGAGAGAGAATCGCATCATGGACGGCGCGATCACGATTACCGTTACCGAGGCCCACTGCGACGAGCTTGGACACCTCAACCACGTGGAGGCGGTGCGCTACCTTGAACGGGCGAGGGGGCGGTGGTATCGGGAATGCGGGCTCTTCGACACGGTCAGTGAGCACTCGCTCGGCACCGTCGTCGTCAACATCGACTACAACTACCGCGTGGAGTGCTTCGTCGGCGAGCGGCTGAAGGTCACCACCCGCCCGGTCTCGATGGGAACCCGGAGCTTCACCCTGGAGCACGCCATTATCAAGCCCGACGGGCGCACCGCCATCGACGGGCAGTGCACGAGCGTCATCATGGACCTCGCCGAACGTTCGATCGTCCCCGTCCCGCAGTGCCTGGCTGTGCATCTCCCGAAACGCGCCTGAGCCGTGTGCAATCGCTCGGCCGCGGGCCGTACTCTCCGGACTACCTGCTGAAACTCGGGATCGATCGCAGGCATGATCGCGCCTCGAGATCTCCGCGCGTGGGAGGGAACGAGCAGTGACCGAACGGTTCAGGGAGCTGAGCGGCGAGACCGCGGAGGAGGCGGCGGGCCTGCTCGGCAGCTTCAAGACCCTGCAGATGGCGACCGCCTCCGCTACCGGCGAGCCGGAGGCCAGCTACGCGCCTTTCGTGCGTACCGGCGACAACGCTTTCTACATCTGCGTGAGCGACCTCTCCCGCCACACCGGCCACCTCGTCGCCAATGGCCGGGCGAGCGTCCTCGTCGTCGAGGACGAGGACGCGTCCCCCCAGCTCTTCACTCGCCGTCGCCTGGTGTTCGAGTGCGGCGCGGAGCAGGTGGAACGCGGCAGCGAACGCTGGCTAACGACCATGGATGTCTTCGAGCGCAAGTTCGGGGAGGTGATCGGCCTCATCCGTCCGCTCGCGGACTTCCGGATGTTCGCCCTCATGCCGCGCCGGGGCGTGTTCGTCAAGGGATTCGGCCAGGCGTTTCGCATCGAGGGACCCGCCCTGGATGCGCTTCGCAGGGTCTGCGACGTCTGAAGCGGATTCTTCTGCGCTGCCCCCGGGGGTGCACGTCCCATTTGTGAGA
>JAAXGI010000228.1 GCA_012267505.1 Gemmatimonadota bacterium
CCGCCGCGGTCGCCGCCGCCTTTCGGTGAGGGTGGGCGCGAAGTCGTAGGTACCGGTGGGCTCCTCTCCAGCCGGCGGCATCCCCGATCGACGTGAGCGACTTCCCCGGGGCAGCCGGATCCGCCGCGGGACCGAGATCCGTTCCCTTCTCCGGAAGGGGGCGAGGGCCCGGTCGGCCCACCTGAACGTCTTTGCCGCCCCGGCGCTTCGGAGCGCGCCCCGCTTCGGGACAATTGTTCCGCGGTACGGGAGAAACGCAGTGGCCCGCAACCTCCTTCGGAGGCGTCTCCGGGAGGTCGGCCGCCGCGAGATCCTCCCCGAGCTGGCGCGAAGGGGGTGCGCGGTCGACTTCCTCGTCCGCGCCCGCGCTAATGCGTATGCGGCCCGCTTTACCGAGCTGAAGGCGGAACTCCTGCGGTTGTCGGAGGGGCTGTGTCCCGACGGTTCGTTCTTGCGCTGATCGATTTCTACCGGAAGGGAATCTCTCCCCTCCTGCCGCCGGTATGCCGCTTCACGCCGAGCTGCTCGGCGTATGCGTATGAGGTCGTGGGGCGGTTCGGGGTCTGGCGTGGCCTGCCGATGGTCCTGCGCCGCCTGGTCCGGTGTCACCCGCTCGGCGGAAAGGGATACGACCCTGTACCGCGGGCACCGCGGGCGTCCGCGGGAAGGGCAAGTCTCCGGTGAGTCCCCAGCAGCGGTTCGTCCTCGCCATCGTCCTGATGATGTGCGTCCTGGTGGGCGGGAACCTCCTCTTCCCGCCTCCGGCCCCGCTTCCGTCCGACCCGGAGACGGTTCCGGAAGCGCCTGTCGCGACCCCGCCCCCGGAAGCGACGCCTCCGGAAGCGCCGCCGCCAGAGCCTCTCCCGGCCGATCCGGCACTTCCGGACCTTGCCCCCCGCGACCCCGCCCCCGACGTCGCGCCGGTCGAGGCGGCATCCGACGCGGTCGTCACGGTCGAGGGCCCGCTCTATCGGTTCTCTTTCTCGACCCTCGGCGCCCGCCTTCGATCTGCGGAACTCCATGATTTCCAGTCGTTTACGAGAGATGGAGCCGTTCAGCTCGTAGAGGACGAAAGGGCGCTGTTCGGGAGCCGGATCGTCGTCGAAGCCGACACCGTGGAGCTTCGTGGGATCGCCTTCCAGCCGATGCCGGCGTCTGGCCTCCGCCTCGTGCCCGGGGGGGAGCCGGAGACTCTCGAATTCACGTATGAGCACCCGACGCAGCCATTCGGATTCCGAATTGCCTACACCTTCGATCCGGACTCGTACGTCATAGGTGTGAGCGGCCGTGCGGAGGGCTTGAACCGCGGCCTCCTCGTCACGGATCTCGGTTGGGGGCTGGCAAGCAACGAGATCGATGTGGAACGGGACGAAGCGAGCCTTGCCTATGTCGTGAATCAGCTGCAGAGCGGGATCCGCTCTACGCCCTTCCAGGATGTCGAGGCACGTACCGTCGCCGAGGGTCCACTTCTCTGGGCGGCCACGCGGAGCACGTATTTCGTGGTGGGCATGCTGCCGCCGGAGGTGACGGGCGACGCACCGTACCTAGGGGGTCTGCTGGCTCGCCCCGCCGCCGAGCCGGCAGGCAGGGGAGTCGAGATGGCGGTGACGCAGTCGCTCGGGGCCGGGGGGAGCTTCGAGCACCGGGTCTACGTCGGACCGCAGGAGTACAGCCGGCTCGCCGAGCTCGGTTCCGGCTTCCAGGACGTCAATCCGGTCGGGTGGCGTTGGCTGCAGCCGGTTCTCCGTCCGATCATCGGTGTGATCATGTGGGTGCTGGTCTTCTTCCACACCTCGCTCGCGATCGGATACGGATGGGTCCTGATCCTCGTGGGCGTCCTCATGCGGATCGTCCTCTTCCCGCTCAACCACAAGGCGATGCGGGCGAATCTCCGGAACATGGCGGTCCAGCCCCTCGTCAAGGAGATCCAGACGAAATACAAGGACCAGCCCGAGAAGCTGCAGAAGGAGATGGTCAAGCTTTACAAGGAACACGGCTTCAACCCCTTCGCCGGGTGCCTTCCGATGCTCCTTCCCTGGCCCGTCCTGATCGCGCTCTTCTTCGTCTTCCAGAACACGATCGAACTGAGGGGAGTGCCCTTCGCGTGGCTCCCCGATCTCTCGACGGCCGATCCCTTCTACATCCTCCCCGTCCTCCTCGGAGTCTCGATGTTCCTCATGCAGTGGATCTCGATGCGGACGATGGAGGAGGTGAACCCCCAGATGAAGATGATGCTCTGGGGGATGCCTGTCTTCATGGTCGTGATCTTCGCGAACCTCCCTGCGGGGCTGAACCTCTACTACCTGACCGCGAACGTCGCGACGCTTCCCCAGTCGTGGTGGGTCGCCAACGAACGGAAGAAGGTCAGGGCCCGCCCGCCGCCGGCGCTCGCGAGATGACCCGCCCCGGCGGGTGAGGCGATGGCCCCCCGGCCGGACACGATCGTGGCGCTCGCCACGCCTCCCGGCCGCGGGGCGCTCGCGGTCGTCCGCCTCTCCGGACCGCGGACCGCGGAGCTTTTCCGCACTGTCGCGCCAGCCTGGCGAGGGCCGGCGCGTCCGCGCGAGCCGCTCCTCGTCGCGCTGGCCGACGGGAGGCGCTCCCTCCCGCTCGACCGGGCACTCGCCACCTTTTTCCCCGAGCCCCGATCATACACGGGAGAGGAGATGGTCGAGATCTCCACGCACGGGGGCTCCCTCGTCCCCGCACTCCTCATCGAGGCGCTGGAGCGTGCCGGCGCGCGTCCCGCGGCCCCGGGCGAGTTCACGAAGCGCGCGTACCTGAACGGGAAGCTCGATCTCGTTCAGGCAGAAGGAATTGGCGATCTCGTCGAGGCCCGGAGCGAGGCGTCGCACCGGGCGGCCGTGCACCAGATGGAGGGAGGGCTCTCGAGAACGGTCGCTGCCCTCCGCGACCGGCTCTTAGCTCTCGAGGTGCTCCTCGCCTACCACGTGGATTTCCCCGAAGAGGACGACCCCCCGGTGCCGGTCGAGCGCATCGTTGCCGAGGGAGAAGCGCTCGCCGGGGACCTGCGCCGCCTCCTGCAACGGGCGCCGGAGGGCGAGATGCTGAGGGAGGGGGCGCTCGCCGTACTCGCCGGGCGGCCGAACTCGGGAAAGTCCTCGCTCTTCAACGCGCTGCTCGGCGTCGAGCGCTCGATCGTGACCGACGAGCCGGGAACAACGCGCGACGCCATCGAGGCCGGTTGCTCGATGGAGGGCTACCCCTTCCGCCTCGTGGACACAGCCGGTATCCGGGAAGGAGGCGGGAGGGTGGAACGTCTCGGCATCGAGGTGGCGAGGCGCTATCTCGCCTCCGCCGAGGTGGTGCTCCTCTGCCTCCCGCTCCAGGGGATGTGGGGTGAGGAGGAGGCGTTCCTGGCCGGGCTGGACGAGGGCACTCCCGTCGTTCTCCTCCGCACGAAGGCGGACGAAGGGGGTGGGGCGGATGGCGCACGCCCGGATCTTCCCGCGGCGTCACCAAGGGCGGAACGCCGGATTCACCGCGCCATTCGCGTCTCGGTCCGTGACGGCCGCGGGCTCGGCGAACTCCGCCGCTGCCTTGCACGCCTCGTTTTCCGGGGCTTTGTGGCAGTCGGCGGAGTCGTCGAGCCCGTGCTGACGAGACGGAGGCAGGCGTCCGCGGTGCGCCGGGCGCTCGATGAGGTGGAGGCCTTCACGCGCTCGCTCGAGGGAGGTGTCCCGGCTGAATTCGCCGCAACGCATCTCCGGTGTGCCGAGACTGCGCTCGAGGAGCTTCTCGGGGTTCTCTCCCCCGAGGATGTGCTGGACCGAGTCTTCGCGGAGTACTGCGTAGGGAAGTAGGGTAGCAGAGAGCAGCCAGCGCCCTGTGGCCGGTTTCGAGGAGGCCAGCGATGCGGACGGATCTCGCATTCGGGTCCTACGACGTGATTGTCGTGGGCGGCGGACATGCGGGAGTGGAGGCCTCGGCTGCTGCGGCGAGGATGGGGGCACGAACGCTGCTCGTCACTCCGGACCTCGCGCGGGTAGGCCAGATGAGCTGCAATCCGGCGATCGGGGGGGTGGCGAAGGGTGTGGTTGCCCGGGAAGTGGACGCGCTCGGTGGCGTGATGGGCCGGGCGACGGATGCCACCCGGATCCACTTCCGGATGCTCAACCGCTCGAAGGGCCCGGCAGTCTGGGGTCCCCGCGCGCAGTGCGACCGCGGACTCTATCCTCGCGCCGTGCGGGGCATCCTCGATGAACTCCCGATGCTGGACCTCTTCCAGGAGATGGTCACGGCGATCGCAGTGGAGGACGGGCATCGGATCGCGGGGGTTACCACCAGGGGCGGGCTCTCATTCCGGGCGCCGGCCGTCGTGATCACGGCCGGCACATTCCTCCGGGGGCGGATCCACATCGGGGGAGAAGCGGCGGTCGAGGCAGGCCGGGCAGCCGAGCCGCCTTCCGTCGCGCTGGCCCAAGCGCTCGAGGAGATGGGGCTCGAGGTGGCGCGCTTCAAGACGGGAACGCCTCCACGGGTGGATGGGCGCAGCGTGGACTTCGCCCGAATGGAGGTGCAGCCGGGTGATCCGGTGCCTTACCGGTTCTCCGCCTATCGGCGGGAAGACATCCCCGAGCAGAAGGAGTGCTGGATCACGTGGACCGGCCCCGAACTCCGGCGGATCATCGAAGGGAATCTCTCGAGGAGCGCGCTCTACGGCGGAGAAATCTCCGGCCGGGGTCCGCGGTACTGTCCCTCGATCGAGGACAAGGTCGTGAAATTCCCGGCGGCCCGGCGCCATCAGGTCTTCCTCGAGCCGGAGGGCCTCGATACTACCGAACTCTACGTGAACGGGCTCTCGACCTCCCTCCCCGCCGACGTGCAGCGCGCCTTCCTCCGGACGATCCCCGGGCTGGAGAAAGCCAGGATCACGAAGGTCGGCTACGCGATCGAGTATGACTATTTTCCTCCGCACCAACTTCGTCACACGCTAGAGCTGAGAGAAATCCGCGGGCTCTTCTTCGCGGGGCAGATCAACGGGACGACGGGCTATGAGGAGGCAGCGGCGCAGGGGCTTGTGGCAGGCGCCAATGCGGCAGCGAGATCCCTCTCTCGTCCGCCCTTCGTCCTGGAGCGGGATCAAGCCTACATCGGCGTCCTGATCGACGACCTAGTGACGAAAGGCGTCGACGAGCCCTACCGCCTGTTCACCTCCCGGGCAGAGTTCCGGCTCCTCCTCCGCCAGGACAATGTGGTCCCCCGACTGGGTCCCGTTGCGCGCCGGGCCGGGCTCCTTACGAGTGCGCAGGAGGCTGCCCTCGAGGTCGCGCTCCGGGAGCGGGCGGAGGTCCGGGAGTGGTTCGACCGCACACGCCTCTCTCCCGATGTCGTAAACTCCCTCCACGACGTGCCTTCCGGGGAGACGGTATCGGAAGCCTTCCGGGCGGAGGAGCTCCTTCGGCGACCGGAGTTCGGAGCGAGGGCCTTGGCTGTAGCCGGCCGCGCGCCGTTCCGGGACCGCGCAGGGCTCCTCCACGCCGTCGAGGTCGAGGTGAAGTACGAGGGTTATGTCAGACGGGAGCGCGAACGGGCTGCGCGGCTGCGCGACCAGGCCGAGTTCCGGCTTCCCGAACAGGCACCCTACGCGGAGTTCGTGACACTCTCCGCCGAGGCGCGCGAGAAACTGGCGCGCATTCGCCCCGCTAGCCTTGCCCAGGCGGGACGGGTGCCCGGCGTCTCGCCCGCGGACCTCCAGAACCTGGTGATGGAGGTGAGGCGCTGGCGAAGCGCGGCACGGCGCCCGGACTCGGCCGGGCAGTGAGGACGGAGAGGCCGCCTGTGTAGCCTGTGCCCGGTGTTCCACGTGGAACACCCGCCCGTCGGGCCACCGGGTCCTAGCAGGGGTGTTCCACGTGGAACACGATGGCAACGGCCCGGTGATACGGTCATCCACGCGACTGTCTCCCGGCCCGGCCGATCTCGGCTGGAGGGAGTGCATCCGGTCTCACAGCGTCCTCGACGAACACCGGCGTCCGGTCGAGCGGGAAGTTCACGGTCATGTCCGCATGACCGTGGCGGACGCTCCCTCGGCCTCGGCCCCGAAGTCCGAGCGTTCCGCCCGTTCGCCGTTGGGCAGGTGCTCCCGCTTTCGCGTTCGTCGAGCCGGGATGTATCTTTGACTCTCCGGGAGGCTCAACCTCGCGCACAGGAACACAATGGGTCGTGTCGTCGCGCTGGCAAACCAGAAGGGAGGCGTCGGCAAGACGACGACTGCGATCAATCTCGGTGCCTCGCTCGCCGTTGCGGAGCAGCGGACGCTCATTATTGACATTGATCCCCAGGGAAACGCGACCTCAGGGCTCGGCGTCGACCGGCGCGACTCGCTCCCGACGATCTATGATGCGCTCGTATCGGAGGTTCCCGTACGAGATTGTGCGAGGGAGCACGTACATTTTCCCTGCCTGAGCCTCGTTCCCTCCAACTGGGACCTGGTCGGGGCCGAGATGCAGCTCGTGAACCGGCCGGAGAGGGAGAGGATTCTCGCCAAGGCGCTCGACGCGATCCGGGAGGACTACGACTACATTCTGGTGGACTGCCCTCCGTCCCTCGGGCTCTTCACCCTGAACACGCTGATCGCGGCCGACAGCGTGCTCATCCCGATCCAGTGCGAATACTACGCTCTCGAAGGGCTCTCGCAGCTTCTGAGCACGATACGCGTGGTCCAGCGGGGGATGAATCCCCAGCTGGAGATCGAGGGCGTCCTGATCACGATGTACGATCGTCGGCTGAATCTCTCGAAGCAGGTGGCCGACGAGGCGCGCGAGTACTTCGGCGCAAAGGTCTTCGCCACCACGATTCCGAGGAATGTCCGGCTGGCCGAGGCCCCCGGCTTCGGCCAGCCCATTGTCGTCTATGACGTACTCTCGGCCGGGGCCCAGAGCTATCTGGCGCTTGCGAGGGAGCTTCTCGGAGGCAACGGCATACGCCCGGGCCCGACCGCGCGCTGGGAGGATACGCGATGAGCCCCAGCGCCCGGGACCGGCTCGGGCGCGGGCTCGAGGCGCTCCTCGGCGAGGACTACCTTGCCACGACGGGCCCGAGGATGGATGTGCGGACGCTCGCGGTTCGCAGTGTGGCCCCGAATCCCTTCCAGCCGCGGCGTGAGTTCCGGCCGGACGAACTGGCCGAACTCTCCTCCTCGATCCGGGACAACGGTCTCCTCCAGCCCATCGTGGTCCGTCCCGTGCCGGGGATCGAGGGGGAGCGGTACGAGCTGGTCGCCGGGGAAAGAAGGCTCCGCGCGGTGATCGAACTCGGCTGGGATGGCATCCCCGCGCTCGTCCGAGACGTTAGCGACAAGATGCTGCTCGTCCTCGCCCTTGTGGAAAACCTCCAGCGCGCAGCATTGAATCCGGTGGAGGAGGCGCTCGGGCTCCAGCAGCTTGCGGACGAATTCGGCCTTACGCATGGCGAGATCGGGGAAGCGATCGGGAAGAACCGGTCGACTGTGGCGAACAGGATCCGTCTCCTCGGGCTTCCCCTGTCGGTGCGACGGCTCCTCGAGGACGGCTCCCTGACGATGGGACACGCGCGCGCGCTACTCGCCGTCGAGAACCCCGGGCGCCGGGTCGAGCTCGGGAGGCGGGCGGCCGAGGAGGGGTGGTCGGTTCGAGAGGTGGAGGCCCGATGCCGGGCCGAGTCGCAGCCGCGGCGCACCGGCGGAAACGCCGGCAGGAACTCGGTCCGCCATGATCCGGTCGCGCATGCCCTGGAAGAGGCGCTTCGCGCGTCGCTGGGCGCCCGGGTGCGCCTGAAGGGGAACCCCGATTCGAAGGGGGTGGTCGAGATCCCTTACCGCGGCCAGGAGGATTTCCAGCGGCTGGTCGAGATCCTGACGGGCCGGCCTCTGCGCGAGATCACGGGATGAGCCTCGGATATGAGAGAGAGGCCGGCGTCTCGCTCCCGGCGTGGCGACTGCCTCCGGGGCGTGACCCTACGGGCTCAGCTTGACCGTTGTGCCGGCGTCCGGGGATCCGTCCGTCCAACCCGGATCCCGAAGGGCTCCCCTTCAGAGACGGCCGGCTCGCGGGGAGTCAGACGATATTGGCGTCTGCCGGCCAGTCCATGGCTCCCGGTGGTGTCCGGCCTGGTCGGTGAGAATCCACGCGAGTTGTCCACAGCGGTGAAGAAATTTGCATCTCCTTTGCCAGTAATCACTTGCATGACAATGTACAGCCGTACCGGAGCGCTTTTGCACGGGGGGATGTGGAAGAATGCACCCCGGGTGGCGAGGCTGTTACCGCACCGTTGTCATTCCTGGCCGACGATGTTCCGCGCCGGAACCATGCAATCCGGAATCTGAGCCCCGTGGCCCAGCACGCAACGCCGGCGAGAATCTCTGAATTCCTCGACGCGACGCTCGGTATCCCCGCGTTTCCGGATTACGAGCATGCGTTCAACGGTCTCCAGGTCGAGGCGAGGACAACGGTCCGGCGCGTCGGTGCCGCCGTGGATGCGAGCGTGGCCTCGATCACCGCTGCGGTCGAGCGCGGGGTGGATCTGCTCATTGTGCATCACGGGATCTACTGGGACGGGATGCCGCCGGTGACGGGGCGCCGCTATGACCGGGTCGCGCCCCTAATCCGGGCGGGAGCTGCGCTCTACTCCGCGCACCTCCCCCTCGATGCCCACCCGGAACTCGGCAATGCGGTGCAGCTCGCCAGGGGGCTCGGTCTGGAAGTCCGGGAGAGGTTCGGACAGTTTGCCGACATCCGGGTGGGGTTCGTCGCCCGCACGGATGAAGAGCGGGACGGATTCCGGGACCGTGTGGCCGAGCTGGTCGGGGGCCCCGTGCGCCTCATCGGGGGAGGGCCCCGCCGGATCCGGCGGGTGGGTGTGGTGACGGGGGGCGGCGGGAAGTTCGTGGCCGAGGCTGCCGAGCAGGGCCTCGATACCCTTCTCACCGGGGAGGCCTCGCACCACACCTATATCGATGCACACGAACTGGGCATAAACGTCGTGCTTGCAGGCCACTATGCGACGGAAACCTTTGGTGTCCTTGCACTTGCGAAGACGGTAGAGGACCGCTTCGGGATACCGTGGGGGTTCCTCGACTTTCCCTCGGGACTCTGACCAAGGAGCTGGACGAATGCATTGCACGCAGTGCGGAGCGCAGGGGAGCGGTCGGTTCTGCGCCTCATGCGGAGCCTCGCTCCGGGTGCTGGGTTGCCAGGGCTGCGGTGCGAGGCTTCCGGCCGGCCGGCGGTTCTGCACGGCGTGTGGGGTTCCGGTCGGAGGTGCCCGCCCGGCGTCCGGGCGTGGCGGTGGGGGAGAGGCTCGCCGCGGCCGGCCGGACCTCGGATGGTGGGTTGCCGGCCTTCTTCTCCTCACTGTCGTCGTGACGGCAGGGGTCAGTTTCCTGCGCTCTCCCGGTGACTCCTCCCCGCCGGCCGCGCTCGGGGGCGCGGCGACCGGAGCCGGGGCACCGCCCGATCTCTCGGCGATGACGCCTCGGGAAGCTGCAGACCGCCTCTTCAACCGGGTGATGTCTGCGGCGGCGAGGGAGGACACGGACGAGGCGAACGCCTTTCTACCGATGGCCATCGCCGCCTATGAGCGGGCCGTCCCGCTTGACGATGACGGCCTCTTCCACCTCTCCCTCCTGCACCGCGCGGCGGCCGAGTACGAGGCCTCGCTCGCCGCGGCCGAATCCGGACTTGCCGGCAACCCGGACCACCTTCTCAACCTCTCGGCTGCGGCCGAAGCATCCCTTGAGCTCGGTCGTCTCGAGGAAGGGCGGTCCTACTACCGACGGATGCTGGATGCGTGGGACCGGGAAGTGGCCGCCGGCCGCGCCGAATATGAGGAGCACAGCCCCCTTCTCCGCCTCATCCGGGAGGATGCGGAGGCGCTCCTCGGGGGCGGCGGGGCTCCCTGAGCCTCCCGGCGGTCCGGCCCGAAGGGGCCGGGGACCGGAAGGCGCGCGCGCCGTTTGCCAGTCAACTTCGGGGAGTGCTATCATCCCCTCCCCGATCGTGCCGACCTCCCGCCGGACGCGGGACACCGATGGAGCACGGTCCGATGACGGGCTCCCGTCCGGGATCCGAAAGGCCACTTCCCTGACCAGGAAATGCGCGGCGCCGGACCGGGTGCCGGGGGCAGGCACCGGTCGAGTGGTACGCGGCGGCGCGGAGCGGGTTCGCTGACGGAGGCAGATACGATTCGTACCTTGCGATATCGTCCCGGCAAGCGGGACAGCGGGGTCGTGAAGCCGAAGGGGACGCCGAGCATCCCGTCGCATGCGGGACTTGAGACCGTGCCCCATCGCGACCCGAAGCCCGCTTGGCTGAAGGTCCGGTCGCCAGGCGGGAGGAATTACCTTCGCCTCAAGCGGCTCATGCGCAGCGAGTCGCTGCACACTGTCTGCGAAGAAGCCGGCTGTCCGAACATCGGCGAGTGCTGGGAAGCCGGGACGGCGACGTTCATGATCCTCGGCGACGTCTGTACGCGCGCGTGCAAGTACTGCGCGGTCGCGCACGGCATGCCATCGGGGCTCGATGGGGCCGAACCGGGACGGGTAGCGGAGACGGTTGCCGCGATGCAGCTCGATCACGTCGTCATCACCTCCGTGAACCGCGACGACCTCCCCGACGGAGGCGCCGAAATCTACGCCCGGACGGTCCGGGAAGTGCGCCGGCGCGTCCCCGGCTGCTCGGTCGAGCTCCTGATCCCCGATTTCAAGGGGGATGAGGACGCGCTCCGCCACGTTGTCGAGGCAGAGCCGGAGATCCTGGGTCACAACCTCGAGACCGTCGATCGCCTCCACCCGGAAGTCCGCCCCGGCGGCCGGTACTGGCGGTCCATCTCCCTTCTCGGGGCCGCCAAACGGCTGGACCCGGCGCTTGTCACGAAGACGGGGATCATCCTCGGCATGGGGGAGCGTGAGGACGAGGTGCGCCACGCGATGCGGGATCTGAGAAAGGCCTCGGTCGATATCCTGACGCTCGGGCAGTACCTGCGGCCGTCACTCGGCCACATACCGGTGGCGCGATGGGTGACACCGGGCGAATTTCAGTGGTGGAAAGAGGTTGGAGAGGCACAATACGGCTTCCGGCACGTCGAGTCGGGGCCCCTCGTCCGCTCCTCATATCACGCGAAGGAGCAGGCGCGGGAGGTGGAGGCCGGCGCGCCCGGTTCCATCCGGGAGGTGGTCGAGGCGGACGTCCCGGCCCCGGCCGAGCTGGCCGGCACCCGATGGGAGGCGCGTCCGCTCGTCCAGCTCGAGTGGGGACGCCCCCGGGCCGGAGTGAACGGCTGAAGAGCGATGACCGATACCGATACGAAGACGCGGCGTTCGAAGACGATGGCCCCGAGACAGCTCGAGGGGTTCTCGCGCGAGATGCTCCACGAATTCCTCCGCAAGATGCTCCTCTACCGGAGGTTTGAGGAGGTGGCCGAGGAGGCCTATGCCACTGGGAAGATCGGCGGGTTCTGCCACCTGCACATCGGGCAGGAGGCCGTCGCGCACGGGGTCGTAGGCCCGCTCCGGCCGGACGACTACGTCATCACTTCCTACCGTGACCACACGCAGCCGTTGGCCAAGGGGGCCGACCCGGGCGCGGTCCTCGCCGAGCTCTACGGGAAGGCAGGGGGATCGGTCGGTGGGAAGGGTGGCTCGATGCACATCTTCCACACCGATCTAGGGTTCATGGGAGGGCACGGGATCGTCGGCGGCCAGATCCCGCTTGCCACAGGCATCGGATGGGCGATCCGCTACCGGGGATCGGACCAGATCTGCGTATGCTGCCTCGGGGATGCGGCGGTCAACCAGGGCTCCTTCCTCGAGTCGCTGAACATGGCGGCGGTCTGGAAACTTCCGGTCATCTACATTGTGGAGAACAACGAGTACGGGATGGGCACCGCCTTCAGCCGAGTGTCTGCTCTCCCCGTGGCTGAACGCTCTGCGGGAATGGGGGTCCCTGCGCACGCGGTGGACGGCCAGGACGTGATGGCCACCTGGCGGCTGGTCGAGCGGCTCGCCGCCGAGGTACGCAGGGGCGGCGGTCCACAGTACGTGGATGTCCGGACCTACCGGTTCGAGGGCCATTCCATGTCCGATCCTGCGTCGGGGACATACCGGACCAGGGAAGAAGTCGAGGAGAGGAAGACGGAAGCGGATCCGATCAAGATTCTCCGGGACCGGCTCTTCGACGCCGGCATGCTCTCCGAGGAGGAACTCGGAGAGATGGACCGGGAGGTGAGGGAGATCCTCGCCGAAGCCAGAGCATTCGCGGAGGCGTCGCCTGTGCCCGCGGCGGACGAGCTCTACACCCACACCTACGCCCAGGAGAATGCGCACGGCCGGCTCTTCCTCGATGGCCGGGACCGCTGACCCGGTGCGCCGCCGGGGGCGTCATTCTCTCACGAAACCGATGCCATGCCTCAGATTACATATCGGGATGCGCTGAACCAGGCGCTAGCGGAGGAGATGGAGCGCGACGGCGACGTCTTCCTCATGGGCGAGGAAGTCGCCGAGTACGATGGGGCCTACAAGGTCTCGAAGGGCCTGCTCGACAGGTTCGGCGACCGGCGGGTCGTCGATACGCCGATCTCGGAGCTGGGGTTTGCGGGGCTTGGGGT
>JAAXGI010000317.1 GCA_012267505.1 Gemmatimonadota bacterium
ACCCAGGACCTACGGATTAAAAGTCCGTTGCTCTACCAGCTGAGCTACCGGCTCGCGCTCTCCCGCCGCCGTCCCGCATGCCTAGGGGGCCCCTCCCGGGGCGGGCTCCGGCGGCGCTCCCACGATAACGCCGGGGTTTTCGGGGGTCGAGCCGCGCCGGCCTCACCCCCGCGCCATCTCTCCGCCCCGCGTGCGGCCGGCTCGCCCGCCTACTCGATCCGGATCGTCTCCGCCGCCGAGACGAAGAGCACGTCCTGGAGGGCAGGGAACCGTGTAAACACCCTCCGGCCCGGGTGTTCCGCCCCCGCGGCGGCATTCCCGGCCGCCGGCCCGGGGTCGATCTCCGCGGCGGTGAACCCGAGGAGCACGAGGTCCGCGACGCCGGAGCGGGCCTCGACCAGCCGCTCGAGGTCGGCGTCCCCCCCGCCGGGGATCACCGTCAGGTTCTTCTCGCTCAGGTGAAGGCGTCCTTCCGCGATCATCGCGCGGAGTTCCTCGGCCCACTCGCCTCCGCTCCCGCCGGACTGGACGGCGAAGATGTCGACCTCGGCCCTGCGCCAGTCCCGGTGGCCGAGGAGGATGTAGGCGAGAAGCACCATGAGGTTCGCGTTTCCCGCGTCGTCGGGCGTCAGCCAGACGTGGATCGTCCTCCGGTGCCCGAAGAAGCTGTCCCCGTGGCGGAGCACGAGCCGGTTCATCCCGGGCACGCCGGCCAGCGCGAGGCCGGTCAGGATGCCTTCAAGCGCTTCGGGCGGGTCGTGGCGCCCGAGCTCGAAGACGACCGTGTTGTTCTCCACGCCGGAGACGCCCGGCATCTGGAAGCTCTGGGCGAGCGCGGAGGCGAGCGAGGGGCTGATCATCGTGTCGACGTAGATCGCCCCCTTCCGTTCCGTAGCGCTCCGCACGAGCCGGTCCTGCACGTTCCGGCTCTTCTCGAAGGTCACCGGGTCGAGGCGCCCCTCGATGTAGTGGAGGTAGGTGCCGACCCCGTAGCGGTTGCAGAGCCACTCGAGCATCTGGATCGGGGCCGCCGCCCGGAACGAGCTCCCGGTGACCATGATGACGCTGGGCCGCCAGTCGTTCGGCGGGCTCTTCTGGAGGCGCACCTGGAGGTAGCGCGTCGCCTGCGTCATCACGCCGTGGAAGATCGCGGCCAGATCGTCGATTCCGTCCCGGCTTCGCCGGATCCCGAGATAGAGGCCCGTCATGACGACGATCGCCATCACCGCGTAGACGGGATCCATCTGCAGCATCAGGAGGAACGACATCACGGCGCCGAAGAGGCTGATGTACCACTTGGAGCGGAAGCTCGGGCGGTACGACGGGCGGGCCGCGAAGTGTTCGAGGAAGGAGATAGCGCAGAGCGCTCCGTAGGTGACCATGAAGAACATCGAGACGATCCGGGCCACGATGTCGACGTTGCCGAGCAGGACGAAGGCGAGAGCGACCACGCCGGTGAGAAGCGTCGCGTTGCGCGGTTCGTTCGCCTCGCCCTGGCCCTCCGCTAGGAGGCGGCCGGCGCCGGCGGGGATGATCCCGTCCGACGCGAGTGCCTGGAGGGTCCGGGGCGCGACGAGGACCGAGCCGATCGCCGAGGAGAGGGTGGCCGAGGCGAGGCCGATGGGAATGATCGGTCCCCAGAGCGCGATCCGGCTCATGACGAGCGGGTCGCCGGCCAGGAGCTCCGCATTCGCCGAGCTTGCGAGCTTGGCGAAGACGAAGAGGTAGACGACCATCCCCACGCCGGTGGCCGAGAGGATCCCGAGCGGGATCGAGCGGCGGGGATTCGCGAGGTCCCCGGAGAGCCCGACGCCGGCGGTCATCCCCGTGAAGGCCGGGAAGACGATCGCGAAGACGAGGATGAAGGGGTCCGCATCGGGGAACTCGGAGACGAGGAGCGGGCCCTCGGGCCGGATCTCGGCTGGAGCGGAGCCGAGGAAGAAGAGGACGAGCGAGACGAGGAGGATCGCCACCACCCCCCGGAGCGCGCGCACGCCGAGGCTCGCACCCCGCGAGAGGACGACGGCCGAGAGCGCGAGAAGCGCGGGCACCGACACCGTCCGGGGGTCGAATGCCAAGCCCGTGATCCCCTCCAGCCAACTCCCGACGGGCCGGAACGCCTCCGCGAAGGCGATGAGGTAGAAAGCCACCGAGATCGCCTGCGAGAGGTAGAGGCTGAAGCCGATCGCCCCACCGATCGTGGTGCCGAACGACCGGGAGATGATGAAGTACTCGCCACCGCCCTCGACGCGCCGGTTCGTCGCGATCTCGGCGATCGCGAGTGCGGTCGGGATCGTGACGGCGTGGCCTATCAGGATGATGGCCACGGCGCCGAGGAGCCCGAGATGCCCCACCGCATAGCCGAACCGGAGGAACATGACGGCGCCGAGGATCGTGCTGATGCTCGTGAGGAATACCGGCAACGTCCCGAACCCGTGTCCGGGTACCGGGGGGTCTGTGGCGTCGCGCATGGGCCTCGGGCCTTCCGGGATCGGGAAGATGGTTCCGCCGGGCGTAAGGTGGCCCGGTCCTTACGGATTCGACAGGGCGCCCCTCCGCAGCGCCGGCCCGCCAGGCGCTTGCGCCGCCGGGGAGCCCCCTTCCAGCTTCGGGCCTGCGCCGCGCCGAGAACCGAAGAGGGAGTTGGGCATGGTCCGGGCTCTGAGCCTCCTTGCTGGAGCGTCGGTCGCCGCCGCCATCGTGGGCTGCGCCGCGTCGCCGGGAGGCGGGCGCCTTCCAGAGACCGTCACCGTCCCGGACGGCACCCGGTTCGCTGTCGAGACCGTCATCGACGGCCTCGACACGGTCTGGGACCTGATCCGGGCACCGGACGGCTCCATCTGGTTCTCCGAGCGCGCGGGCCGGGTCTCGCGCCTCGAGCCCGCCTCCGGGAGCCGCACCCTCGTGGGCGAAGTGCCCGGCGTCCTCGAGAGCGGCGAGGCCGGGCTCATGGGGATCGCCCTCCACCCCGACTTCCCGGCCGTGCCCATCCTCTACGCCGTGCACTCCTACGACACGGGAGGCGGCATCGGGAACCGGCTCGTCCGCATGCGCTACGAGAACGGCTCGCTCGGCCCGCCCGAGATCCTCCTCGACGGGCTCGCCGGTCGCCGGAACCACGACGGCTCACGGATCGTGTTCGGGCCGGCCGGACTGCTCTACATGACGATGGAGGATGCGGGCAACCGGCCCGCCTCGCAGGACGCGCGTTCGCTGAGCGGGAAGATCCTGAGACTCACCGCGGACGGCGGGCCGGCGCCGGGCAACCCCTTCGGCGACCGGATCTGGAGCCTCGGCCATAGGAACCCCCAGGGCCTCTTCTTCCATCCGGAAGGGATGCTCTACTCGACGGAGCACGGCGCCGGGGACGAGGACGAGCTGAACCTGATCGAGCCGGGCGGCAACTACGGGTGGCCGGCACTCGAGGGGTTCTGCAATACGCGGGGGGAGGAGCCCTGGTGCGCGGCGAACGACGCCGTCGAGCCCCTCTGGGTCTGGTCGCCGACCGTCGGGATCGCCGGCGCGGATCTCTACGCCGGCGATGCGGTCGCCGGCTGGGAGGGAGACATCCTCGCGGTCTCGCTCCGCGGAGCGTCCCTCTACCGCGTCCGACTCTCTGCGGACGGCCGGCGGGCGGTCTCGGGCGAGACCCTGCTCGCGGGCGCCTTCGGGCGGCTGCGGGACGTTCTCGTGGGTCCGGGAGGCGAGATCTACCTGGCGACGAGCAACCGGGACGGCCGGGGCCGGCCGTCCCGGGGCGACGACCGGATCCTTCGGCTCACCCCGCGGTGAGGCTGCGGGCGTGGATCCTCGCCCCCGCGGCCGCTCTCCTTTGCCTCCGGCCTCCCCCGGGGATACCGTAGCGGACCGGGGAAGGCGGGGTGTCGCCCGTCCGCACTCCCCGCCGTCCGGCGCCGTTCCGGTGCCGGGATTCCCCGAGAACGGGAGGGCTGCCATGTCCGCGATCCGAGCCATCCGTCCCCTCCTCCCGGCGCTCCTCCTTCTCCTCGGCGGCTGCGAGGGAGGGCCTCCTCCCGGCACGGCGGCCGGGGAGGCGGACCGGGACGGCGCGTTCCCGACCTTCGTCCGCCACGAGATCGGGTTCGAGGGGGCTTCCTACGCCACGTTCTTCGACGTGGACAACGACGGGATGCGTGACATCGTGGTGCTCTCCGGGAGCGCCGGCGTGGCGTGGTTCCGGAGCCCGACGTGGGAGCGCTACGGGATCACGACCGCTTCGCAGCAGTACATCCACATGGCGCCCAACGACATCGATGGCGACGGAGATGTGGACCTCGCGATCGCCAGTGAGTTCGCGCTCTCGAACTCGACGGGGGGAGGGCTCATTTCCTGGGTCGAGAATCCGGGGGACCCCACTGCGAGCGGGGAGTGGAGGTCGAGGCGGATCGACGCGATACCGGCCTCGCACCGCCTCCGGTGGGGCGACGTGGATGGGGACGGAACGCGGGAGCTCCTTGTCCTCCCGATCGTAGGGATCGGGGCTGCGGCGCCCGAGTACGTGGGGGCGTCCCGGCTCACGGCGTACCGGATCCCCGCCGATCCGGCGGAGAGCTGGGAGAGCCGGGTGCTCGACGACTCGCGACTCGAGGTTGCACACGGGATCATCGCCTTCGACTGGGATGGGGACGGCGCCGAGGATGTGCTCACCGCCAGCCTCGCCGGCGTCTTCCTCTTCACGCCGGCACTCGGGGCCGCGCCACGGCACATCGGCGCAGGCCTCGAGGCCGCGCGCCCGAACCGGGGCTCGAGCGAGGTGGCGGTCGGCAGTCTGGCCGGGGAGCGGTTCGTCGCCACGATCGATCCCTGGCACGGCACCGACGCCGTGATCTACCGGTCCGGCGGCGGCGGAACGGAGCCGTGGTCCCGCGAGGTCATCGCCACGGAGTTCGAGAACGGGCACGGCCTCGCCGCGGCCGACCTGGACGGGGACGGCTACGACGAAGTCGTGGGCGGCGGACGGGGTGGCGGTGGCACGCTCGTCATCTACCGGTACCTTCCGGGCGCGGGCCGGTGGGAGCGGATCCCGCTCGATGTCGGCGGCGTGGCCACCTCGAGCACCGAGGTGCACGACATCGATGGGGACGGGGACCTCGACGTGCTGGCCGGAAGCGCCGGTACCGACCGGGTGGTCTGGTTCGAGAACGTCCCGTAGGAAGCGGGCGGCCCGTCCGGATCGTCAGGCGGGTGCCCGACCGCGGTCTGAGCCGGCTACTGGACCGCGGCCGGCTGGGTGGCCGGGAGCGGCCCCGCCGGCGTTTCGGCGGTGGCCGGGCCGAGGAAGCGGGTCACGCCGTCGAAGATCCCCTGGGCTGCCCGCCCCTGGTCCGCCACGATCACTTCGCGGTCCCGGGGGCTCGTCAGGAACCCGGTCTCGATGATCACGCCGACCGTCGACGGGTGGATGGCGTGACGGTAGCGCGTATACCGGAAGGCGTAGTAGCCGCGCATCCGCCGGGTGGCGACCGGGAGGCGCCGGATGCCGGTCGCCTCACCGTAGGCTTCCGCAAGCACCTCTGCGAACTCCGAGGCGCGCTGCGTCGCGTCCCTCCGCGGCCATCCGACGCGGAACCCCCTGACCGAGGAGTCGTTGTGCCCGTCCGCGTGGATCGCCACGAACGCATCAGCCCGGTAGGCCTCGGGTACGGTTGCCGGGAGGATGTCGACGGCGTATCCCGCCTCCTCGAGGAGCGCCCCGGTGAGGCGCGCGATCTCGAGGTTCACCTCCCACTCGGCCTTCCCTCCTCCCGACGTGCCTCCATTGTTACGGAGCCCCCGGAGCTCGTCGGGCGCCTCGGCCGCCTTCCAGTGTCCCGCTTGGAGCGCCACGCGGAGGGGGGCGGAGGGGAGGGAGCGGCCGCCCTCCGCGGCCTCGAGGGCGGGGATTGCGCCGGCGCGATCCCCGCCCGCCCCCTCCGGCGCACGGTCCGCCCCGGCGGGAGCGGCGGGGCCGGTGGAGGCCGGACGGGTGAGCACGACGCTCCCGAGGAGGAGCGCCGCGGCCACGGCGGCGGCCAGCGAGGCCGGGCGTGCGATCGCCCGCCGCCCGGAACGCGGGTGGTCGGCCAAGGAAGGAGAGAGGTCGCCGGGTTCGGCTGGAGGCCCGCCTCCTAGCGGACGACGCCTCCGGGGAGCGCGTGCTTGACGAGCTGCCTCGGGCCGACCTCGGCTCCGTAGACGTTCCCCTCGTTGTCGACGGCCACGCCCTCGGCGGCGCTCGTCCCCGCGTTGTCGGGGTCTGGCTCGGGGTCGGGGATGTAGGCGATCACCCGGAAGTCGGCGATGTTGATCACGCGGATGCCGCGCCCGAACCCCGGGTTCCTCGAGTAGTTTGACTCCGAGTCGGCCACGTAGAGCCGGTCGAACTCGTCGATCGTGAGTCCGCTCGCCCGCCCCACATTGTAGATGTCGCGCACGAACCCGCCCTCCTGGTCGAAGACCTGCACCCGCCGGTTGCTCCGGTCGCCCACGTAGAGGAGTCCCTCGGAGTCCATGGCCAGTGCGTGCGGGGTGCGGAACTGCCCGGGTTCCGAGCCCGTCTCGCCCCATTCCAGGATGTAGTCGCCGTCGGCGGAGAACTTGACGATCCGGTTGTTGCCGTTCGCCGGATGGCCGTCGGCCACGAAGATGCTCCCGTCGGGGGCGATGAGGACGTCGTTCGGCTGGTCAAAGGTGTCCCGCGTGCGTCCGGCCACCCCCGGCCGGCCGAGCGTCATGAGAAGCTCCCCGTCCGGGCTGAACTTCTCGGCCGTGTGGCCGTTTGTGCCCGCCTCGTTGCCGCGCGCATCGGCGACCCAGACGTTGCCGGCCGCGTCCAGGTCGATCCCGTGCGGCCAGACGAAATCGCCGGCGCCCCACCGGCGCAGGATATTGCCGTCCTTGTCGAATTCGAAGACGATGTCGAGTGCAGAAGCACCCGGCACGTCCGTGTCGCAGCTGTTCGCCCCGCAGCGGTCGATCGCCCAGATCGTCTCCCCATCCGGGGAGACTTCCACCGCGCTCGTCGATCCCCAGCTCCGCCCGTCGGGCAGCGGCGCGAAGTCCTCGAGGGTGTTGTAGGGGTTCGGGGCGTGGTTCTGGGCCACCGCAGGTGAGGCTGCAAGCGCCGCGATGGCGGCGGCCAGGGTGGTGACGGAACCGGTTCGGCTGGCACTGGACATCTCTCGACTCTCCCTCACGGATGGGTAGTGCATCCACTTGCGACCAACTGCGGCTCGGTCCGCGCCGGTCCGCGCCGGAAGGTGCAAGATCCCAAAATGCCGGGGCTTGGGCAAGGCGGCAACCAACCTCGCCCCCGCGGGCCCCCGCGGGCTCTGGACCCCGGTAGGCCTCCCCTGTATTCTTCGGGCCGACCCGCCGGGGGGAGTGGGAAGAAGCTCCGGTTCCCTTCCGTTCCCTCCCGGCCCCTCCCCCGCAGAGGGGGCAGCGCGCACGCTCAAGCAGGAGGGCCCCGCCGTGCCGAATGCGGTCACCTCTCTTCCCGCCCCCCGGGGCTTCGGACGGACGACGCGCCCGGACGCGTGGTGGACGAAGCCGCTGGCCGTCTTCCTCGGCTTCTCGACCTTCGTCGTCTACAGCACGTGGGCCGCCTTCCAGGGGGAGTTCTACGTCTCGGGTCCCTACCTCTCGCCTTTCTATTCCCCTGAGATCTTCGGCGAATCCTCGCACGCGCTCTTCGGTCCGCGGCCGCGGGGCTGGCCCGGCTGGCTCCCATTCTCGCCCGCCTTCCTCATCCTCTGGGCGCCCGTCGGGTTCCGGCTCACCTGCTACTACTACCGGGGTGCGTACTACAAGGCCTTCTGGGCGGATCCGCCCTCGTGCGCCGTCGGCGAGCCCCGGAGCGGCTACCGGGGCGAGCGCCGCCTCCCCCTCGTCCTCCAGAACGTCCACCGCTACTTCCTCGTCTTCGCCCTCGCTCTCCTCTTCTTCCTCTCCTACGACGCCTGGAAGGGATTCTGGTTCGAGGACCCGGCGACCGGCGCCGTGTCATTCGGCATCGGCGTGGGGAGCCTCGTCCTCGTGCTGAACGTCGTCCTGCTCAGCGGCTACACGCTCGGCTGCCACTCGCTCAGGCACCTCGTCGGGGGCCGGCTCACGCAGATCTCGAGACGGCCGGCCCACGCCGCCACCTACCGTTGCGTCTCGTGCCTGAACCGCCGGCACATGATGTGGGCTTGGCTGAGCCTCGTATGGGTCGGCTTCTCGGACCTCTACGTCCGGATGTGCGCGATGGGGGTCTGGACGGACCTCAGGTTCTTCTGATGGCCAGCTACCGGACCCTCGAGTACGACGTCCTCGTCGTCGGCGCCGGGGGTGCGGGCCTCCGGGCGGCCATCGAGGCGTCGGAACGGGGCGCGCGGGTTGGAGTCGTCTCGAAGTCGCTTCTCGGCAAGGCGCACACTGTCATGGCCGAGGGCGGCGCGGCCGCCGCGATGGCGAACGTGGACGCGCGCGACGGGTGGAAGGTCCATTTCGCCGACACGATGCGGGGCGGGCAGTACCTGAACCACTGGCGGATGGCCGAGATCCACGCCAGGGAATCGCCAGACCGGATCCGGGAACTCGAGGCGTGGGGCGCGCTCTTCGACCGCACCCCCGACGGGCGGATCCTCCAGCGGAACTTCGGTGGCCACGCCTACCCCCGGCTCGCCCATGTGGGGGACCGCACTGGCCTCGAGATGATCCGCACCCTCCAGGACCACGGGGTCCACCGGGGGATCGACTTCCAGATGGAATGCACCGTCACGCGTCTGCTCAGCGGCGAGGGACGCGTGGTCGGGGCGTTCGGCTACGAACGCGAGCGCGGGCGCTTCCTCCTCCTCCGGGCGGGCGCGGTCGTCATGGCCACCGGGGGGCTCGGCAAGGCCTTCCGCATCACCTCGAACTCGTGGGAGTACACCGGCGACGGGCATACGCTCGCCTACGACGCGGGCGCCGAGCTCATGGACATGGAGTTCGTCCAGTTCCATCCGACCGGGATGGTCTGGCCTCCCTCGGTCCGCGGGATCCTCGTCACCGAGGGCGTGCGCGGGGAGGGCGGGGTGCTCCGCAACAGCGCGGGCGCGCGGTTCATGTTCGAGGGGATCCCCGAACTCTACCGGGATCAGACGGCGGATACCGAGGAGGAGGGGTGGCGCTACTGCACGGGGGATCCGGCGGCGAGGCGCCCCCCTGAGCTCCTCACCCGGGACCATGTGGCCCGGAAGATCCTCGCGGAGGTCGAGGCAGGGCGGGGTAGCCCCCACGGCGGCGTCTTCCTC
>JAAXGI010000073.1 GCA_012267505.1 Gemmatimonadota bacterium
TCCAAGCGCGACCGCAGCCTGATCACGATCGCGGCCCTCCAGGCACTCTATCGGGACCAGGTGCGCGGCCACATCGCGCGAGGCCTGGACAACGGTCTCACGCAGGAGGAAATCTCCGAGATCATTCTCCATGTAGCGTTCTACGCCGGCTGGCCGACGGCGGTGAACGCGTCCAGGGCCGCCGGAGAGGTTTTCCGCGAGCGTGGGCTCCCCGACATGCCCGTGGTCGAGACCTGGGAGCCCCCACCGGTGGAGCCCCGCGTCTATACGAGTGGGGGGTATGCCGCGGTGCCCAGGCTGGGAGAACTCCGGGACCTCCTCGTCTACGGGGACGTCTGGGAGCGGCCCCAGCTCTCCAAGCGCGACCGCAGCCTGCTCACGATCGCCGTGAATGGCGCGATCTATGCCACGAACCAGTTCAGGGGGCATCTCGGGCGAGGCTTGGACGAGTTCGGCGTCACCCCGGTTGAAGCTGGAGAGGTAATCCTGCAGGTTGCCTTCTACGCAGGATGGCCGGCAGCCGTCAATGCGGCCGGCGCGGCCGCCGAAGTGTTCGGGGAACGGGGCCTGATGCCTGAATCGAGGGAGTGAGTCATGTCGCGAGAGCCGCGGGGTCGGGAGTCGAACACGAAGGGGGGGGCAGCGGAGCTCCCTTCCGTAACGGCAGGGCCGGCGCCTAGGCGCCGGTCCGTTCCGCTCCTCGCATCGGTGGCGCTGCCGCTCTTCGCTCCTCTCCCCGGTCCGGTGGCGGCCCAGACGTCGGATTGGGAGCAGATCACCGAGGAGCGACTGCTCCACCCCGAGGACGGTGACTGGCTGAACTACCGCCGTACCTACGACGTGCAGGGATTCAGTCCCCTTGAGGAGATCAATCGCGACAACGTGCAGGAACTCCGTCCCCTCTGGACCTATTCCTTCCGGGACAACAACAGGTGGTCGCCGACCCCCATGGTGGCCAACGGCATCATGTATGTGTCGGAGGGAAGCGGTCGGGTAACCGCAATGGACGCGGTCTCCGGTGACGAGATCTGGGTCCACGAGCGGACGTTCCCGGACGACATCCGGATATCGATGGCCTACCCGCGCAGTCGCGGGGTGGCGGTCTTCGAGGACAAGGTCTACTGGGGAACCGCGGACGCTCACCTGGTGGTCCTGGATGCCCAGACCGGCGAGATGCTCTGGGAGAGGCAGACCGAGGACTTCCGCCTCGGCGCGGGTCACGCGCATCCTCCCCTGATCGCCGGCGGGCGGGTATTTCTCGGTTTCACCGGAAGCGATCACAGCGCGCGGGGCAAGGTCGACGCGTACGATGCGGAGAGCGGCGAGAGGCTGTGGCGCACCTATACCGTGCCGTCTCCCGGGGACCCCGCCTACGACACGTGGAGCGCAGACCAGACCGGGGTTCCCCCGCTCGGAGGAGCGACCTGGCACACCTTCAGCTACGACCCCGAACTCGGCCTGATCTACGCGGGCACCGGCCAGCCGACGCCCAGAAACCGGGTGCTCCGCGGGGAGGGCGACGCCCTCTACACCGCCTCCATCCTGGCCCTGGACTTCAACACCGGCGAGATCCGTTGGCACTTCCAGGTGCTGCCCGGCGAGTCATGGGACTACGACCAGCCCCACGAGAGCATGCTCATCGACATGATCGTCGATGGTGAGCCACGAAAGACGCTCGTTCACACGAGCAAGATCGGCTGGGGCCTCGTGCTGGACCGGGAAACCGGGGAGTACCTCTACACATTCAGGACCGGGTACGACAACGTAGTGACGGGCTGGACCCCGGAAGGACGGCCCATCTACAATCCGGAGGTGGTGCCGCAGCCCGAGGACCAGGATTCCGGAAGGACCTTCCTGGCCTGCCCCCACCTCCACGGTACCCGGGACCTCCACTCCCCCAGCTACAGCCCGCTCACGGGCCTCTACTACATCGGAATCAACAATTCCTGCCAGATCCTCACGTATTTCCACCAGGACTTCACTGGAGTGGGCCGCTACCAGGGGATGAACTCACGGCCGGCGATGGCCCCCGGCTACGACTATGTTGGTGAGTTCGTGGCATTCGATCCCGTTACCGGGGAGCGGGCCTGGGTCCACCGGCCCGAGAGCGGCGCTCCCATGTCGGCATCCTCGCTCGCGACGGCGGGCGGGATCGTGTTCGGAGGTACATCGGACCGCTGGTTTTTCGCGCTCGACGCGGACACCGGAGAACGCCTGTGGGACATCCGCCTGAACGGCGACGTCTCCGGCTCGCCGGTCACCTACACCGTGGACGGCAAGCAATACGTAGCGGTGGGCGCCGGCGGGCGGATCGCCCAGACGATGACCCTGGGACCGCTCGTGGATATCGATATCCCGCTCGGAAGTGGGGTGATGTGGGTGTTTGCGCTTCCCGGGGACGAGTGAGAGACCGGGCTGGAGGCGGAAGGCAGCACGAGGCGAGGCCAGAGTTCAGGCAGGCTTGCTCCTAGACGAAGGGGGAAACGAGACATGGACGGATACAGAGGGACACCGATCACCCGCCGCGCGGCGATCCGCCGCGGGATGGGGGCCGCAGCCGTGCTCCCGCTGGCAGCGACGGCGGCTCCGCAGACGGCGCGGGCGGTCGAGGGGAAGGTCGCGCTCGTCACGGGCTCCGGGCGGCGCCTCGGCCGCGCGACCGTGCTCGAGCTGGCGCGCCAGGGAGCGGACGTGATCGTCAACGGCCGCTCCAACCGCGACGAGGCCGAGTCTGTCGTCCGGGAGGCGGAGGCCCTGGGCGCCAGGGCGATCGCCCTCATGGCCGATGTCGGCATCGAGGATCAGGTCAACCGGATGGCCGCGGACGCGCTGGAAGAGTTCGGACGAATCGACATCCTGATCAATAACGCCGGTGCACGTCCGCCGACGACGTTCCAGGAAACGAGTACGAGCGAGTGGCGGGAGGTGATGGCCGTCAACCTGGACGGCCCCTTCTTCTGCTCCAAGGCCGTGGTGCCGAGCATGATAGCGAACGGGGGCGGCCGCATCATCAACGTGTCGGGACTGAACTCCTGGTACGGAACCCACTGGCCGCATGTTTGCGCGTCGAAGATGGGCGCGCTCGGCCTCACGAGGGCGCTCGCGACCGAACTCGGACCCCACAACATCCTGGTGAACCTCGTCGTTCCCGGTGGCTGGGACTTCGAGGCGACGAGCGCGGAAGATGCTGCGCCCGGACCGACCGGCGGACGCGAGATCCCCCTCGGGCGCCGCGGGCTCCCGCAGGAACTCGCCAATGTCTACGCGTTCCTGGCATCCGATGCCTCGAGCTATGTTACCGGGCAGACACTCCACGTAAACGGCGGTCAGCTGACCTACTAGCACACGAATGGCCGCCCCCCTTCCCTCGCGCGTCCACGGCGTATGACGAACTGGAGCGACAGATGATCGCGAACCGCTTGACCCTGGGAGTATCCGTTGCCTGCGGAATCCTCGCCTGTGCCCCGCTCGGCGCCCAGACCGTAGGCGATCAGGACATCACCGGCCCCTATCGGGTGGTGGAGAACTGGCTGAAGCCCATGCCCTGGCACGCTGACGGGCTGACGTTCGGCCTCATTGCGGCCGTCTATCCGGACACGCCGGACCGGATCTTCGTGCTGCAGGGCGGCGACCTGCCGGACCCGCGCCCGGCACGCGGCCCGGGGCCGCGTTCCAACGCGGATCACATACAGAGCCACTTCGTGCTGGTGCTGAACCGCGACGGAGAGTTCGTCGACTCGTGGACGCAGTGGGACCACCTCTTCGTCAGGCCCCACAAGGTCGCGGTGAATCCCTACGACCCGGACCGTCACGTATGGATCGTCGACGACTGGGCCAGCCAGATCTTCAAGTTCACCAACGATGGATCCGAACTCGTTATGACGCTGGGAGAGCGGGAGGTGACGGGCGACGACGAGACGCATTTCGCCCGTCCCACCGATCTGGCATTCCTCCCCGACGGTACCTTCTACGTCGCCGACGGCTACGTGAACTCCCGCGTGGTCAAGTTCAACGAACATGGCGAGTACCTCCTGGAATGGGGAAGCGCCGGGACCGGACCGGGCCAGTTCCAGCTCGTTCACTCGGTGAAGGTCGACGCGGACCGGCGGGTGTATGTCGCGGACCGCCGCAATGCCCGCATCCAGATCTTCGACCAGAACGGCCGGTTCCTGGAGATGTGGGACGGGATGGCGCAGCCCTCGCACATCGTGGTGGCGCAGGACCAGACGGTGTGGATGAGTGACCCCACCCTCAACCGACTGGTGCAGTTCAACCTGGGCGGGCTCCGGCTCACGCACTGGGGAGCGGCTGGAAGCTATCCCGGAGCCTTCAGCAACCCGCACCACTTCGATGTGGACAGCGAAGGCAACCTGTATGTGGCCGACTACGCGAACTACCGGGTCCAGAAATTCGTGCCGCGCCAAGACGCCGACACGCGCCGCCTGATCCAGCCCGCGTTCGTCTCGATCAACAGGGCGCGCCGATAGTGCTCGCACTTCGGGCCGCGGATCCGAGATCGGCCGAAGGCGAACCCCCGGGTCGGCCTGCGACAGATGGACTCTCGGTACCCACGTTGGGAGGTGGACAATGAAAGCCGCAGTGCGAAACCGTAGGGTCTGTACCTATTTCCTCTGCCTAGGCCTGCTTTTCGGGCTGAATCTCGTCCTGGGGCCGCGTGTGACCGGACACGCCCAGCCGGCGACCGCGAGCGGGTTCCAGGAAGCGTGCCCCGGCGAACGCATGAGCACGCAGGTCACCGGCGGAGAGTATCAGGGACGAACCGTGCCCGAGGCAATCGTGAACGGCGAGCCCTGGGGCGGCGCGTACTTCGAGGCCGGTGTGCGCTCGTTCTGGCACTGTCATCCCGGGGGCCAGCTCCTCGTGGTCTGGGAGGGCGAGGGTCGCGTACAGAAACGTGGCGAACGGGCCAGGACCCTCTATCCGGGAGAGAGCGAATACGCTGGCCCCTGGGTGGAGCACTGGCACGGTGGATCCCCCGCCTCGGCGGCCCAGTACCTTCAGGTCGCGTTCCAGCCGACAGGCACGCTCTGGATGGAAGAGGTCCGGGAGGACGACTACCTCGGAAACGATGTCGGCATCGATTCTCGCAACGAGTTCCTCGAGACCGGCGTGAGGGAGCAGCCCTAGCATCGGGCATCCGCTGGCGGCGACGGATCGCCGGCACGGGAGAACGCTCATGCGACGCTCGCGGCACTCTCTGACCGGCCCGTTCCTGGCAAGCGTCCTGCTGCTGGCGAGTGTCGCCTGCAGCGGACGGGGTACGGCCCGCGGCCCGCCGAATGTGATCACGAGAGAGCAGATTTCGGCCCTCCCCGACCTTACCGCATACGAGATCATCGAGCGGCTTCGGCCCCGCTGGTTCCGCTCCCAGACCGCCAACTTCAGCGGCCCGATCCTTCCCGTCGTCTATGTGGACGACCGACGCGGGTCCCTGGCCGGGATCCGGTCGACCTACATCGAGCGCATCGAGCACCTGAACTCGAGGGACGCCACGACCCGGTACGGGACCGGCCACATGGGCGGCGTGATCCGCATAGTGACGAGGCCCTTCCGCTAGACCCGCGACTGCTCTACGGCCGTCGCGCCAAGTCGTTGCTGGCCGGTGGACTCCGTTGTCAACCGGAGTACGTGCCGAGGCGTCGTGTAGTCGGGCCTGTAGGGAGTCCGACGGCCCCGGCGCTCTTGCGAGCCGCGATACCGGGCCTTACCGTAAGTGTGGGTTGATGGCTTTCCCGAAGGGCACAGCGTTGTCTTGGAGGTGTGGCTCGGCGGTACAGCGACGGCGAACGATCAGGGATCGGAGGTCCGCGATGCGATGGGTGTGCTGCTTGGCAGCTCTGGTCATGGTGCTCCCGCTGGCGGGAGAAGTGACTGCGCAGCAGCAGGAGCTCGGCCTCCGCGCCAGCCGCGGTGGACTCCCGCACGACCATGAATTCGCGCTGAACATCGCGCCGGTGCGCGAGTACGGCCAACCGGTGATTCCAGTGTTCGAAGGATGGTTCCCGAATCCCGACGGGACCATCACGCTGACCTTCGAGTACTTCAACCTGAACTCCCAGGAGCCGCTGGATGTCCCGCTCGGGCCGGACAACTTCATTGAGCCGAGCGAGTTCGACGGCGTCCAGCCCACACACTTCCATCCGGCTCCCCTCTGCTGCAACCGCAGGCACCTGAGCTCGTTCATCGTCACCATTCCCGGTGACTATACGGGCGACGTCGTCTGGACCCTCCGCTCCCGCGGACAGACGTATTCCGTGCCCGGTCGGGCGTTGCATGAAGCGTACCGGATGGACGACCTGGAAGCCTTCACGATCTCCCCGGTGGCCCCGGAGCTCCGGTTTGACCCCGACCCGGACGGACCCACGGGACGAGGCCGGGCCGGCGTCACGTATGGCCCCGTCGAGGCGACCGTCGGCGTCCCCCTCCCTATCAGCGTGTGGGTGGACCCGCAGCCTGCCGAGGCCACACGCGTCCTCGGGACGTACGAGGGTGCGCAGATGGAGCCGCGCACCACGAGCATACTGGTCTGGTATCATCATCAGGGCCCCGGGACGGTGATCTTCGGCGAGACCGAGACCGTGCTCGAGGGCGGGGCGGGCGAGGTCCGGAACACGGCTACATTCAGTGAGCCGGGCGAGTACCTTCTCCGCGTCTGGGCAATCGAGAACTATCGGGCAGTCGACCAGCACTGCTGCTGGTCCAACGGGTATATTCGAGTCAATGTCGGTCTATAAGGTTCTTCCTAACCACGGACGCGGGGGATACGAAATGAAGAGACTGCTCCTTACGGCTGCGCTGGCCCTGCTTGCCGTCGTATCAGGAACCGTCGAGCTCAAGGCACAGGACGCGGCGGGCGAAGTCACGTTCTCGAGGGACGTTGCACCGATTCTCCAGGCGAACTGCCAGGAATGCCACAGGCCGGGTGGGATCGGCCCGATGTCGCTCCTGACCTACCAGGACGCGCGGCCGTGGGCACCGATGATCAGGACCCAGGTGGAAACGCGCACGATGCCGCCATGGCACGTCGACCGAACGATCGGGATTCAGGAGTACCAGAATGACCTCTCGCTCCTCGACGAGGAGATCCAGACGATAGTCGCGTGGGTGGACGGAGGGGCCCCCGAGGGAGACCCGGCCGACCTGCCGTCGGCGGTGGCCTGGCCGGACGGGGCGTCGTGGCTCCTCGAGGATGAGCTCGGGCGTCCGCCGGATCTCGTCTTCCGTTCCCCCGGGTTCGACGTCGAAAACACGGGCCTGGACCAGTGGTTCGAGCCCGACGTGCTCCTCACCGAACTCGACCGGCCGCGCTGGATCAGGGCTACCGAGAGCCGTCCGAGCCTCCACAGCCGGGAGGTGACGCATCACGGGAACACCACGATCTCGAAGTTCGGTGGCCCGGGCACGCCCTTCGATCTCTATCCCGACGGTTCCGGCCTGCTGGTGGAGCCAGGACAGCGAGTGACTTTCAACCTGCACTACTTCCCGAGAGGGCACAGCGTCGAAGGAGCGTACGCCGAGGTCGGCCTCTGGTTCTACCCCGAGGACTACGAGCCAGAGTACAAGCTGACTGCCGCGACCAGGGTCTTCAGCTCCTACAAGAACCTCGACATCGGTCAGCAGACGATGCTGATCGCGCCCCACTCGAGGGGAATTACCCAGGCGTTCCACGTCCTCGAGGAGCCGTCGTGGATCTGGAGCATCCGCGGGCACCAGCACCTGCGGGGCACCGGCCAGACCCTCGAGGCGATCTATCCGGACGGTAGGAAGGAGGTTCTGACGAAGTTCAACTGGCTTCACGCCTGGAGCCTGACGTACATTTATGATGACCACGCCCAGCCGCTGCTCCCGAAAGGGACTGTCCTGGTACTGACCTCGTATTACGACAACACTGCGGACAACCCCTCCAACCCGGATCCCGACCAATGGGTGGTACACGGGCGGCGTACCGGCGATGAAATGTCCCACATTCACCTGCAGATCGTTTCCCTCGATCAGGAGGACTACGATCAGAGAGTGGCCGAACGGGCGCGGATGGTGCGCGAGCGGCCTGCAGCGGGCGGGTAGGCCCATACGTCCATACTTAACGCCATCAGGGAGGCCCTCCCCGCGGAGCTCGGCTCTGCGGGGAGGGTTTTTTCCGTGTGGGAGGGACCCGGTCGGGTTTTCCGCGTGACCGTGCATGCGCAGTCGCCCCTGACCGTGGAGGGTCTGGTCGACAGCGAGCCGGTCGTCATGGACGACCCTCGGGTCCCGCTCGAATTTCTGGGACCTGGATAGTCCTGGGCTGGAGCACTGGAACCCGACGAAGTACCCGAACGAGGGAGTGGACATTCCGTTCTCCACCTGCGGGGGAGCCCAGCTGATGACCTCAGAAGTCCTGGGGAGTCAGGATGCCGTCGCGATCATCAACAAGCTGCGGGCCACCGCGAGCGAGCTGGACTGAGTCGCGGATGACCAGCCCTCCGCCCATCCGGAGCGCGGGCGAGGCCGAAATCCGCGCCCGGTGCATCGGCGAACGGCGTAGGGAGTTCTTACTCCGCGGTACCACGATCGGTGACGCCATCCGTACCGGCGACATGGAGGAACCGGCCTGGGGACACGATGGCCGGCGGGTTGCCAATCGACACGTGGGCCGGCTGTCTGCCGGTACCGATCGTGGAGCTGCGGTGACCAGACGTCGTCGGTCGTCTCGACGCCCGGCGCCCGGATATTCCGGTTGGTGTGCCGACACCGGCCGGAGGTTCGCGTTGCGACGCACAAGAGACGATACTTGGTAGCTGGGGTCGGGACGTTGATTGGGCTTGAGTCTGGACTCAGTCGGCCGACGATGGGAGTGCGAGAGGAATTCGGAGGTTAGATGGGGTTCCACCGGTGGCTGAAGACAGGCAACGTACTGGCGGACCGCGCCAGGGCCGGGCGTACCACGCTCCTTTCCGTCGCACTGGGCGGCGGCGTGGCGGCTGCATTCCTTGGTGCACTCGCTGCACCCCTTCCCTCCGCCTCCCGTGCCCCCGCGGGCCAGGATCCATTCACGGCCTCGGACGTGCAGGAGGTGGTGGGCACGTATTGCCTCGTTTGCCACGACGATGCATCGAGGACGGGAGGGCTCTCGCTCGAATCGATCGACTTCACCAACCCGGGTGCGCACGCGGAAGCCCTGGAAGCGATGATCAAGAAGCTCCAGGCGCGGATGATGCCGCCCGCCGAGATGCCGCGCCCGGATCTAGCGGTCTACGACTCGGTAACCACGTGGCTGGGAGCCGAGCTCGACCGGGCGTGGGCAGACAGTCCGGATCCCGGCCGGGTGACGCCGGTTCACCGAATGAACCGCCTCGAATACAACAATGCCATCAACGACCTGCTTGGGATCGATGTGGACGTGATGGCCCTGCTCCCTGGTGATCCGACAGCTGACGGAAGCTTCGACAACATGGCGGCGGCGCTCCCGTTCTCCACCGCGCACATGGAACGCTACCTCTCGGTGGCCCGCCAGGTCACGCGCCTTGCCGTGGGCATGCCGCCGCCGAACGCCGAGGTAACCACCTACGAGATCCCCCTGCACATCGTGCAGGACTCGCGGCAGGGCGAGGATCTGCCCTTCGGCTCCCGCGGGGGCCTGGGCGTCACCCATCACTTCCCGGTCGACGGCGAGTACCTCTTCAGGATCCGGCTCAGGACCAATTGGCAGGACTACATCATGGGGATGGGGTGGCCCCAGCAGCTCGAGGTGCGGCTCGACGGCGCACTGCTGGAGCGCTTCACGATTGGCGGGGAGGCGCCCGGCGACCCGTCTCCGATGAGCTTCAGCGGTCCCGGAGAGCCGGGGAGCATCGACTGGGAAGAGTACATGCTGACCGGAGACGAGCAGCTGGAAGTCCGGGTTCCCGTCCAGGCCGGCCCGCACGTCGTAGCCGTGTCCTATGTCAGGGAGCATCTGGAGCCGGAGGATATTCCCCAGCCGGTGCAGCGCGGACGGCTTCTGGCGAACGACGAAGTCTACATGAACTACCAGCAGGTCCAGTCGCTCGAGATCGGAGGTCCGTACGGCGCGACGGCCGTAGCGGGGGGGACGCCGAGCCGCGCGGCCCTCTTCACCTGTCATCCGGACGAGGGAGCTGAGGCACGGGCCTGTGCCACCGAGGTCCTCTCCCGCGCCGCACGACGGGCATACCGCCGGCCGGTCTCGGAGGGGGACCTGCAGACGCTGCTTCGCTTCTACGACGACGGTCGCGAGAAGGGCGGATCCTTCGACGCCGGCATCCAGTTCGCGCTCGAGTTCCTCCTGAGCGATCCCGACTTCCTGATCCGTGTGTACCACGAGCCCGAGGACGTGCAGCCGGGCGAGACCTACCGCCTGAGTGACCGGGAGGTCGCGTCGCGCCTCTCCTTCTTCCTCTGGAGCACCCTCCCGGACGAGACCCTCCTCCGGCTGGCCGACGAGGGGAGGCTCTCGGACGGGACCGTGCTGGAGGCACAGGTTCGCCGGATGCTCGCCGATCCGCGCGCCGTCGAGACGCTGGTGGAGGATTTCGCGGCGCAGTGGCTCAATCTGCGTCGCATTCCGGAAGTGGAGGTCAATCCGGAGGTCTATCCCAACTTCGACGAGACCCTGCTGGAGGCGTTTCGCCAGGAGACCGAACTGTTCATCGGCGGGACGGTCCGGTCCGACCGGAGCATCATCGAGCTGCTGGACGCGGACTACACCTACCTGAATGAGCGCCTCGCGCGCCACTACGGTGTGCCGGGGGTCTACGGGAGCCGCTTCCGGCGTGTGGCCCTGCCGAATCTGGACCAGCGGGGCGGTCTGCTTGCGCACGGCGGGGTGCTTGCCGTCACCTCCTATCCCGGGCGGACCTCACCTGTACTCCGCGGGAAGTGGCTGCTGGACAACATCCTGGGAACACCTCCCGCACCACCTCCGCCAAACGTGCCGATCCTGCCGGAGGCTGAGGCGGAGGCATTGCCGGCTTCGATCCGCGAGCGGCTCGCCGAGCACCGGGACAACCCAGTCTGCTCGTCCTGCCACATCGTGATCGATCCGCTGGGCTTCGCGCTGGAGAACTACGACGTGATCGGCGGCTGGCGTACCTTCGACGAGAGCGGCAACCCCGTCGATCCGCAGGGCACCTACCCGGGTGGGGTCGAGTTCGGGGGATTCTCGGATCTCAGGGCGTGGATGCTAGAGCGGCCCGAGCGGTTTGCCCACACGCTGACCGAGAAGCTCATGGCGTACGCGCTCGGACGGCGGATCGAGTACTATGACCAGCCGTCGATCCGGCAAATCGTCCGGACGGCGGCCGAGGAGGACTACACCTGGTCATCGCTGGTTGTCGGAATCACGGGGAGCCCTGCGTTCCTCCTGAGCACCGGGGGCACGGCGGAAGCCCAGTGACGGTAGAAGAAGCGGGACCATGCGGGATATCTGGAACTTCGGAAGACGCGGGGCGCGGTTCACGAAGGGCTGATCCGGAGAAAACGAGATGACACATTCGCTTGGCGACCTGACGATCGCGACGGGCAAGGCGATCTCGCGGCGGACCGTGCTGCGCGGGTTCGGAGCCGCGCTCGCGCTCCCGTACCTGGACGCGATGGCGCCCGCATTCTCGGCATTCGGAAGACGGGGCGCGGCGGAACCGATCCACCGGTTCCAGACCGTCTACGTTCCGAACGGAATGGCGATGCCCTACTGGACGCCAAGCGGCTTCGACAAGGACTTCGAGCTCACCCCGATCCTAGAACCGCTTGCCCCGTTCAAAGACCGGATGCTCGTGCTCTCGGGCCTCAAGGCGAACTGGAACATCGCGCATGCGGGGGCGTCAGGCTCGTTCCTGACGGGGATCACCCAGGGTGGGCGCAACGAGATCGAGATCGTTGCGGACGTATCGGTCGATCAACTCATGGCCCGAGAAATGGGCAGCCAAACCCAGCTGGCCTCCCTGGAGCTGTCCATGGATGCCCCGGCGAACGCGGGAGCCTGCACGTCGAATCTCAGCTGTGTCTACACGCACACGATCTCTTGGCGAAGCCCCACCGAGCCGATGCCCATGGAATACAATCCGAGGGCGGTCTTCGAGCGGCTCTTCGGGGACAGCGGGAGCACGGCGAGGGAGGCGCGGGAAATCCGGCTGCGGGAGCAGGCCAGCATCCTGGACGCGGTCATGGACAAGCTGCTCGGTCTCCGGCTGGAGCTGGGATCCGGGGACCGGCAGCTGCTGGAAAGCTACACGGAGGCCATCCGGGACGTCGAGCGCCGGATCCAGCGGGCCGAGGAGCAGATCGAGATGGAGCTCCCGGAGATGGCCCAGCCGGAGGGCGCCCCGCCGGTGTTCGAGGAGCATCTGGAACTGATGCAGGACCTGCAGGTCCTCGCGCTTCAGGCGGACCTGACGCGCGTCATAACTTTCATGATGAGCAAGGAACAGAGCGCCCGTCCGTATCCGCAGATCGGGGTGCCGGACGCACACCATCCGCTGTCGCACCACAACAACAACGCGGAGCTCGTGGAGCGGATGTCGAAGATCAACCGGTACCACGCCGAGTTGTTCGCAGCCTATCTGGAGAAGCTCGCCGCCGTGCCGGACGGGGACGGCACCCTCCTCGACCACATGACGGTTCTCTACGGGGGCGGGATCTCGAACAGCACGAACCACTCGGGACTGAACCTCCCGGTCCTCCTGCTCGGCGGTGGCGCGGGGCGGTGGACGGGGGGCCGGCACTTGGGATACACGGGTCAGCCCACGATGGCCAACCTGCTCGTGACACTGATGGACAAGTTCGACGTGCCGGTGGACCAGATCGGCGGGAGCACCGGAAAGTTGCCGATCGACGGGGTTTCGGGCATCTGAGGCACACGGCAGTCGACGGACGTGCGGCGGGGTTCGGTTCGAAGAGCGGCGCGCGCAGCCAGAGGGAAGACCGCACGGAGGCATCCATGAGTCGATGGAGAGGCTGGACCGCGTTCGGATCGACGGTCTTCCTCCTCGGTGCGGTCGCAATGGACATCCCGCCCATCGTTGCCGCCGCGAAAGACGCGGAATGGCCCGCCGTACGGGCCCTGGTCGAAGCCGGTGCCGACGTGAACGCCACGTACGGGGACGGCACCTCCGCCCTTCACTGGGCCAGCTACTGGGACGATGCGGGGACAGCCCGACTGCTTCTCGACGCGGGGGCAAACCCCAACACCATAACCGACCTCGGAGTCACGCCGCTCTGGCCGGCCGCCGAGAACGGAAGCGCGGCCATGACCCGGCTCCTGCTTGAGTACGGCGCGGACCCCGGGGCCGCGCTCCTGTCCGGGGAGACGCTCGTCATGACAGCCGCCCGCACCGGGAACGCCGATGTGGCGCGGCAGCTGCTCGCCGCGGGAGCCGACCCAAACGGGAGCGCTACGCGGGGGCAGACCGCGCTCATGTGGGCCGGGGGCCAGGGCCATGCCGGGGTGGTCGAAGTCCTTCTGGAGTACGGCGCGGACGTGCATGCCCGCACGGAGGTCCGCACCCAGTACATGAAGACCGACAAGGGCCAGGAGAGTCATCCCGCCTACCAAACGTGGGTCGAGCAGGGAGGAAACACGCCCCTGATCTTCGCGGCGAGATCCGGCGATCTGCGCTCGGCGGAGCTGCTGGTCGACGCCGGGAGTGACATCAACGGGCTGTCCGCCTTCGGCATCAGTCCGACGATCATGGCCGTACATGGGGGGAATGCGGGCCTCGTCGAGCTGCTCCTCGCGCGGGGAGCGGATCCGAACTCGGCCGCGGCTGGCCACACGGCGCTCCACGTGGCGGTTCTGCGGGGCGATGACGAGGCCGTGCGGACGCTGCTCGTCCATGGCGCCGATCCGAATGCGCGGGTGGACCGGGCGACGCCGACGCGCCGGCAGTCGCTGGACTACCATTTCCACGAGACGTTCGTGGGGGCCACGCCCCTCTGGCTGGCCGCACGCTTCACCGAACCCGAGGCCATGCGCGCACTTCTGGACCACGGTGCCGATCCCCTCTTCGTTCACGGCGTCAGCTATTTCACGGGGAACCGCGAGAGGCATCAGATCGAGGACGAGGGCAACATCTCGGTCCTGATGGCGGCACTCGGAATGGGAAACAGACGGATCACCCGGAGCACGGGACCTGACCGGCGGGGTGCAGCCGAGGGTTCGATCCCGGTCTACCAGCTGCCACCGGACGAGCGCGAGGCCCTCACGCTCGAGGCGGTCAGGATCGCGGTCGAAGCCGGTGCGGAGCTGGACATTGTCAATGCCTACGGACAGACGGCGCTGGGCATGGCCATGGAGCTGGAATTCGACTCCGTCGTGGCCTATCTGGTCGAGTCCGGCGCCGAGATCTCCTTCTAGCCGGGCGCGGCCGACTGCGTAAAGGCCCTCGCCCCGCGGATCGTCTATCCGTACCACTACCGCGACGCCGACCTCGCGGTGTTTCGGGACTCTCTGCGAAGGACACCGGTCGAAGTCCGGCTCGGCAATTGGTACCCCGAGGAAATCCCCGGCTAGGAAGCCGGCTGGCGGGCCCCACCATCCCGGGATCCTCCCGGCCCCGGGGTAAACCCGAGAGAGACCGGGCCCGGTAACAGGCAACCCCGAATCCGGGTCCTGAACGGAAACACCGGTCCAGGATCCGGCGCGACGGTGAGACCGGGTGTCACCTCCTCACCGGTGCCCGGTCGCATCATGCAACCAGACTTTCCCCGGCTCCGGTTTCGGGCCCGGCCGGGAACACGGCGGATGCCCTGCCAACAACCGGCCACGACACGCCCGCGCACGCCGTAGGAGGGCCTCCCCCGTGTACTCCGTCCGGGGCGCATGGACCTTGCCGTCATCGTGGCCTCGCCACGCCCTGGTGGAAGGTGCTCTGATGGTCAGGTAGCAGGCGATCGGGCACTGGGCCGGTAAGCGAGCATCCGCGACCGGGCTGCGTTACACCTCTCGCTCGGGCGGGCTGCCCTGATCCCGGCAGCAGGCTACGGGGACGAGCGCGGTCTACTGCGCCTCGTCCACGCTGACCCGGACGTACCGGTTCGTCCAGCAGCAGTGGAACCCGTAGGCGTTCCCGAGGTCCCAGTCGACGGTTTGCAGCCGGAGAAGGTACTCGCCAGGGTCCCGGAACGTCGCCGTCGTGGCATGGGAGAAGGAGACGGACTCCGTCTCGACCCGATCGTCCTCGGGGCCGAACTCGACGGGACCGGGCCCCTGGTGCTTCCCCCAGACGACACGCGTGACGCCCAAGGGGATGGCGTTAGGATCGGTCACGGTGTACTCGAGGCTTACGGGAACGCCGACGGTGGCCGAAACGGTCCAGTCATCCAGCACCATCATCCGTCCCCGGTGCTCTCTCTCCTCCAGCCCGTCGAACCGGACGAGCGGCGCGCTGTTTCCCCGCGACGACTGCTCGAGCTCATCCATGCGGTAGTGCACTGAACTCGAGCCGGGAACCGAGTAGGTCTGCCCCCCGACCCGGAGGGTCCAGACGATTGCGGGGGCCTCCTCAAGGTCGTCCAAATGTATCGTGAATACGCAGAAGCGGCGGCGGTACTCGGACGGGACCTCATCGAAATGCGTCGGCTGGAGACCGTCGAAACGCGCGGGTTCAATGAAGTTGTCTGGCCCGAGCGGGATCTCGACGTTTTGGGCCGTGTTCAGGTTGTGGAACCCGAAGCAGAGTTCGAACGTCCCGTCGGGATTGTAGTACCAGCCGTCAAAGAGCGGGATGACCGGCTGTCCGGAGGGGCGGAGATTGCGGAGCATCCAGTCCCCGGACGCCGACGGGAGCCGGTTCTGGGCCTCAACCGGCGAGAACGCCAGCAGACAGAACCAGAGCGCCGCGGCGACCGGCCCCAGTCCGGTCCGACCGGGCAAGCGTACCACCCGCATCCTCCTTCGGCTATCCTCCCGCCTGGACCGGCTCGGACACGATTCGCGCGAGGAGCTCTTCCCGCTCGCGAACCAGTCTCTCGAAATCCTCTTCACTGTCGAAGTAGGTGATCCCGATCCGCGTGTGCGACATCTCGTCGACGGTACGGTCCCCACGCACGACCCACTGGTTCGGGTCCGGGTTGTGCGGGTTATCGGCGGTATTGTCGAAGTGGTTCGTCACCATGAGGACGGTGCCCTTCGGGAGGAGCGGCATGACATGGTCCTCATAGAGGAAGGCAGTCTGCCACCCGTGATGCCAGTTCAGCTTGCTGATCACCTCCCAACGGCCGTCCGGATAGACGGCCTCGATCACCTGGTAGCGACCCCTCAGGTGCATGTGACCCCGGACGCTGTGGATCCGCGCCGGCCGGTCCAACACATAGACGCCCCTGAAGGTGGCCGTGCTGTGGGGCGGGATCAGGAGATCCACCTGCCGCGGGAACTGCGGATCCGTACTCACTCCACCCCTTCCGCCGCCTGTTCCGCGAGCCGGGCCGTAACCCGTCCTCGACAGGGACTCCAAGCCGAATCCGGTGCTCTGGCTCGCCTCGTGGATCACCTCGCCAGGCGTCACGAATTCCGGCTCCTCCCCCTCCGGGTATAGCCAGAACCCAAGCTGCAGGACCGCGTTCACGTCACGGTCGATCGGGAAGAGATGCATCCCGAAGCGGACCCGGGCGCCTGGCCGGAGAGCCTGGCCGGTGTCGTCGGGGAAGATGTAGCCCACCGTGCCGGCCGCCGAGTGCCCCACCCCGACCGAGCCAAGCTCATCGATGATCGAGGGATTCGCATGGTGGAAGACGTAGCGGGTGTCCGGGTCCGCGGGCCGGAGCTCCACGCCACGGATCCACCGGTCACCCGTTAGGCCGGGGACACTGGTCTCGAGATTCGGCCAGTGGTCCAGCTCATTGGCCGGGACCATGTAGGACGGGGAGACGATCACGATGTCCGGCGGACGCCCGAAGTGTTCCTCATACTGCCAGTCGTCCTCGAAGGCCGCCCACTCCACCGGCGGAGGCATGTCATCCGGGTCCCCCATCGGAGCCCCGGAATCGATCCAGCCCAGTATCGTCGCGATCTCCTCGTCCGAGAGCGAGATGTCGTTCTTGAATTCCTGGATCCCGATCGTGTGGTCCATGGGCCACGGCGGCATCGCCCTCGTCTCGACCCGATCCCGGATCAACGGCGTGAACGGACGAACCTCGTCGTAGGTCGTAAGCGGCATCGGCGCGAACGAACCTTCACGGTGGCACGTCTGGCAGTTCTGCTGGAGGATCGGCGCCACGTCCCGCGTGAAGGTCAGCTCCGTGGCTGCCTCCTGGGCGGTGGCCGGAACGGCCGCCACAGACACGACCACCCCCATGGCCAAGACGACCCCCAAGGCCTTGCCCGTGCCCCGAACGACACATCGGAACCTGCCGAATCCCTTCAGCATCTTCGTGCCCTCCCCTGCGGAGTCGATTGGCCGTCATCGCGGCCACGCTGATACACATCTCTCAGGACCATATTATATGGGGCCTCTCCGGCTCCGTCCAGCAACAGTCACGGCCCAGCGTCAGGGCTCCCCGCGGGGCGGAAGCCGGAAGACGTAGAGCACATTGTTCTCACTGACCCGGAGCTCCGGGGTCAGAAAGATCCCGATCCGGTGGGCCGTGCCACCTCCCGTCGCCGTCGCGACAGCAAGGTACTGGACCCCGTCCACCTCGTAGGTCACGGGGTAGCCCCCGACCGGTCCTCCAAGGCGCGTCTCCCAGAGGATCGCCCCCGAGGTGACGGAGTAGGCCCGGATCCACCGGTCGAAGCCTCCGGCGAAGACGAGCCCGCCGGCCGTCGTCAGCGCGGCGGTCAGGAACGGCGCCCTCTGCTCGACCCGCCAGACCTCCTCCATCGTACCCACATGGAAGGCCGACAGCCGCCCGAAGCGCCCTTGCGTCCCGGGCATCTCCATGTAGACGCGGTCAGCGGCCGCGCCGCCGGCCCCCTCGACGAGGGCCGGCTCCCTGCCCCGGATCTCCATGCAGTTCTGACCCATCGGGACAACGAGAAGCGCGGTCCCGGGATGGTACGAGCTGGAATGCCAGTTGTGCCCGCCCGAAGTCGACGGGCACGCGCTGATCCAGTCCCCTGCCCGGGCGCGCTCGATGTCCTCCCGGTAACGCACCGCACCGGTCTCCGGATCCACCTCCGCGAAGACGTTCTGGACCCCCGAGTCCCTGAGTCCGAGAAAGCGCCCGTCCCGGCGGTCGAGCTTCCAGAGGATCCCGTGCTTCCCCATGGTCAGGAGGACCGGGACGCCCTCCACATCCACAAGGACCTGGTCCATCCCCTCGTCCAGGTCGAGGCTCTCCCCGGGAACGTGCTGCCGGTACCAGACGATCCGCCCGTCTTCCACGTCGAGGGCGAGGGTGGAGTTGGTGTATAGCGCCGAGTCGGCGGCGGTCGTCCCCCGGGTTGCGGCCACCCAGGGTTTCGCCTGGGCCACACCGAAGTAGACGAGCCCGAGTTCGGGGTCCCAGCTCCCCCCGTTCCAGACGTCTCCCCCGCCCCGGAGCGCGAGGGGAAGCCCGCCCCAGGTATCTCCCCCGGGCTCGCCTGGGCGCGCAATCGTGTAGGTCCGCCAGAGCTCCTCGCCCGACGCGGCGTCATGCGCGGTGATGAAACACGTCTCCTCGAAGTAACGCTGACAGCCGTTGATCCCGTTGATTACCGTCCCGTCCGCCACGATGGGGCCGGTGCTGTTCGTATAGCCCTGGGACGAGTCGGCGAGGCGGACTTCCCAGCGGAGTCGCCCGGTCGCGGCGTCGAGCGCCACGAGATAGGCGTCCCTGGTCGCGACGAACACGAGGTCACGCCAGATCGCGAGGGTGCGGAGGTTGATCCCGCTGTCGTCACCGGGAAACTGCCGGCGGTACTCCCAGAGGAGTTCGCCGCTCGCCGCGTCGAGCGCCTGGATCACGTTCCGGGGGTTGCTGAGGAAGAGGACGCCGTTGCGCACAAGCGGACCCTGCCAGCCCCGAAGCTCATCCACCTCCATCTGCCAGACCCACGCGAGCTCGAGATCCCGAACCGTCGTCGTGTCCAGCTGCGAGAGGGAGCTGTATCCCCACGAGCCCGCGTTTCCGCGCCAGTGAAGCCACTCGCCCGGCGGCGGGCTCAGGAGCTCCGCGTCGGACACGGGCCGGAATCCCCCGATCTCCGAGAAGGTCTCGGTCCGCGAGGTCGCGGTCTCGTAGAGCTCGCCGACGACCTCCGGCGGCCTGGCCACCCCCTCGGGCGAAGGCACCGTCCCCGGCCGTCCCGGGGCCGGAAGCACTGCCGCTGCCGTCGGCGGACCGGTGCCGGCCGCCCCGACGCCCGCCACAGCCACACCTGCTGAAGCAAACGTCAGCGTCTCCGAGGACGGCGCCGCCCCGTTCTGTTCGAGCAGATAGGCCGCCACCTCCGCGTACTCCGCATCGGTCAGCGAACCGGGGCCGGAGGGAGGCATCGCGAGCCGGAGGTATTCGAGCAGCTGGGCCGCGGGACGCCTGGCCCACACGCCGCGAAAGCTCGGCCCTGCGAGCGCGGGAGCCTCCGAGGATCCTTCCAGGCCGGGGCGGTGACACTCGGCGCAGGCAGCCTCGTAGACCGCCGCACCGAGCGCCGCCTGCGCAGGGGTGAACGGGGCCTGGGACGCGGGTACCGGAGCCTGGGGGCGTGCGGCATCGGGTGCGCCGAGCCCGATGAGGGCTGTCGCGACCAGGAGCCGGATCCCGCGGGGACGGCGCACCGGCAAGCCCCTCAGCCGCCCAATGGAATCCCGCGCTCCTCGAAGACCTCGGCGGCCAGCCGGGCGGCGTTCGAACCGGTGGGCCAGCCGGCGTAGAGCGTCACATGCGTAATCACCTCCCGGATCTCATCTGGCGTGAGCCCGTTGTTCAGAGCACGGCCGAGGTGGCCCCTCAGCTGGTCGGAGGCATAGAGCGCCTGGCCCACGGAGATCGTGATCATGCTCCGGTCCCTCGGGGAGAGCACGGGCCGCGACCACACCCCGTCGCTCTCGTGGAAGAGAAGCGTCCGGGTCAGCGCCGAAAGATAGGGAATCGCGGGGTAGCCCGGCGGCTGTCCCTGGAGGTCGATCTCCAGCTCGACGGGATCTGGTGGCGGCGGAAACTCGATTCCCAGCCGTCCATAGACATCGATGGCCACGCGCGATGCGTTCGAGCCCGTCGGCCAACCGGCGTACATCGTCACGTGGGTGAAGAGCTCGGCGATCTCCTCCCGCGTCACTCCGTTGTCGAGGGCCCGTTCGAGGTAGTCGCGAAGCTCCTCGGTCCGGTAGAGGGCCTGCACGACCGCGAGGGTCACGAGGCTCCGGTCCCGGACCGAGAGAACGCCCCGCTCCCAGACCTCGCCGAAGAGGAGCCGTTCCTCCAGATCCGAGAGGTAGGGCGCGGCCGGATACGCGGCGTCACCCGCGCTGTCGCCACTACCCGGCGCGCCGGCAGCCTGCGGAGACGAGCGCTCCTCGAGGACGCAGGCGGAGAGCAGGAGGATTCCCCCGGCGGGGAGGATCCACCACTTCGTGGCTGAGTGCTTCACGGTCCCATCCCGTCAAAGTGAAGGTGAGAAGCGCGCGACCGGAGGTCGGGCGCCGTCGGCTCACGCTAGCAGGGCAGGCAAAAGGCCGCAAACACTCACTCACCAGGCGAGCCCCGCCCGAATCTACGTCATTTTCCCGGACCCGGCGCCAGGCTTATGTTAAGGGGTATGCTCGCGCACCTTCCGAAGGCTCCGGTAGCGCTCATCGCGCTCATGCTCTTTCTTCCTGCGCGGGCTCCGCCCGCCGAGGCCCAGGAGGCGACGGGCGCAGAGGTCAACGGTCTCGTGGCGGACCGGCGCTCGGGCCGCCCCGTGCGCGACGCGGTCGTCCGCATCCGGGCGGCGGGCTCTGCTGCCGGGGAACCCGGCTGGACCGGAACGAGCGACGAGAGCGGCCGTTTCCGCTCGGCCATCCTCCCGTTTGGGGAGTACGAACTCCGGATCGAGGTCCCGCCCTACACGCCACTCGACGGATCCTTCACTCTCACGCAGCCCGGCGTCTTCGACCTGCGCGCCGAGATGGTGGGGGCCGAGTACGAGCTCGACCCCGTCATCGTCGTCGCCGGACGCCAGTCCCGCCTCCAGAACGTGGGTTTCTACGAGCGTCGCGACGTGGGGCTCGGGGACTATCTCACGAGGGGCGAGCTCGTTGTGCTGAACCCCAGCCGGATCTCGGACGTGTTCCGGGAGATCCCCGGTGCGCGGGTCATTCCGGGCCGGGGCGGACTCAATGACCAGGTGCGCCTCCGCGGGAATTGTGTCCCGATCATAGTGCTCGACGGGATCCGGCTCGCCAATCCGGTCGTTCTCGACAACATCCTCGCGGTCAACGACATCGAGGCGGTCGAGGTGTACCAGGGCGCAACAACCCCGATCGAGTATATCAGCATCACCACCTGCGGGGTCGTCATGATCTGGACCCGCGATCCCTCGGTGCAGGGTCGGGGTTTCTCCTGGGGACGGGTGGTGTTCATCGTGGCTTTCGGCGTCGTCATGCTGTTCGGTCCGCGTTGAACGACGACTCCGAGGCCGGAGACCCGACGACGCCGGAACGCCCTGTGCCGCCTGGACCGGGCAACACCATCCACCCCTTCCGGCGGGCCCGGCATTCGCTTGACAAGCCGCGCGCCACGCATCTATATGATCACGCATTCACGTGCGATCCAGATGTTGTCAGGTGACAGGTCTCCCCGCGGAGGTGGAGTGATGAAGGTGCGGTCCGGCCCTGCTGTGTTCGTGGCCCTGCTCGCGGTCCTTCCCTGGCCGTCGCCGGCCGAGGGGCAGATCGAGGTGTGGGGCACTGAAGGCCAGGTCGACTTCTCGGAGTTCCGGATCGCCAACGTAGTGCCGCACGGCCAGCCGCTGATCCCCTACTTCGAGGGCTGGTATCCGAACCCCGACGGGACGAGGACGGCGAGCTTCGGTTATTTCAACCTGAACACCGAGGAGATCTTCAATATCCCGATCGGGCCCGACAACTACATCGAGCCCGAAGAGTACAACGGCGTGCAGCCCACGCACTTCATGCCCGCCCCCTCGGAGCGCGGGCGGAACCGGAGGCACGAGAGCGTCTTCGCCATCACCGTCCCCGGAGACTACCAGGGAGAGATCACCTGGACCCTCCGTGCCCAGGGGCTCACGATCCCGGGCGAGTCGAGTTTCGGCACGGACGCCTACGAGATGATGAACATCGAGAGCGCGACGAGTTCGCCGGTCGCGCCAAACATGCGTGTGGGTGACAGCCCGCTCGGGCGCGGGCGCCTCGGACCCGTGGCCGGACCGGTCATCGTCCGGATCGGCGAGCCACTCCCGCTCGACATCGGACTCGACCTCCTCGGGCGCGAGGGAAGCATCGTCACCTGGTACCATCACCAGGGACCGGGCGAGGTGACCTTCGGAGAGGAGCGCTTCGTGGTTGAGGGTGCGCCGGAGGGCGAGGTCGTGCTCCAGACGATCGCCACCTTCAGCGAGCCGGGCGAATACATGCTGCGCGTGACCGCGCTCGAGAACCTGTCGTCGCTGGTCCAGCACTGTTGTTGGACCAACGGGTACCTGCACGTGACCGTAACTCCGTGAGCGGAGACCGTCCGTTCGTCCTACTTCCCTGCAAGGAGAGTTGGGAGATGAGAAAAGGTGCTAAGGTTGGCCTCGCCGCCGTGGCTGCGCTCGTGGCGCTCGGCATCGCGCACGAAGCCCAAGCCCAGGGTGAGGTGACATTCACCCGGGACGTGCTTCCCATCCTCCAGGCGAGCTGCCAGGAGTGCCACAACCCGGAAGGGATCGGCCCGATGACCCTCATCAGCTACGAGGATGTCCGGCCGTGGGCCCCGATCATCCGCGAGAAGGTGGTGACACGTGAGATGCCGCCCTGGCACGTGGACAGGAACGTCGGGATCCAGGAGTTCAAGAATGACGTCTCGCTGGGCGAGGCGGAGATCGCGACGATCGCAGCGTGGGTCGACGCGGGCGCCCCGATGGGGGATCCGGCCGACGCTCCGCCTCCGATCGAGTGGCCTTCGGGTCAGGACTGGAGGCTCGAGTCGATCCTCGGACGCCCACCGGACGTCATCGTCCGCTCGGACCCCTTCGACGTTCCCGCAGACGGTCTCGACCAGTGGTGGACCCCGATCACCCCGATCGAGGGCCTCGACGGCCCCCGGTGGGTCCTGGCCAACGAGACGAAGCCCTCCTACCCGCTCGGCCGCCGCGTGACACACCACGGGAACACCTCCGTGCTGCGGACGGTGGACGGGGAGCAGACGCGAGCCGGATTCTCGAACTTCGGGATCGGCAAACCCTACGACATCTATCCCGAGAACACCGGGATGATCGTCGAGCCCGGAGACCGGCTCTCCTGGAACCTGCACTACTATCCGGTCGGCATTTCCGTCCCGGACGACCAGGTCGAGGTCGGGCTCTGGTTCTATCCCGAGGGAGAGGAGCCGCTCTTCGCCACTGCCGGCGACCAGAGCTTCAGCTCCTACCGGTCGCGCGACCAGGAGATGGTGATCCCCCCGAACTCGCGCCAGATCACGCAGGGGATCCATGTCCTCCAGCGGAATGCGCGGATCCACAGCTTCCGGGTGCATGAGCACCTGATCGGCACCGGCCAGTCCCTCGAGGCCGTCTTCCCGGACGGGCGGGTCAAGGTCCTCGGCAAGGCTGGCTGGCATCCGTCGTGGCACATCACCTACCTCTACGAGGACCACGTGGCACCGCTCCTCCCGAAGGGGACGGTGCTGATCATCACGGCGTGGTATGACAATACGGAGAACAACCCGTGGAATCCGGATCCGGATACCTGGGTGATGCACGGCCGCCGGACGGGCGACGAGATGTCGCACATGTGGATCGG
>JAAXGI010000102.1 GCA_012267505.1 Gemmatimonadota bacterium
GAGCTGGGCGAGCTCGAGGGCGGGACGCCCCGGCACGATCCCCGTACGTCGCCCGCCCGAGTCGACATCCACCACGACGTCGGCCACGATGCCCGCGGCTCCGGCAGCCTCGGAGAGGTCGCGCGCATTCGCCTCGGTGTCGGTGGCCTGGATGAAGCCCGGGCAGAGGCGGGCGAGCCGCATCGCACGGGCGATCTTGGGCGCGGTCACATTCGCGGTGGTCATCAGGATCCGGTCGATCCCGTACTCGAACATGACCTCAGCCTCGCTCACCTTCGCCACGCAGATTCCCACGGCGCCGCTCTCAAGCTGCATCCGGGCAATCGCCGGGCACTTGTGCGTCTTCGCGTGGGGCCGGACCGCGATCCCGTTGTCGGCGACGGCAGACTGCATCGCCAAGAGGTTGCGCTCGAGAGCGTCCAGGTCAACGCAGAGCGCCGGGGTGTCGAGCTCCCACTTCGAGACATCGAACTGGAGCGGGTCCTGACCTCGCCTCTCTCTCACGGCATCCTCGCTCGGGTTGTCCGGCATATGGGGCCGTCCCGCCGCCGGAAGTGCGGCGGCCACCGCGCCCGCAGCCCGGAAGAAGCCACGGCGCGAAACGGATGAGGGACTCATTGGATCCTCCGTGATACCGGGTCGCGGGTCATAGGAGAGGGAGAGTGCCGGGACCGGGACGGTTCGCTCGAATCTCCTGTCAGCCACGCATTCCCTGTATACCGGCCCTGGAACTATAGTGACATCGTCTGCGGATCTCCGCGAGGAACGTACAGCGGCCCCGGTCCTTTCTCGGCAGGTCGTCGAGGCGCATTCCACCCCGGGACCCGAGGCGTCCCGCTCTGGCCGCTACGCTTCCTCCGCGGGGCGGCTTCCCAACCCTGACATTGTCAGTGGCCGTTGACACCTCGAGATGAGCACGGGGACGACCACGAGATCGCGCTCCGTCAGCGCGTGTTGAAGCTCGATGGTTTCCCGGATCCCCCTTGCCAGCTTGCTGGGTGTTGCCACACCGACCTATCCTGCCCGCGCGGATGTGCCGGGCATCATGTGGGCATAGCCGAGGACGTCACCAGCACAAAGGAGCACTTCGATGAACGGGAACAAGAAGGTAACCGGCGGCGAGTTCATCATCTGGCTGATCCTGTCGATCGTCACGTTCGGGATCTACACAGCCTGGTGGCAATTCAGCCGGATCGAAACGGTCTACCGCGATCACTCCGGGTAACTTCCGGGAGGGCCAACCTGACGCCGGCGCGAGCAGGGGCGTTCGCCGAGAGGGCCGGTGATGGCATTTCTCCATTCATTCTTCCGGGCAACCTCACTGGTACCTCCGGCGGTCTTTGCCATCCTTGCCGTGACCGGCTCGGCATCGGCCCAAGAGCCGTCTGACACGGTCATCGAGCTCGAGGCGCTCGAGGTCGTGGTGGGCTCAAGAGCCGGCGTCGCGGATCCCGCAGCGTTACCCGTCCCCGTGGACATCTACGACGCCGAGGCGATCGCGCGCCTGGGGGAGGTCGATCTGGCCGAGGTGCTCGGCAGCATCGCACCGTCCTTCAACTCCACGCGCTTGTCTGCCGGTGACGGCGCGGCCCTCCACGTGGCCACGCTGCGCGGGATGAACGGGGACCAGGTGCTCGTACTGGTCAATGGTAAGCGGCGGCACGGGGTCGCGTTTGCGAGAGTTCTGGCGACTGCCGGACAGGGAACGACCGGCACGGATCTTCGCGCGATCCCCGTGCACGCCGTCGAACGCATCGAGGTGCTGCGGGAGGGTGCGGCTTCGCAGTACGGATCAGACGCCATCGCCGGTGTCATCAATATCGTGCTGAGGGAGGACGCGAGCGGAGTCAGCGCGGCCATCTTCCTTGGTCGGACATCGCGTGGCGACGGCATGAGACTGATCACTTCGGCCAACGGCGGGGTCCCGCTCGGAGACGGATTCCTCAACATCACGATGGAGGCCGCACGGCAGGAGGTGACGAACCGGGCGGGCGCGGCACCCACCTGCTTCGGACCGGATCCGTCCTACGGCCCCTGCGCCGATGGCGGGAAGGTGATCCGGCTGCAGCGGAACGGAGAACCCGACTACAGAGGTGCGGGCTTCATGGTCAATGCGGCGGTTCCCCTCGGCGAATCGGCCGAGTTCTACGCCTTCGGGGGCTACTCCGGTCGGGAAGCGGTGTCCGACGGCCTCTACCGCAAGGCCGACTGGGTGCCGCGTTCGGTCAGCCACGTCTACCCGGATGGTTTCTTCCCGATCGAGGAGTCAGATCTCGCCGATAGGTCGGCTGTCGCCGGTTTGCGGGGCGGCATCAGAGAGTGGTCGGGTGATCTCAGCCTTGGCTTCGGACACGGCCGCTTCGCCTTCGGCGCAGCAAATTCGATCAATCCATCCTATGCGGCCGAATTCCTGGCGAGGAACCCCGGAGCGGACGGAGCCTCCATCGCGGCGAACGCCGGACCCCGGAGCACGTTCAGCGGAGGTCTGAACGTGCGCGAGTGGACACTGAACGCCGATGCGGTACGGGAAGTCGAGGTAGGTTCGACTCCGGCGTTCCTGGCCATCGGCGGCGCCTTCCGGAGGGATTCGTACTGGATGGAGCCCGGTGACAGGGCCTCGTGGGCGTGCGGACCGAGCGATACGCCGGGGAGTTTTCCGGCCGCCCATCACCAGAACGACGGGACGGTCTACGCGAGCTGTGGGATACAGGGCTACCCCGGCTACAGCCCCGCCTCTGCTTCCCTGAGCGAACAGAATCGAAACAGCCTCGGAGCCTATGCAGACATGGAGCTTCACGCGTCGGGGGGGCGGACCGTGAGCGGCGCCCTTCGATTCGAGCACTATACCGACGCCGGAAGCTCGCTCACCGGCAAGCTGGCCGGCCGCGTGGAGCTTGGCGAGTCGGGTGCCGCGCTTCGCGCCGCCGTTTCCACGGGCTTCCGTGCCCCGCGTCTTCCGCAGCGGGGCTTCAACACGATCGGCTTCGTGGGTGGCGCTGATGGTCTGGTGAGCACGGGGTTCCTCCCCGAAGGCGATGGGCTCGCCTGCACCGACTTCGGGGTCTGCTCGCTCGGCCACGAGACATCACTCAGCTTCACCGGCGGTCTCGTCTACTCCACCGATGCCGGTCTCCTGGTGACCGCGGACTACTACCGCGTGGCGGTCGCCGATGCCATCGCCCTGACGCAGAGCCTCAATCCGAGCCACGGCCTTCGTCCCGGCGCCCGGTTCCAAGGCCGACCGGTGGACGCCGTCGCATTCTGGACGAATGCGATGGATACACGGACCCAGGGATTCGACCTGGTGGCGTCCTGGCGGTTCCGCGGGATGGGCTGGGGCGCCGCGGATCTGTCGGCCAGCATTCACCAGAACAGCACCGAGATCACCGCCAACCGGAACGAGAATTTCATCGGTGCCACGCAACAGACCCTCATCGAGGAGGCACAACCCGGACGGCGGATCGGCGTCAGCGTCGACGTTCGTTCCGCCCGAGGCTTCGGTACCAGGTTCAGCATGAACCACATCGGTGCGGTCACGACCCCGTTCATCTTCGAGGAGGACGTCACGATCGACGCGGCGGCGATCGCCGACCTGGAGTTGACGTTCCAAGTGGGTGACCGCATTCAGGTCGGCATCGGTGCCAACAACCTGCTGGACCGTCTGCCGAACCGGCTCCCGGCCGACGCCGTGGCCCAGATCTGGACGATGGAGTACCCGTCCGAGTCCCCCTACGGTGTTGCGGGGAGAATCTGGTACACGCGGGTGAACGTGGTCGGGAACTGAGCGTGGCTCCGGGATCGGGTGCGCATGGCGAACGCGACCGGGTGGCGCGTGGCCCCGGACGCGGGAGCGAGGTTCCGACCGTCGACGTAGATGAAATCCAGGTGATGACAGGTGGCGCCGGCGACATCCAGTTCTCCCGAGAGCACCGGATCCCAGAAAGAGGAGCCTTCCGAGCTCCACCTCGGGCACTGGGTCCTGCGACCGGGCGCACCCCAGCCCCGGACCCCTGAGGCGATCAGGAGGGATGTGCACGCTGGTGTCAGGAAACCGGCCAGTCCCGCATGTCGTGTACGGATTCTCAGGACGCTAGCCTCCGTTCCGGGCGGCCACCGAGTTCACGTCGAGTCCGTAGCGATCCATGACCGGGACGTCGAACTCGAAGTCGTAGTATGTGAGCTCCTGCAATTGCAGAATCGACTGCCGCCACCCGATGTAGGCGTCCAGCAGATTCTCGGCCGTGTCCACCTCTCGCCGGAGCGTCTGCAGGAGGTCGAGAGCCGTGAGCGCGCCATCGCGGTAGCCCTGCAGGCTCTGGACCGACGTGGCCTGCGCGAGTGCCAGGTTCTCCTCCATCGTCAGGGCCCGGGTCTGGAGCTCGAGGACGTCCTGCACCTCGGTCTGGACATCCGAAACGATCTCGACCTCCGCCTCCTCCATCTGTAGCGCCGATCTCCTCAGGTTGACCGTCGCCGCCTCGATCCGGGCGGATCTCTCGCCCCAGTCCCAGATCGGGACGGAGGCGTTGACCTCGACCGTGTACGTGTTCTCGGGATCCCGCAGGATGTTGGAGAAGTAAGGATGGCGCATCTCTCGCCCGTAGGTGAAGGCAAGGTCCACCTGGAAGGCGTTTCGGCCGCGTACCTCGTCGAGGCTGATCTGCCGCTCCCGCTCCTGGATCCGGATGCGTCTCAGCCGGGGAGCGAGCGAGCGAGCGAACTGGATGGCCTGCTCGACGTTGATCTCGACCGGCTGGACCTCGATGGTGGGATCGATCGTGATCGAGTCCGTTGGCTGAAGATCCAGATCGGTCCGCAGTTCTGCCGTGCGGCGCCGGAACTCCGTCCTCGACTGCCGGAGCTGCTCTTCGGCGTTGGCCAGCTCGACCCGGATCTGGTCCACCTCGATTGCGCGGGTGGAGTCGGCCTGGGAGATCTCGAGCGCCGCCACGGCGGCTTGCTGGAGGTTCCCCACGTACACGGCCCGGACTTCCTCCTCATATGCCGTCTCGAAGAGGTCGAAGTAGTCGTCGGCGATATCGTCGATGAGTTCGAGGAGGTCATCGTAGTAGTCAATCTCCTCGCTCTCGAGGTCGAGCTCAGCCTCCTCGAGGCTGTTCCTGAGCTCGTTCGGCTGAAAAAGGGGCTGTGTGTAGCGGACGAAATAGCGGTTGTAGTACTCGACGTCCCGGTCCCCGTCCGTCTCGCGCTGGGCCAGCCGGTAGACCCGGTTGTTGAGCGAGAGGTATCCGTTCGTCGGAAAGCCGAAGAGGATCACAGGCTGGCGGATGGAGAGCTCGCCCTCGACCCGGAGCGCGTTCTCGCTGAAAAACTCGTTGCGGCCCAGGCTCGTGTTGAAATGCTCTTGCGAGATGTCCCGCCACACGGGAGCGCTCACGTCCAGCGAGACGCTCGACCTGAGCCGGGCGCGCTCTGCCCGGAGCCGCTGCGTCTGCTGCTCGATGTTCATGTTGAGGAAGCGGACCTCGTAGCTGTTCCTGACCGCGAGACCCGTCATCCGCTCGAGCGTCATCTCGATCACATCGCGGTCCGCTGCCAGCACTGGCTGCTGGGCGCCGGCGGGGACCGCGAGGGAAGTCACGCCCACTGCGAGAAGCACTCCCGTTGTGCGGGCTACGGCCGGCAGGCGCCGGGCCCGGCCCTTCCGTTCTGGCATATTCCCTCCTAGCTGCGCGCCGGCGCACCCTCTCTCCGGATCCGGTAGCCCGCCTTCCGGACAGTGAGAAGGTGCCTCGGCTCCGACGGATCGTCTTCGAGCTTTCGCCGGAGCTCGGCCATGTGGATGTCCACCGTCCTCGTCGCCACGTCGGTGTTCGCGTAGCGCCACACCTCCTTGAGGAGCTCCGATCTCGTGGCTACGGCCCCGTCGCGCTTGAGGAGCGCAAGGAGGAGACCGAACTCCTTGGGCGTGAGCCCGACCGGCGCGCCCGCCTTCTCGACGGTCCGGGACCGGGTGTCCATGTGCACGTCCCCGAAGTCGTAGAACGCCTCCGGTGCATCGGGGCCATCGGCCTCGGGGCGCCCGCGGCGAAGGAGGGCGCGTACCCGCGCGAGGAGCTCGAGCGTGCTGAACGGTTTCGTCACGTAGTCGTCGGCACCGCTGTCGAAGCAGATGACGAGGTCGGATTCGTCGGAGCGCGCCGTGAGCACGAGAACCGGGACGCGGGACCCTCCCTCCCTCAGCTCCCTGAGCACCCTGAACCCGTCCATCCCGGGGAGCATGAGGTCTAGGACGACGAGCTCGGTTCCGGGGTCGCGGGCTGCCTCGAGTCCGGTCTCTCCGTCCGATGCCACCACCACGGAGTAGCCCTCGAACTCGAGTGTCCGTCTCAGCCCGAAGGCCAGGTCCGCGTTGTCCTCGACCACGAGAATCCGGCTCATCGGGCCCCCGCCTCTCCGGTCCTCGGCTCGGTGGCGAGCGGAAACTCGACGATGAAGTGCGCACCGCCCCCGTCCGCTCCCTCCACCCACGCGCGTCCCCCATGGATCGAGGCCAGCTCGCTCACTACCGAGAGCCCGATTCCGCTCCCCGGGACACGGGCCCGGACGTCCCGGTCCAGGCGCCGGTAGGCCGCCCAGATCCGGCCGCGTTCCTGGTCCGGGACGCCGGGGCCCTGGTCCTGGACCGAGAGCCGGGCGGCACCGTTGGCCCGCGCGAGCTGCACCGTCACGGTCTGGCCCACCGGACCGTACTTGATCGCATTGTCGAGGAGGTTCACCACCACGCGCGTCACGGCCTCACGGTTCGCGTCCACCCAGAGTTCCGGCTCAGCAGCGAGCTCGAGCTTCATCCCGCCGTCCTCGAGGAGCGGGGTGACGGAGTCGAGGCCATCTGTGACCGCCTCCCCCAGCTCGATCCGGTCGAGCGGCATCCTCCGGCCGAGTGTCCGCCGGAGCCGGGAGAACTGGAGGATGTTGTCGACCAGGTGGCTGAGGCGCCGCGCCTCCCGGGCGACGACCGACACGGCCCGCCTCCGGTCCTCGTCGGTCACGAGCTTCCCGCCCTCCTGGAGCTCGGCGAACATGCGGATCTGCGCCAGCGGGGTCCTGAGCTCGTGGGAGACGCCCGAGACGAAGTCCTCGCGGAGCTGCTGGAAGGCCTCCTCCCGGCGGAGCTGTACGAAGGCGGCCACGCCCACGCTGACGGTGAGGAGGAGAAGGGCAGCCAGCAGGGGAAGCCGAGAGTTCGGAAGCCCGCCAATGATGAGCCGTGACGCCGCGTCCGGCCGGATCGCGGCGCGCACCACCAGATTCCCGTATTCGGGCCCGACCGGGGCCGTTGCGGCCAGATCCGTCTCATAGGCGACCGGCGAGGCGAACACCCGGGTTCCGCCGGGGGCCTCGACCGTCACGTAGAGGACCGAGTCGTTCGGCTGGTCGGCGACGATCGCCCGGGGGAGGAGGCGCTCGTCGGCGTACCACTCGCTGAAGAGCTCATCGAGTGCGGTCGCCGACACGACGAATCCGAAGGTGGGATCGGCCCCTCCGTCCTCATCCTCGGAGAGCACGAACCCGACGGCGACGGGCTCGTCGAAGAGTTCGCCGGCCGGTGCGGTGACAAGGCCGGTGCGGTCGCGCCCCTGGCGCGGGCGCTCGACGGCCACGAGGCCCGCGATCCGGCGCCGCGTCTCGGGACCGATCGTATCCGGGGCCACCTCGACGGCGCCCGAGGGGTCCACGCGGAAGAGGAGGAGGGGCGAGCGAAGCCCCGGGCAGTCGCACCCCTGGTCGCGTGCGGCGTCGTCCATTTCCCGCGCGACGGCGGCCGGCGGGAGTCCCGGCCGCGACCGCAGCCGGCGCACGACAGGGTCGAACACCTCGTCCAGCACATCGTCGAGCTCCGAGCGGGCCTCCCTCGCGAGTTCGCTGGCGGAGATCTCGGCGTAGTCGCGGAGCACCGCTTCCGCGGTCCGGCGGTGGGACGCCGCGGCGTCGAACGCCTGGTATCCGAGCCAGCCCGCCAGTCCGACGGTGGCCATGAGAAGCGCCGCGAGGGGAGGAGTCTCCGCGATGCGGCGCCGGAGGGAACGAAGGAGGGAAGACACGGATGCGACTCCGGCTGACTCCCGAATTTGGCCGGACCTGCGGCCTCTTTTCACGCTACGTCCCGCGCCTCGCGGACCGCAAGAACGGGGCGGTCGGGCCTCCGTACGGGTTCTGTAAGGACGGCGTAAGAATGCGCGGGCGGCTCTCGCCCGACCGTCCCGGACACCGTTATAGTCAGCAGGGCAAGCGAGTTCGCCTGAGTCCAGATCACCCGAGCCGAAAGGAAGGAATGAACCGGTCGAGCGCCGCCCTTCTCGTCCTCTCCGCCCTCGCGTGCGGACACGCCGCCCTCTCCGCCGCGCAGGTGCCCGATCCACTCGGCCCCACGGAGGCCGATGCCCCGGTCGGGGCCGCCCCCGCCGAGCTCCCTGGACCTCCCGTCCCCATGGCACCCGACGTGGTCAACCAGGCCGGGGAGGCCGGGGTCACGGTCCGGGCCGTGCGGGTGACCGAGCCTATGGAGACCGACGGGGTGCTCGACGAGGCGTTCTACCGCGAGACCCAGGCGATCAGCGAGTTCATCCAGAGCATCCCCGACGCGGGAGCGGAGCCGACCGAGCTCACCGAAGTGTGGCTGGGCTTCGACGACGAGAACGTGTACGTCGGGGCCAAGATCTGGGACTCGGAGGGCCCGGACGCGCCCATCGCGAACGAGATGCGGCGCGATTCCCGCCAGATCCGCCAGAACGACAATTTCGGGGTCTTCTTCGACACCTTCATGGACCGCCGCAACGCCGTGGCCTTCTACACCAACGCGCTCGGGGCGCTGACGGACTACCAGATCAACAATGAGGGGCGGCCGAACCGGGACTGGAACCCTATCTGGGAGATACAGACGGGACGCTTCGAGCAGGGGTGGACGGTGGAAATGGCCATCCCCTTCCGGTCCCTCCGCTACCGTCCCGGGCGGGAGCAGGTATGGGGCATCCAGATGCGCAGGACGGTCTGGAGGCGGAACGAGTGGAACCACCTCACCTGGCTTCCGCTCTCGGTCGGGAGGATGGGCGGCCCTTCATCGAGCAGGGTCTCGATGTACGGAACGCTCGTCGGGATCGAGGCTCCGCCTCCGAGCCGGGAACTCGAGGTCAAGCCATTCGCGACCTCGGGCCTCAGGACGGACATGGGCGTCGATCCGGCGGTCCGGAACGATGGCCACGCGGACGCGGGCCTAGACGTCAAGTGGGGCGTCACCGAGAACCTCGTGGCCGACTTCACCTACAACACAGACTTCGCGCAGGTAGAGGTCGACGAGCAGCAGGTGAACCTGACGCGCTTCAGCCTCTTCTTCCCAGAGAAGCGGGAGTTCTTCCTCGAGAGCCGGGGGATCTTCGACTTCGGCGCCCGGGGCGGTGGTGGGGGTCCGCCGGGCGGCGGCGGTGGAGGCGGCGGCCCACCGAGGGGCGGCGGTGGAGGCGGCGGCGGTGGAGGCGGCGGGGTTCCGACGATGTTCTACAGCCGCCAGATCGGTCTCCAGGACGGCCACCAGATCCCGATCCTCGGGGGGGCACGCCTGACGGGGAAGGTGGGTTCGTTCGACGTCGGGATGGTGAACATGCAGACCGATGACCTCCCGAGCATCGACGCCGAGTCCACGAACTTCACCGTCCTCAGGCTTGCCCGCGACGTCTTCTCCCGGAGCAGCGTCGGTGTCATCTACCAGAACCGTTCCGAGTCCGTCGTGGCCGAGGGCTCGAACCAGGCCTGGGGCCTCGACGGTGTCTTCGCCTTCAACGACGAGACATCGCTCCAGACGTATTACGCGAAGACCCGCACTGCAGGCCTCGACGGACTGGACGCCAGCTACCGCGGCGCATTCGCGTACAACGCGGACGAGTGGGGCCTCCAGCTCGGCCACCTCGTGGTCGGAGACGACTTCAACCCCGAGATCGGGTTCATCCGAAGGAAAGGCTTCCGCCAATCGTCGGCGAGCGCCCGGTTCAGCCCGCGGACGGAGTCCATCTCGTCGATCCGCCAGATCAGCCTGCAGCCGGGCCTCCAGTACTTCGAGAACGACGAGGTGGGGTTCCTCGAGAGCCGTCAGCGCAGCGGCGATCTCCGGGTCGAGTTCGAGAACAGCGACCAGTTCACCTTCACGTTCACCGACTCCTACGAGAACCTGGTCCAGGACGAGTGGATCTCGGGGGCAACTATCGGGGTCGGGCGCTACTCGTTCCGGGATGTACAGGCAAGCTACTTCATGGGGCCGAACCGCCCTGTCCAGGGGAGGCTCTCGGTTCGCCGGGGGAGCTACTACGACGGGGAGATCAACTCGCTCGGGATCAGCCAGGGATGGATCACGATTCACCCGCAGCTCTCGCTCGAACCGAGCATCTCGTTCAACTGGATCGACCTGCCCCAAGGCCACTTCGGGCGCCATGTGGCCGTCACCCGAATCACCTACACGATGACGCCCCGCGCCTTCGTGAGCGGCCTCCTCCAGTACAACGCGGGAAGCGACACCTTCAGCACGAACGTCCGCCTCAGATGGGAATGGGCGCCCGGCAGCGAGCTCTTCCTCGTCTACACCGAGGACCGGGACACGGATGTCCTCGGCCGCCGGACACGGCTGGACACCCGCGGACTCGTCGTCAAGGTCACCCGGCTCTTCCAGCTCTGACCGGCGGGGCGGGAGGGAGTACCCGAATGCGCGCCGCCGGCTCTCCGGACCGCGGAAAACCGTCCGCACCGTAGGGGGTTCCCCGTCCTGTCCAAGAGGCGCTGGGACCAGGACGGGGCGCTACGCGACCGCTGGCTTCTCAGCCCCTTCCCCAAGACCGAGCCCTTGGAGGAGCAGGAGATCCTCCACCACCGGCTCTCCGGCATCTCGGTCGTCACGACGCAGGGCCGGGAAGTGGGGCGGTTCCGCGAGGTGCGCGACCTGAAGTCGGCGACGCCCCTCAGAGGTCACGGGGAGGACGGGGAGCACCTCATCCCGTTCACCCAGGAGTTGCTCGTTGGGCTGAGCCCCGAGGAGGCCGCACTCGTGATCGATTTTTTTTCGTTGGAAGCACCGTTGCTGCAAAGGCGTCGCTTGGTACGCAACTGGAAGGTGGCTCCATACTCAACCAACTCCGTGGTATTGGCGACGAGCGGGGGGCCAGCTGATCGATGATGCCGCGGAAGCTATGGCCAGTTAGGTGCGCCGAATCCTGCCGACCCAGGCAAACGCGCCTGTTCTTGTCTAGCGTGCCTCGATCTGCTCGGCAGTGAGGGCTCCGGCTCCCGCGAGGAAGTCGGCGACAGACCGAAGCTCCAGCGCCGCAGCCGCCTCGAGCGCCGTGGCCGCCCCCCGGACACCGGCATTGAGCGCGCTTCCCGTGGCGTTCAGATCGACCCCGGCGCCGACCAGGAGGCCGACGGTCTCGAGGATGCTCTCCTCGTCCGGCCGCAACACCGTCCACCAGCGGCCCGTGCCCATCTGGAGCGCCGCCATGAGCGTGGTGGTGCTCTCCTCCTGACGCGGGGAGAGATTTCCGCCGCGGCCGCCCCCCCAGTAGACGCCGCGATGCACGAAGTGGGGATCGGCTCCGCTCTCAAGAAGGAGGCCGACGATTCCGGGCGTGCTGAAGCGGGCTGCCATCCAGAGGGGACTCGCTCCCACGGACGCCCTGTGGATGAAGAAGTCCGTGGTCGAGCCGCGCTGGTGCGGCGTGAAGTCTCCGACAGGGAGGTTCGGGTCGGCGCCGTGGGAGAGGAGAAGCCGAACGGTCTCCTCGTTCTGATGCAGGATGGCGGCGATGAGCGGCGTGAAGCGGTGCGCGCCCGCGTTCGGATCGGCACCCGCCTCGAGGAGGAATTCGGCGAGCGCGAAGAATTCTCCGGGGAGGATCCGGTCCCGGGCGAACTCCACGATCAGGTCCGTCGTCTGCTCGCGCACGAGAAAGGGGTCCCCGAAATCCCCGTAGACGGCAAGCGCGAGGGGGGTGAGCCCCCACGCCGACGGCGCATCCACATCGGCTCCGGCCGCAACCAGGTGGCGGGCCGACGCCAGGTCACCGGAGCGGGCGGCGAACATCAGCGCGGTGTTGCCGCCGTGAAGGATCCACTTCTGGTGCTCGGGATGGGAGTGGGGGGACTGGGCGGTAAGCTGGTTCCAGGTGTCGGAGACCGCGTTCACATCCGCGCCGTATTCCAGGAGGACCGTCACGACATCCGCGTGCCGCTGGGCCGCCGCGAACATGAGCGGGGTCTGTCCGCGTGCGGCTCGTACATTGACGCTTGCCCCGCGTTCGAGAAGCATCCGCACGACGGCGGCGTTCCCGGACCGTGACGCCGTGCCCAGCGGCGTCTCGCCCAGGCGGAGCGGGATGTCGGGATCGGCCCCCGCAGCGAGGAGCACGCCGGCCATCTCCGGGCTCCCGTTCCGGCTCGCGGCCCAGATCGGCGTCGCGCCGAGATCGTTCGCCGCATTCACATCCGCACCGGCCCGGATCAGGATCGTCGCGCTCTCGACATCGTCCCGGTAGCTCGCCCAGAGAAGGGCGGTCGCGCCGTCCGCCGCCCGGACGTGTGGGTCTGCTCCGTCCTCGACGAGCGCGCCCACGGCCCCCGCATCGGCCGCCCTGGCAGCAGCCAGGAGCGGGGGCAGATCCTGGTCCGCAGAAGCGGTCCCGGCGGGGGGAAGCGCGAGCCCGAGCGCGAGCACCCCGCCCCGCCAGCGACGCGATACCATCGTCCCGGCCCCGGCCCTACATCTCGGCGAGCGTGTCGATCTCGAGCCGGCCCGTGCTCCCCCCGACCCGGTCGATCGGCACGTCGAACTTGTCGAGGAGTGTCACGAGGAGGTTCGCCATCACGGGCGAATCGTCGTAGCGGAGGTGCCGGCCACCGTTCAACCGGCCGTTTCCGCCACCGACCAGCACCACCGGGAGGTCGATCGGGGAGTGCCGTGTGCTGTTCGAGATGCCCGCGCCGTAGAGGACCGTCGTGTGATCGAGGAGCGAGCCGTCCCCGTCCGGCGTCTCGCGGAGCTTCTGGAGGTAGCGGCTCACGAGCTCCACATGGTAGCGGTTGATCTTCGACATCCTCTCGACGAGCTCGGGCACGTTGTTGTGGTGCGAGAGGGGGTGGTGCGCGTCCGGCACGCCGATCTGCGGGAACGGCCGGGCGCTCTGCTCCTTGCCGAGCATGAAGGTGCTGACCCGGGTGAGGTCGGCCTGGAACGCGAGGAGCTGCAGGTCGAACATGAGCTCCATATGGTCCTCGTAGGATGCGGGAGCACCCTCGGGCGCCTCGAAGAAGGGCAGCTCGACGTCGATCTGCTCCTCGGCCATCTGGATCCGGCGCTCGACGTCCCTCACAGCCTCAGTGTACTCGTCGATCTTCAGATTGTCCTGCGGACCGAGCTCGCGCTTGAGCGCGGCCACTTCTTCCCGGACCGAGTCGAGGATGCTGCGCTGCTGGCTGAGCCGCTCTTCCCTCACTGCGCGCTCCGTGCTCCCGCTGTCCCCGAAGAGGCGCTCGAAGACGGCCCTCGGATTCGACTCCATCGGGAGCGGCTGCGTGGCGGTCCGCCAGGAGAGCGTATGAGTGTAGACGCAGTTGAGCGTGAGGTCGCAGACGCCCGCGTTGGCCGGCTTGTCCATCGAGATCTCGAGCGAGGCGACCTGCGTCTCCCTCTCGAACGCCCGCGCGAGGATCTGGTCGACCGATACCTCGGCGAGCGTCTCCGTATTGTTCCGCCCGCCCCGCGTCGTCCCGGTCAGGAAGGAGCCCGAGGCTCCCGCGTGGTTTCCGCTCCAGGTGCCGTCCATCCCCGAGATCACGAGCATCTGGTCGCGGAAGGAGGACATCGGCTCGAGGATGGGCGAGAACTCGAAATCGCGGCCGAGCCCCTTCGGCGTCCAGTACTCCATCGCCATCCCGTTGGGGACGTAGATCGTCTGGAACCGGTGCGCGGGGCTCTGGCGCGCCTGGGCGCGAAGCCCGAACCGGGTGGGCGACATCGCCTCGAGGAAGGGGAGAGCGATGGTGGCCCCTACGCCCCTGAGGACCGTCCGGCGAGATAGCGGTTTCCCGATGAGCATGGTCATCCTGCGCGTCTCCTGATTCGAGCGAACCTCGGCGCCGTCTATTCCGACGGCGCCCGCATCAGAAAGCCGGGACTCGCGACGATCCCGGCAACGACCTCCGACCAGACGTAGTCGCGCGCCGAAGCGGCGCTGACGATCCTTCGGATGGCCGGCTGATCATAGTATTCGACGCTACGACCGAGCGCGTAGGACATCAGCTTGGTCGTGAGCGTCCTTACGAACTGTTCCCGGCGGTCGAGAAGCATGGCTCGAAGTCCGGCGAGCCCGTCTACCTGCGTGCCGCCTGGCCACATCCCCGAATTGTCCACCGGGTTGCCCTTCGCATCATGGGCCCGGAGCGCGCCCACAGCGTCGTAGCTCTCGAGGGCGAAGCCGAGGGGATCGAGCACGGAGTGGCAGCTCGCGCACACCGGATCCGTCCTGTGGAGCGCCATCCGCTCACGAATCGTCGCGGTGGGGGAAACGGCGACGGTCTCGAGGTCCGTGTTCACGCTCGGGGGCGGGGGCGGCACCGGCGTCCCGAGGATGTTGTCGAGGAGCCACTTCCCGCGGAGGACCGGGGATGTCCGGTTCGGGTACGCCGTGAGCGCGAGCAGCCCGGCGTGTCCGAGGATCCCGCCCCGCTCGTCGGGGTTCGGGAAGGTGGTGCGCCGCATCCGGCTGCCGTAGACGCCGTCGATCCCGTAATGGCGGGCCAGACGCTCGTTCATGTAGGTGTAGTCGGCCCGCAGGAGGTCCAGGACACTCCGGTCCTCGCGGATCGTGCTCGAGACGAACATCTCCGTCTCGAGCCTCATCGCCTCGAGGAGATTGTGGTCGAAGGAGGGGAAGAGGTCCTCATCGGCCACCTTGTCCTCGAGGACGCGGAGGTTAAGCCACTGGCTCGCGAACCCCTCCGTGAGCGCCTCGGCGGCGCGCGGGTCGGCAATCATCCTGAGGACCTGCCCGCGCAGGACGGACGGGTCGGCAAGCCCGCCCGCCTCGGCGACATCCAGGAGTTCCTCGTCCGGAATGCTGCTCCAGAGGAAAAACGAGAGCCGGGACGCCACCTCAAGATCGCTCAGCCGGTAGGGGTCGCCCGTCGACGGAGGATCCCGGTACACCCGGAGGAGGAAGGCGGGATCGACGAGGATGCGCTCGAGCGCGAACTGGATGCCGGCCTCGAAGCTGCCCCCGTCCTCCCGGCCCTGCCGGAAGAAGGGCATGAGCTTGCCGAGGTCCCCCTCGGTCACCGGCCGCCGGTAGGCGCGCCGGGCCATCCGCCCGATGATCTCGGCTGCACAGGAGGCTTCCCCGGCCTCAGTCTCCGGCACACAGGTGAAGATCTCCCGGCGGCTCGGCGTGTCGGCGACGGAGGGAGAGATCCCGAAGGGGCCCTCGATGATCAGGTCGTTGACCCCCTGATAGTCCATGTAGCGGGCGTCGTCCTTCAGCGTCTTTCCCCACTCCCGGAGCGGCGGCTGCGGGAGAAGGCTCTCGGACTCCCACATGTACATGGGGAACGAGGCGCCCACGATGTGGGGACCGCCGGTGATGAACGTCCGCACCTCGAGGTGGTCGTCGGCCACCCCGATCATGTACTCCTCCCACTCCCAGTCCCCCTGGAAGCCCGGCGTGCCGGCCCCCTCGTAGCTGGCTGCCGCGGGACGGTACTCGAGCGCCCCGCCACCGGCGGTGAAACGGTCGAGCAGCTCGCCGTCGAGCCGGAACTCGATCTCTTGGGGCCAGCCCATACCCTTCAGGTAGTCGGCATAGTTCGCGGTCAGGTTCACCCGGATGACGTATTCCCCATCCGCCGGGAAATGATGGCGGACGGCCATCCCGCCCCGGGACCCCAGGGGAAGATCCTCGCTCATGAGATCGGCCTGCTTCAGCAGCTCGTCGACGCGGAAGATCTTGAAATCCGACCCCCGGGGCGGCAGGCCGGTGGCGAGGCGGGTGACCTGCCGTGCAACAGAGCCGTACCGCTCCAGGTGGGCGGTGCTGATCGTGAGGGAGGCCGCGATGTTGTCGAAGCTCCCGTCCGCGGTCTCGTCTCCCGGCAGGAGGTCGCGCACATCCATATCGACCGCGAGCAGATCGCGGATCGCGTTGTTGTACTCCGTGCGGTTCAGGCGGTGGATCGCACTGATCCGTCCCGGATACGGAGCCTCCGCCCACGTCGCATCGAGCGAACGCTCGAGCCGGCCCGCGACCGCGTCGTAGGTGGCCCGGTCGGGGCGCGGCATCCCGCTCGGAGGCATCGAGCCCGTACGGAGCTTCGTGATCACCTTCTCCCACGTCGCCGGGTGCGCTTCCGGACGCCCGGCATCCAGCGTGTCGAAGGCGAGGTTCGCCGTGCCAGCGGCCTGGTTGTGGCAGACGACGCAGTACCGGTCGAGCACGACCCCGGCGTCCGTGGTGTCCTGGCCGACGGTGCCATGGACGGCGGCAGCGACGGGAAAGCGTGCCTGCAAACTGGCGGCAGCCGGAAGCCCGCGGTCCGACGCACTTGCAGCCCACGCGCCCCAGAAGACGGCACCGGCGGCGACGACGCCCATGACGAATGCCGGAATCGAGGCGCGTCGGGATCCTGAGTGGTCACGCATCTCTATACCTCGCACGCGCTGCGCGACGGCAACGCCACATCCGTCCCGCCGGGACGGCCCTGCCCAAATCCAACGGCTGTGAGACCTTGAAACGTACGGCGGTGCGCGAAGCGCTGTCAAACACGGCCCGGGAGAGGGAGCGGACGCGAAAATCCGGCGGAAATCCCCTCCCCGGAGGGCTTGCGCCCGCCCGCGGCGCCAAACAGCCGTCCGACCCGACGGCGCCCGCGGCTATCCGCGGCGCGCGTCGGGATCCTCCCCTCTGACAGGAGACTCGGGCGGCGTGTCCACTCCGGAGGATGAACGGCCGGGACTCTCCCGGAGCCAGTTGGCCAGCTCCCAGAGCAACTGCTTCGACCCGCCAGCCTTCCGGAGGAAGAGCCACCGGACAAGCTTCGGCGCCACGCCGCCCGCGAAGAGAAAGGCCACGACCAGCAGGAGGATCTCACCGACTCCGATCATCGACGACGTCTCCGCATGTGGAAATCACGGACGCACGGTTCTCCGGGAAAGATGGAGAGGCGAACCCGGGAGGCCAAGCACCGGCCCGGCAGGAGGAGGTTCCCGCGGCCGCCTCTCGTCATCTCCGGCGGGCGCGGCCCGCCGCGCCGCCGCGGGTGCGCTCCCGTCCGGGGCCCTCTCCGCCCCGAAGACACCTCGCGCGGGCGGGGGCGCGGGGCCATACTCTACTGAGGGATACGACCCGACGCCCCGCCAGCCTCCGGCGCGGCGCATCCGCTGACCGGCAGCCGCGAGCTCCGACCATGAAAAGACTCCTCCTCTGCCTCCCGCTGCTCGTCGCCGACCCCGCCGCGGCCCAGGACTACACGGTGATCGCGGTCAGCCACATCGACAACAAGGTCTCCGAGGTCCACCCGGTCACGGGTGAGATCCTCCAGGAGTTCTTCGTGCCGGGCGAATGGTATGGGGAAGCCCACGAGGGCGTGATCACGCCGGACCAGGCGACGGCGTACATTTCCATCCCGTATGCGAAGCAGGTGGTCATACTCGACCTTGAGAGCTTTACCCAGACGGGGGTCATCGAGTCGCCGTATTTCTCGCGGCCACCCGAGGTCCGGGGCTTCGCGCGGATCGGGGAGCGGGAGTCCACCTCAAGCGATCCGCACGGCCTCGCGCTGACCCCGGACGGGAGGAAGCTCTACATCACGGTGCAGTTCGCCGAGGTGCCCGGGATCGTGCTCTACGACACCGGGACCGGTGAGATCCGGAAGATCGACACCGTGAGCGCGGGCAACCACCTCGCCGTCCACCCGTCCAACGGGAAGCTCTACTATCCCACCCGCGACTTCCGGGTGGTCGTGCTCGACACCGCTACGGACGAGATCCTGCGGGTCATCCGGCTCCACCAGGGAAGCCGGCCCACCGGCGTCGCCTTCGGCGGGCCGAACGGAGAGGCGTGGGTGAATGGGGACGGGGACGGATCGGTCACCGTCATCGACACGCGCACCGACGAGGTCATCGACGTGATCCGGCCCCGCGTGCCGGGGGCCGGACGCACCGCCGTCTCCCCCGACGGGCGTCTGGCGGCCTCGACGCACGGCCCGGAAGTCTCGGTCATCGACACGCGCACCCGGGAAATCCTCGCCTCCCTCCAGATCAGCCCGGAAGGCGAGGACTCAGGACACGGCTTTCCGGTCTTCTCGCCCGACAGCCGGACGCTCCACGTCATGAACGAATCGAGCCACGACATGGTCAACTTCGACATGGAGACGATGACCCGGACCGGTCCCCGCATCCCGATCGGAGCCACCGTGTTCGGCGGGGGAATCCGCCTCCTCGAACGCTAGGACCGGGAGCGGCCCCCATGCTTGCCGGGCGGCATCGGGCCCGGTACCATCCCGTGCGCCAGTGCCCGCTGGCCGCGGGTTTCGGGATCGGGCTCCGCGGGCGGGGAACCGAACCGGGGGGTGCCTGGAGCGTGCGTCGAAAGGTCGCGACCCTTCTCTGCCTCACCCTGGGGGCGGCCGCCGCCCAATGGACCCCGCTCACCGGCCAGCCGAGGGTGGCCAATACGGGCGGACACCAGTTCAACCTGCAGTTTCTCCGTCCGTCGGGCGGCCCCGTCGTGCCCTTCTTCGAGGGGTGGCAGCCGAATCCCGACGGCACGTACGATCTCGTGTTCGGTTACTGGAACGTGAACACTGAAGAGGTGCTCGACATCCCGCTCGGACCCGACAACT
>JAAXGI010000037.1 GCA_012267505.1 Gemmatimonadota bacterium
GCCATCCTCCGGGGGAGCACCCCGGGGAGGCTGCAGTGCCGACAGCCTGCACTGGTCGAGCCGACCGGCGGGCCGGTACTCTTCGGTTCGTCGTGGCCTCTCATGTTGCAGGGTGGATGGAACGTGCTCCCGCCTCGGGGTGTTCTGGCTGGCCGCGTGTTCGCCCGGGCGCATCCGGGCCCCGGCAGGAAGGCGCCGGGCGGCGCCGTGGAGGGCTTCCGCATTGCCTCCCTCCGGGCCCAGTTTTCGGCGGGCCGGCCGGGGGCGCCCCCGCCCGACGGCGACACGCCTCACGAGACCTGATTACCGGAGTACAGGGCTACGGACCATGAGTGAGCGGGTGGTCGGGGATCCTTCGGCGCTCGAGCCGGAGAAGGAGGTGCGCGCACTCCGGAAGGAGATCCGGCGGCACGACCACCTCTATCACTCGGTCGGGGAGCCCGAGATCTCCGATGTGGCGTACGACCGGCTCTATCTCCGGTTGACGGAGCTCGAGAAGGCGTTCCCCGAGCTCGTGACCGGGGATTCACCGACGCAGCGTGTGGGTGCTCCTCCGAGGCCGGATCTCCCGTCGGTGGAGCACGCCGCGCCGATGCTCTCGCTCGATTCGACGCAGGAGGAGGCCGACGTGCGTCGTTTCGACGAGCGGATGCGGGGCGCCACCGAACGCGACGCGGTCGGATACGTTCTCGAGCCGAAGCTCGATGGCGTGTCGATCGAGATCGTGTACGCCGACGGCGTCCTCCGCCGTGCGGTGACCCGTGGCGACGGACGGGTCGGCGAGGACGTGACCGACAACATCCGGACGATCCGGTCCGTCCCGCTCCGTCTCTGGACAGGGGTCCGTCCCGCTCCGTCCCGGCTTGCCGTGCGGGGAGAAGTGCTCATGTCGCTCTCAAGCTTCGAGGGGCTGAACCAGCGTCTTGTGGAGGGTGGCGCGCGACCGTATGCGAATCCGCGCAACGTAGCCGCCGGGGCGATCCGGCAGCTGGATTCGGGAATCACGGCGGAGCGCCCACTCGACTGCTTCGTCTACGACGTGCTCGAGGTCCGGGGCATCGCCTTCGACACCGACGACAGCGTGCTCGAGGCGTTGGGGGACTGGGGGTTTCGCGTCCCCAGCCGGATCCGGTCCGTCCGGGGAGTGGAGGAAATCCTTGCGTACCACGCGCGCTATGCGGAGGACCGGGACGCCCTCGACTACGAGATCGACGGGATCGTCATCAAGTTGAATGATCTCGCGGCGCGGGCCGAGATTGGGGCAACGTCGCATCACCCGCGTTGGGCGCTCGCGTACAAGTTCGAGCCGCGGAAGGAGATCACCCGGATCCACCGCATCGCGGTGCAGGTGGGCCGGACGGGGGCGCTCACCCCGGTAGCGCTCCTGCTTCCCGTCGAGGTCGGCGGCGTCACGGTTTCGAGAGCGAGCCTCCACAACCGGGAAGAGCTCGTCCGGAAGGATATCCGTGAGCGCGACCGCGTGCGGGTCCAGCGCGCCGGTGATGTGATCCCGCAGGTGGTCGAGGTCCTGGACGGGGAGCGGGCCGACCGGAGCCCGCCCTTCCCCATGCCCGACAGCTGTCCGAGTTGCGGAACGCCCGTCGTCGCGTCCGGCCCCGGGACCTTCTGCCCGAACCGGTTCGGGTGCCCGGCCCAGCTCCGGGGCCGGGTCGTCCACTTCGCATCACGGCACGGTCTCGATATCGCGGGGCTCGGAGCGGAGACGGCTTCGGTGCTCGTCGACCGCGGCCTCGTCGGGGAGCTCGTTGACCTCTTCGACCTGACCGAGACGGAGCTCGCGGAGCTCCCCGGGTTCGCCGAGACGTCGGCGGCGAATCTCGTGCGATCCATTCAGGAGCGCCGGGCCACCGAACTCCGGCGCTTCCTCTTCGGGCTCGGGATCACTGGTGTGGGAAGAAGTGTGGCAGCCGATCTGGCGGCGCACTTCCAGCGTCTCGAGGCGCTTCTCGAGGCTGATCCCGAGGCTCTTGCCGAGGTCCCGGGGATCGGCCCCAAGATGGCCGGCGAGATCGAAGCCTTCCTCCACGACGACCGCACGGCGGGCTCGGTCCGTGCTCTCTTCGGCCGGATGGAAAGGCTCACCGCACCGCCCCCTCCGGAAGCGCCGGCCGGTCGCTGGGCAGCGAAACGGTTTGCGATCACCGGCACCCTCAGCTCGATGCGGCGCGACCGCGCGAGAGAGATCGTGGAGGCGGCCGGCGGGCGTGTCACATCCGGGGTGACCCGCGGGACGGACGTCCTGATCGTCGGGAGGAAGGCGGGCGCGAAGGCTGCGAAAGCCCGCGAGCTCGGTGTCGAAGTATGGAATGAGGAGGCGTTCCTGAAGGAGGCTGGCCTAGACGAACCCGGACCGGAGGCGTGACCCGGGGCCATCCGGCGCCCGTTGGATCGTTGGATGGGCGTCTCCGGATGCGTCGTGGACCCCCGGGCTCCCCTCGCCAGTAGACTACAGTGGGGGCGGGATGTGTGTCCTCGGCGTCTCCGGCAGCCGAAACACGTGGCCTGGGAGCGGGCCGGGCCGAGGTATCCGGGAAGTCGCCCGTGGCCGGCAGCGGCAAACGGTCGAAAGCAGAAACGATGATCAGCGTCTTCGACATCTTCAAGGTCGGGATCGGTCCCTCGAGCTCGCACACCGTCGGGCCGATGCGGGCTGCCCGCGCTTTTCTACTGGAGCTTGAGGCAGACGGGTTCCTCCGGCAGACCGTGCGGGTGCGGTGTGATCTCTTCGGGTCGCTCGCGCTCACGGGGCTGGGTCACGGAACGGACCGCGCGATCCTGATGGGTCTCGAGGGGGCGCTCCCTGACCGGATCGATCCGGATGCGGTCGGGCCTTCGGTCCGGAGGATCCGCCGCGAGGGCAGGATCCGCCTCCTCGGTCACCACGAGGTGGACTTCGAGGAGACAAGCGACCTCGTGTTCCATCCCGGCGAGACCCTTCCCGCACACCCGAACGGACTCCGATTTACTGCTGAGGCGGGCCGCGGGCGGTGCTCTCGCGACTACTACTCCGTCGGTGGAGGTGCCATCCTCCGGGCGGACGAGATCGATAGCCCGCCACGCGAAGAGGAGACCGCCCGGGTCCCCTATCCTTTCCGGACAGCGGCCGAGCTCCTCGCGATGGCTGAAAACGCGGGGGGAGTGATTGACCGGCTCGTTCTCGCCAACGAGGAGATATGGCGCTCGCGGGCGGAGGTGAGGGAGGGCCTCCTTGAAATCTGGAAGGTGATGGAGGCGTGCGTGCGCCGGGGGTTCGCCGCGACCGGCACCCTCCCCGGCGGCCTCAACGTGAAGCGGCGGGCACCGGACCTCTACCTGGCTCTGGCCGCGGAACCGCGGGAGAGGAACGTGCTGGAGTGGCTGAGCGCGTACGCTCTCGCTGTGAACGAGGAGAACGCCGCGGGCGGACGTGTGGTCACGGCCCCCACGAATGGCGCGGCCGGGATCATCCCATCCGTTGGCCACTACTACCTTGAGTTCTGCGACGGGGCCGGCAGCGAGGGCATCATCCGGTACCTCCTGACCGCTGCGGCGATCGGGATCCTCTACAAGGAGAACGCTTCGATATCGGGCGCGGAGATGGGGTGCCAGGGAGAGGTCGGCGTTGCGTGCTCGATGGCAGCGGGTGGCCTCACCGCGGCACTGGGAGGGAGCAGCGCGCAGGTCGAGAACGCCGCCGAGATCGGCATGGAGCACAACCTCGGGCTGACGTGCGACCCGGTGAAGGGCCTCGTGCAGATCCCCTGCATCGAGCGGAACGCGATGGCGTCGGCCAAGGCCGTGAGCGCCGCGCGCATCGCCCTGCGCGGGGACGGAACGCACATCGTGTCGCTGGACCAGGTGATCGCGACGATGCGACAGACCGGGCGGGACATGCAGACCATCTACAAGGAGACGTCTCTCGGAGGCCTGGCCGTCAATGTGCCCGAGTGCTAGGGCGGCGGGTTGTCGGTGACCGGCCGCCGAGCGGATGCCCCGGTCCGACTGTGGGGAGGTGGGTCAGCCTCCCTTCCGGAGTGGATGGCCCTTCAGCCGCCTGCGCGCTACTGAAGAGGCACATCCCGAGGAGCACGAGGCTGGGGATCATCTCCGCGAATTCGCCGCGGGTCAGGTGCAGGAGCGCGGCTCCCACCATTGTGAGCCCGAGTCCGCCTGCGGCTGCGGGTGTGAGTAGCGATGCGATCCCGGTGGCTTGGGGAGCGATGAGTCCGACACTCCCGGCCACCTCGGGCGCCCCGATCACTCTCGGTGACCACGCTGGAAGGTTCTCGGCCCACGGGAACTGGGTCGCGATTTCAGATGCCGGCGTGGCCAGCTTCATCCCGCCGGCGCCGAGAAAGGCGAGCGTGAGGAGCGCCTGCAGGGTCCAGAGTGTCCTGTTCATCTTCACGGTCGACCCCCCGATCCGGCCCGCAACCTCAAGCGCTCGTGTTGCCGGGCGCCGCACGACCATTCGACAACGGGCGTATCCGCCTGTCCACGACAGACCGGCAAGGTTGGGGCCGCGATGTAGGCGCCCGCACTCCTCCGGGGTCGATCGTCCGCGCTCCTGCGCCCGACGGAAGTCACGGGCGGTGCATGCGGTCGCGGGGCACCCCGGAGAGATGCGACGGGCTTCACGCAGAACTCATGCTCCTCCGGACGCCGGGCGTCGCTCCGAAGTGTCTATCGGGCCGGCGAGGCCGGCTCCGGAGCCCCGGACGGCGGCCCCCCTTCCGGACCGCCGCAGTTGCCGTCCGTCCGGGCGTGGGGCCGTGGCCCAACATGCGGGCCAGGCTGCCGGGACCCCGCGCACACTTGGCGGGGAGCCGTAGAGCGTGCCGAACCGGTCTCTCGCGCGAACAGGTAGCAGCGATATGGCCGGGCCGGGAGCGCTCGCGCCCGCTCTCCGGACGCGGCCTCCCGGCCCGAGGTCCCGGGTCCTTGCCGGGCGGCTGGCCGCCTCCGAGTCCCGCAACGTCACCTGGGTGGGGGAGTCGTTCCCCGTGTTCTGGGAGGAGGCCAGGGGGGCCAACGTCCGGGACGTGGACGGGAACCTCTACGTCGATCTCACCGCGGCTTTCGGTGTTGCGGCGGCGGGCCACTCGCATCCGCTTATCGTGGCTGCGGCCCGGGATCAGGTGGCGAGACTCGCCCACGGGATGGGCGACGTGCACCCCTCCGGCCTCAAGGTGCGTCTGCTTGAGCGCCTGGTCCGCCTCGCTCCTTGGGAGGAGGCCCGTGGCGTCCTGGCCTCCGCCGGTGCCGAGTCCGTGGAGATCGCGCTCAAGACTGCCCAGCTGGCGACGGGCCGGGTGGGGGTGATCGCCTTTGAGGGCGGATACCACGGCCTGACCCTCGGCGCACTCGCCGCCACCAGTCGCCGGGATTTCCGGACTCCGTTCGTCAGCCGCCTCCGGGAGGCGGTCTCCTTCGTTCCCTTTCCGGACCCGCTGCGAGACCCGGATGATGAGCGGGAGCGGTGTCTCGATGCGCTCGAGAAGGCGATCCGGCGTGTGCGCAGCCGTAACAAGCGGACCGGTGCGGTCATCGTCGAGCCGATCCAGGGGAGGGCTGGCGTCCGCGTCCCGCCGCCCGGATTCCTCGCCGGGGTCGCAGAGCGGGCGCGGGAGGCCGGGGCCGTCCTCGTGTTCGACGAGATCTTCACGGGATTCGGCCGGACCGGATCACCATTCGCATGGCAGGACGAAGGGGTTGTTCCCGATCTCATCTGCCTCGGGAAGGCTCTCGGGGGTGGCTTCCCGCTGAGTTGCTGTCTCGGATCGGCCGAGACGATGGACAGCTGGCCGCGCTCCGGCGGGGAAGCGCTCCACACCTCCACCTTTCTCGGCCATCCGCTCTCCTGCGCCACCTCGCTCGCCTTCCTCGACGTGTTAGACGAGGAGGAGCTGGCGGCCCGGTCGAGAACCGAGGGAGAACGCTTCCGTGGGCTCCTCGCAGACGCGCTCAGGGGAATTCCCGGCGTGAGGCAGGTTCGCGGCCGTGGCCTCTTTCTGGGCGTCGAGCTGAGCAGCGGATCGGGTGGCCGGTCCGATCCCGGTCCGGCCGTACGGCTGGCCCAGACGCTCTTGGGCGATGGGTACCTGGCGCTCCCGGCCGGCGAGCGGGGTGAGGTCCTCTCAATCACGCCGCCCCTCACGATCGCGCGCTCGCAGGTCGACGGAGCCATCGAGACTCTCGAGCGCCGACTTGCAGCGCCGGCCGGGTCGGGTGACCGGCGTTAGGCTGTGATCTCTTCGCCCCCGTCCACATTGATCACGCTGCCCGTGATCCAGTAGGTGTCGGGCGAACAGAGCGCCAGGGCGGCGGCGGCCACGTCCTCCGGCGTCGTCAGCCGTCCGGACGGATTCTGCGCGACGGCGCCGGCCAGAAGTGCCTCGTGTCCAGGGATCTTGCGGAGGGCGGGCGTGTCCGTCACGCCGCCTCTCAGGGCGTTGACGGTGATCCCGCGCGGAGCCAGCTCGTAGGCCAGCTGCCTGCAGTGGGACTCAAGCGCTGCCTTTGCGGCCGAAACCGGACCGTAGGATGGTATCACGCGGTTCGAACCGGACGACGTCATGGCGAAGACCCGGCCGTTCGGACCCATCAAACCGCGGTCGACGACGGCGCGCGTCCAATCCACAAGCGAGTGCGCCATGACCCGGACGGTCATGTCCATCTGTGCCGGCGTGACCGCTCCATCGCCCACGTACGGTCGGAGCGTGCCGAACGCGAGCGAGTGCATGAGGACGCCGATGTCCTCGCCGGAGTCCACCTGTTCGCTCATCCGGTCCAGGGCGGTCTCCATCTTGCCGGGATGGGCCGCGTTCATGTTGAAGAAGTGAGTCCTGGCTCCAAGGGCCTCGAGTTCGTCGCGGATCGTGGCGACACGCTGAAGGCCCGCCCGGCGGTCCAGGTGGACTCCGAAGATGTGGTATCCGCCGGCCGCCATCCGCCTGGCACACGCCTCGCCGAAGCCGCTTGATGCGCCGAGGATGAGTGCCCATCGTCTTGACCCGCTCTCGCCCGACATGTCGAAGAGGACTCCTGTTCCGGAAGGGACGGCCCGGACCCGGGCCCCCGCGCGAGCGGCCACCCGTTCGATCTGCGGCCACGATCTCCCGGTTGCCGGCGGTGTAGCATGATGCGATCACCCGAACCGGGCGGTGGCGGCTGAAGATAGAACCCGTGGGGAACCCCGCAAACCCGGAGACCCTGACGGCGGAGGAGACTCCGATGCACGTACGACGGGTCGCTTCGGTGCGGAACGGCGCACTTGCGGTCGTGATCTCGGGCGCCCTTTTCCCGCTCCCCCTCCTCTCTGCCGCACAGCACGAGCCCGGTCCGGCACCCCCCGGCCAGGTTCCGGTGCTGCTTGTCCCCGGGTGGGGCGACACGGCCTCCGACCTCCTACCCCTTCGGGACAGCTTGACGGGTTCGGGGTGGCCGGGCGACCACGTGTCCGCGCTGACTTTCTCGGACGCCTTTGCGAGCAACCGGGAGCATGCGGCGGAGATCGACGAGGAGATCACGCGGTTGCTCGAACAGACGGGTGAGGACCAGGTGGATATCGTCGCGCACTCGATGGGCGGCCTCGCGGTCCGCCTCGTCCTGGCGTCGGACACGCAGCAGCGGGTAAGGCGGGTGGTCTTTCTCGCTACGCCTCACAGGGGAACGGTAATGGCGCTCTTCGGCTGGGGCGACGGTGCAACCGAGATGGTGCCCGGAAGCGAGTTTCTCGAACGGCTGAACAAGGTTTCCCCGCCGCAGGATGCCCCCGAAATCCTGGCGCTTCGAAGTCCCCTCGATCTGGTGGTGATCCCGAGTGATTCCGCCATCCTGCCCGGTGCGCGGAACGAAGAGGTCTGCTGTCCGACGCACCAGGGTCTCCTGACCGACGGAGAGGCCTTCCGCCGAATCCGCGCGTTCCTCACGGCCACCGACGAAGTATCCTTGCGGCCCGGCGCGCTACGGCGCCGGGCTCCGTAGCTCGCGATAGGACTGGACCCTCCCGATGCCGCGCCGAGCGGCGGCTGTCTCCTCCTCCGCATAGGTTCCATCTCGGCGGGATGCCGGCGCGGGAGCGGCGATCAGGTGGTGCGCAGACCGCACGCTCCTAGAGCAAATCCGGACCGGGGGTGGGCTCTCCGGGCGGAATCCTCCAACCGGCTTATAGCTGCTGGGACCGACCGGTGTCCCGATCTGCCGGGTGCTGGAGGGAGAGCTGTGACCCCGGGGCGTGCCACCAGGGCAGATGGCGGGGAAGCCGTGCACCTCGTCATCGGTGACGGGGTCCGACCGCGAGGGATCGGCCCCGGCTGCTGCTTGTCCATGAAGGGCGAGCACCTGCCGCGATGCAGACGATGTCGGTGGGCCATCAGGTCGCCAAGGAAGAGCGTCGACCCCGAGTCAATCCTCCGGAGCCTCCGGACAATGAATTCTTCCGGCGACGGTGCTTCACCGTCGCCGGCTGCGACTGCGCGGGTAGCGTCTGTCAGGGTGGCGCCTTGCGCGTTTCTCTCCATCAAGGTGGGCGCTTGCGATCCGCCCCGAGCGCCACTCCGAGCGGTGTGGCGAGTGCAAGATCTGGATCGGGCAGCTTCTCCTGCGCACCTACTGGGCGTGCGTCTCCAGCCACGGATCCCAGTGGGAGACCAGCCTTGCCGCCTACGCAGGCATGTCGATTGATCCAGTGTTGTGCGACGTGGCCGAGAGGCTGGAGGGAGATCGGCGACACGGCATCGGCTCGTTCATGCGAAGAAGAGTGCCGGCGCGCTGTGACGCTTGGGTTCCCGACCCCGGGTTTCGTCGCGGATATTTCTATTCGGCACCACCCCCGGACATTTCTACATGGGTTTGACACTCTGCGGGTTGATCGCCCTCGGCGTGATCCTTATCATTGCTCTCCCTCGGGTCGAGGGTGTGGATGCCCCCATCGTCTAGTGGCCTAGGACACCTGGTTCTCAGCCAGGAAACCGGGGTTCGATTCCCCGTGGGGGTACTTGTAGGAGGCCCGTCCTACATAGGGCGGGAATCGGTCGCTTAGCTCAGCTGGTAGAGCACTACGCTCACATCGTAGGGGTCGCTGGTTCGAGTCCAGCAGCGACCATGGACCCTGTCGCCGGTCCGAGTCCGGCTGTTGGCCCGGGAACCCCCGGGGCCCTCCCTGCCCTGCGTGTTGCGGGGCGTTGCCTTCGACGCCTCCGTTGATCGGGATGCCTGACGGGTCACAGTGCGCGCCGCCCCTCCGGGTTCGAGCCGGCCGAAGGGGATCGTCTCCGCTGTAGAGTCCCGCCACTTCACGGGTCAGCTCCACATTCCTGTGCCATCCATCCCGCTGCGTGCGATGCAGCCGCGCACCTTCCCGGCCTCGCGTTTCCGCTAGCGAAGGCGGGCCGGAGCGCACCTTCCGGAAGGAGGCGACCTCCATGCGCGTCTACTGGCGTCAGGTTCGCGTTCGGGGCAAGGGTTGTGCGAGGCGCTGACGCGACCTCCTCCATCCTGTCGGCGTCGGAATCGCGGTGTGGACGCTGGTGGACTGCGAACTCACCCTGTCGGTTAAGCGCCGCTCGGCCATGTTTTTTCGAGGGAAATACTCCAGCGGCCGGAGGATCGACAGTCAGGCTACCGGGCCGGGCAACCTCCTCTTCGTCCTCCCTCCGGTGCCGCACAGGAGCGGCTTGCCGGAGCCTACGCCAGCATCCTCGCTGTCGGGATGTCGCTCGACTAGGACGAGCCGATCGGCATGCTCATGGGCCGGTGTGCCCTGATTGAGGAGACGGCCGACACGCATGCATCGGTGCGTGGCTGAACTCCGGTGGCCCGACGACGCTCGGAGTGACGAGACCGTCTGCGGACCCGGATGCGGCACCCGTGCCCTGCCGGCCGGGTGTGCCGCGGTGCGGAGAGCACCGGGCCCTCCACACCGCAGATTCCGGTACTGCGGTTGTGCTGCCTACTCGCGGGCAAAGTCTCCAGGCTGCGGGATCCGCGTGGTGACGACCGGCCCGAGCCCCCAGATCTTGACGACGACCTCCTCGTCCTTGGCCATGTCGTAGTGATGCCCCTCGGGGGGTTGGTAGATGAAGCTCCCTTCCTCTACGGGGATCATATTGTCGGGGTCGTAGATGTCCGCCGCGGCCCCGGTCGCGACGTACCAGGTGCCCTTGAGAACCTGGATGTGGCGCGCGTTGTTGTGGTAGTGCGGGCGGCTCCCGGTTCCCGGTGGCCAGGTGAGTTGGACCACGTAGAGGCCAGGTTCCGAGGGATCGCCGACGAGGTTGATGCCTCTCTCCCCCTCGGGCGGGATGAGATCTTCCGGGCTCGCGATCAGGAATCCCTCGTCGTCGAACTCGAGGCTCTGGGCGTGGGTGCCGGCAGGGCTTGCGAGCAGAGCCCCGACCAGGCAGCCGAGCAGGGCGGTGGCACGTGGATGTGTCATGGAATTCCCTCGTGGATGGGTCGGCGGCGTTCCAGCCGTCCGCACGGGAGCCGTCGGGCGTCGCGAAGTACGGCCGGAAGGGGTGTCTCCAAGGCTCAGGATGCTTTTCCGGCGGGGGTCAGGCAAGTCCGCCGGCCCGGGGCAACGCGGTCCCGGGCGAGCGGCCGAGGTGTTCAGGCTCCGGGCGGCTCCGGTGCGGTGCCGCCCGCCGGGGCCTCACGGCACGGCTCGTCGTGAAGCCGAGTCGCCGACCTCCTGTAGAGCGTAGATTTACGCGTCAATCGGCATCCCTACAGTAGCTATCTGCATCTCGACGACCAGCACTCTGGCGTCAGGTACGATCGGAACGCTGGGTAGCCTTCAATGTCCGAACACGATCCATGATCAACCCGGCATTCGGCACATGCCGGTTGCCAATCGGCCTGCGGTACGGTCCATGGCCGTGCCCGCCTGGAGAATCCGAGGCTCCGGCGCGTACGGGGACCACCGGATGGAAAGCGTGCACACCGGCGACATCACCGGTGTGCACGCTTTCCTGCTGTCCGGAGAGGAAGTGCGCTCGGGCGCTCCCCCTCCGGACCGGTTTCGGCAGGGCTGCGGGGTGCGGACTACATCTGCTCCGGCCAGCTCGTGTCGAGAGGGAGGTCCGGGTTCGCGGTGATGGCGAGGTTCGCGCAGTGGTGGTACGAGTATCCGCCCGGGTTGTTATAGGCGTGGTCGGCCATCCACTGGATCACCTGGAGGGTGCACTTGTCGCAGTTGATGTTCGGGATCCGGATCTCGGTCTCGTAGGTCTGGATCTCGTCCGGCCGCTCGTGGTGTTCGAAGAGGCCGTCCGCCAGCACAGGAGGTACCGCAGGATCCTGGATCTCCGCCGAGACGGACCACGGCCCGCGGTCGGAGGGTATCGTTTCCGTCACCGGATCCGGGGGAAGCTCGGTCGGCGAGTTCACGGCGAGCGCGACCCGGTAGTGACCGGGGTGGTAGATCGTCTCGCGCACCCGGAGCGGGATCATCGAACCCCCCTCGACCGGGGTTATGATGTAGCTCTCCTCACCCCAGTCGTTGTTGGATCCTCCGCACGGTCCCGCCTTCTGCGGGTCGCCGCGCTCGTCCTCGACCAGCCATGAGGCGGGCTCCAGGAGCCGGAAGTGCGCGGCGGCGCGGGGCTGCTCGAACCGCGCGGACGCGTTCGGCGCCGCGATGGCCAGCGCGACAGTCAGCAGGGACAGGCGAACGGGGACATTCATCGGGCTACTCCTTCCAAGGGTACCGTGCCACGGTGAGGGACCTCCCTCCCGGGGACTACATCATTCTGCGGGCGCGAGTGGTGCCGCAAGCACCCCGCCGCGCACCTCGACGAGCCCGGGGCTGTCGCCCACCGGCGGCTCAGCCGCCGGCGGTTTCGGGTAGCGCTAACCCCCGCGTGGCGATCAGCCTGTCGTACTCGTCCTGGTCCAGGTAGGTGATCCCGATCCAGGCATGGGACATCTCGTCCACACCGCGCGCCCCGAACCCTACCCACTGGTCCGGGTCCGGATTGATCGGATTGTTTGCGGTGTTGTCGAAGAGCGAGTGGAGGAGGAGCACCGTGCCCGCGGGAAGCACCGGCTTCACGTGTTCGGCGTACTGGTAGGAGATCTGCCAGTTGTGGTCGTACTTGTCCACATGGCTCAGAAGCTCCCTCCGCCCATCGGGAAAGAGGACTTCGAGCGTCATCCCGGTGCCCCGCATGTGCATGTGGGGACGGAAGCTGTGGATTACGGCCGGCCGGTCGAGCACATGTGTGCCCTCGAGAGTAAGGGTCCCGTGGGGAGGAATGATCAGGTCGCGTGCCCGCGGCCCCGTGGCGCTCGTCCCGTCGATGAGGAAGCGCTGCTCGCCCACCGAAGCGAGCTCGGGCGCCTCCCCCTCCGGATAGAACCAGAGCCCTACCTCCACAACGTCGTCGTCGACCTCCTCGCCGATCGGAAAGTAGTGGAGGTTGAAGTGCACTTCTCCGGGGCCCGCGGGGATCCGGACGCCGGTGCTCTCGGGGAAGATCTCCCAGGACTTGCCGACCCCGTAGCGGGCCAGGGCTACGTTCGTCCCCCGGCCGCCGTCACCCTCCTCCAGGCTCAGCGTCGCGTGGCCGTGGTGGACGACCTTCTTTCCGAGGGGGAAGGCGGGCTTGAATTCGGCGGCGCGGATCCAGGTCTCCGCCTCGAGACCCCCGAAGGGGATCGCTGGAGTCCACCACTGGTCCTGGCCGTTCGCGACGACCGTGTAGGGCGTCGAGCGGACGACGAGGTCGGGCGGACCCATCTCGTCCTCGAGTGCCCACTTATCCGGATCCGGCCGCTCTACCGGCGGGGGCAGGTCGGCCGGATCCCCTTCCGGCGCACCGCCGTCCACCCACGCGATGATCGTCGCGATCTCGGCGTCGGTGAGCGAGATGTCGTTGGCGAACTCCTGGATGCCCATCGTCCGGTTGATATGCCAGGGCGGCATGACGCGGCGCTCGACCCGGTCGCGGATGAGCGCCGTCCACGGACGGGCCTCCTCATAGGTGAGAAGCGACATCGGTCCGATGTCCTCGGGACGGTGGCACTCCTGGCAGGATGCCTGGAGGATTGGGGCCACGTCGCGTGAGAATGTGGGAGTCGGCTGCTGGGCTTCGGTCCCTGCCGCAAGCACGGCGAGGGGGAAGGCGCCGGCAGCTGCAATGCAAGGCCAGGGGATCCGGCCCCGCCCGACCGGCTGTCCCCCTCTCCTCTTTCCGTTTCGCATCGATCCCCTCCTTGCGTCTACGGTGCGACCTGCACCCTCAGGTATCCGTTCGTCCAGCAGCAGAAGAACTCGAAGTCCGAGGTCTGGTTGTAGGCGAGGATCCGGAGAACGTAGTCGCCGGGTTCGGCAAAGGCGACTTCGTTTGCTGCCTCGCCCCCCGTCGCTTCGACCTCCGTCTCAGCGGTGCCGAAGCGTACCTGGCCCGGGCCTTGGTGCTTCATCCACCGCAGGAGAATCGGCCGGTCGTCCTCGCGGTGGGGGTTCTCACGGCCCGTCCAGACGGAGGCGTGCAGCGTGACACCTGCGCGGGCCTCAACCGGGCCCGCCGAGATGCCGGAGAAGCCGATTCCGAGAGGCCCGTCCTCCTCGAAGCGGATCGTCGGGGCCACGTTCAGGCGTCCCGGCTGGTCCCACCCATCGAGCTGGTAGGGGGCGGACGTCAGTCGGCCCGGCACGGAGAACTCCTCCCCGTCGATGCGGAGTGTCCAGACCACGTCGCGCGTCCCGAAATCCGCCGGCACCGTCACGGCGAACACGCCCCAGTGTCTCCGGTCTCCCTCCGGCACCGGGAGGAAGTGGGTGGGCTGCATCCCGTCGAACTCGCGCGGCTCGATGAAG
>JAAXGI010000011.1 GCA_012267505.1 Gemmatimonadota bacterium
CGTGCTGGCGGTGGTAGTCGAAGAACAGGGTCTCGGCGCAGCGCTTGCCCTCGTCGTAGCAGGAGCGCGGGCCGATCGGGTTGACGTTGCCCCAGTAGCCCTCGGGCTGCGGATGCACCTCCGGGTCGCCGTAGACCTCGGAGGTCGAGGCCAGGAGGAAGCGGGCCCCGTTCCTGAGGGCCAGCTCGAGAAGGTTACGGGTCCCGAGGCTTCCGGCCTCAAGCGTCTCGATCGGGAGCCGGAGGAAATCGGGCGGACTCGCGGGCGACGCGAGGTGGAGGACGCCGTCGAAGCCGTCCCCGACCGAGAGGGGGCGGCATATGTCGTGGGAGACCAAGGAGAAGGCCGGATCCCCGGCGAGCCACGCGGCATTCGCCTCCGTTCCGGTCACGAAGTTGTCGATCCCGACGACCTCGTAGCCCTCACCTAGGAAGCGCCTCGCGAGGTGGCAGCCGAGAAAGCCGGCTACCCCTGCAAGGAGGATCCGCCCTTTCACGGGGCGTCGATTCCTTTCCGGCGCGCGCGGACCATGGCGCGGGTACGCTGTCCCGGATAGGGAGGCACCAGGGGGGTGTCGGCTGCCGACCGGCCGGTTCCGGCTAGAGGAAACGGCATGGGCCCGGCCTACACGCTCCGCCGGCCGACCGAATCGTAATCGAACCCGAGGCGCTTCATCCGGTCCGGCGTGTAGAGGTTCCGGCCGTCGATGATCACCCGTTCGCGGAGCGCCGATCTAATCCGGGTGAAGTCGGGGTGGCGGTACGGGTGCCACTCGGTGTGGATCAGGAGTGCCGAGGCCCCATCGAGGGCAGCGTAGTTGGTCCCACAATACTCGACGGAATCGCCGAGGACCTTCCGCGCCCGCGGAATCGCGGCCGGATCGTGGACGGCCACCCGCGCGCCGCGGCGAAGTAGCCCCGCGATCGTGACGAGACTCGGCGCCTCACGCATATCATCGGTGTTCGGCTTGAACGCGAGCCCCCAGACGGCGAACGTACGCCCCTCGAGCCCATCGCCGAATCTCGCGACCACCCGCTCGAGAATCCACCGCTTCTGCGCTCGGTTCGTTTCCTCGACAGCCTCGAGGATCGGCAGCCCGACGCCGTGGGTCCGGGCATCCCGGATGAGGGCCTTCACGTCCTTCGGAAGACAGGAGCCGCCGTAGCCGATCCCCGGAAAGAGGAAAGCGGGCCCGATACGCCGGTCGAGCCCCACCCCGCGGCGCACCATCTCAGCATCGGCCCCGACCGCGGCCGCGAGGCGCGCCATTGAGTTCATGAACGAGATGCGGGTCGCGAGCATCGCGTTCGCAGCGTACTTCGTGAGCTCTGCGGAGGCCACGTCCATCACGACGATGTCGGCACGCGTGCGCACGAACGGGGCATGGAGCTCCCGGAGGACCTCGGCCACCTCGGAATCCTCCGCCCCGATCACAATCCGATCCGGCTTCATGAAGTCGCGCACCGCTGCGCCTTCCTTCAGGAATTCAGGAACCGAGCAGACCCGGATCCTGTGCGGCGTGACGGCCTTGATCGCTTCGTGCACGCGGGCAGCGGTCCCGACGGGAACTGTGCTCTTGGTGACAACGATCTTCTCGCCATCCATCGCGCGGCCGATCGCGGCCGCGACGTCGAGCACATGCCTGACATCCGCGGATCCATCCCCGTCCGCCGGCGTCCCAACGGCGATGAAGAGGAGCCTAGAGCGGCGGACGGCCTCGCGGAGGTCTGTCGTGAATCGAAGCCGGCCCTGCGCCAGGTTCTCGCGCACGAGCGGTCTGAGGCCGGGCTCGTGGATCGGGATCTCCCCGCTGGCGAGCCGCGCGATCTTTTTCCGGTCGATGTCCACGCAGGTCACATCGTTTCCGGAGTGCGCAAGGCCGGCCCCGACGACCAGCCCGACGTATCCGGTGCCGACTACCGTGAGGTGCATCGCTCAGGCCGGCGACGCGGAGGAAAGCCCCGGCCGCTGCGACACTAGGGACGTGGCCCACGACCGTGTCCGGCGCACCCACGGGTCCGATACTGCCAGCCGGCTCACGTGATCAGGAACCCAATCGCGTCGAGCACCTCTTCCACCGCCTCGCCGGGGCTCACCGCCGATGTATCGAGTTCGAGCTCCGGACGCTCGGGCACCTCGTAGGCAGAACGACTCCCCGGAAGTTCGAGTTCGCCCGAGGCCTCGAGCCTGTACAGGCCCTTCGGGTCCCGCGCCCGGAGCACGTCGAGGGGCGCATAGACGTGGACCTCGAAGAAACGGTCCGCTGGAAAGAGGGCGCGGACCCGGTCGCGATCGTCCCGGAAGGGTGACACGAAGGTGCAGAGGACCGCCGAGCCCTGCTCGAAGAACAGCCTGGCAACCTCACCCACGCGACGGATGTTCTCGGTCCGGTCGCGGTCGGAGAACCCGAGGTCGCCTGTCAGTCCGTGGCGAAGATGGTCGCCGTCCAGGAGCATCGTCCGCACGCCGCGCTCGAAGAGAGCCCGCTCGACGCCCCGGGCGACAGTGCTCTTGCCCGCAGCCGACATTCCCGTGAACCAGAGGACGAACGCCTTGTGCCCAATCCGCTCTTCGCGCTCCTCCCGCGGGATGTTAGTGCCCTCCCAGACTACGCGCTCCGACTTACGCCGGACCGCAGGTCGCGCACGACGCCTTGGCGCGCTGAGACGGCGCACCCTGCCACGGATCATCCCGGCGGCCACCGTCACGTTCGTGTGGGGATCGACGAGCACGAAGCTCCCAGTGGCCGAGTTCACCCGGTAGGAGTCGAAGAACAGCGGCCGGGTTGCGGTGATCTCGACACGCCCGATGTCGTTGAGTTCGATGACTGCCGTCGGCTCGCGCCGAAGCGTGTTCACGTCCACGCGGTACTCGATCCGCTCCACGACCGCGCGCACCCAATGCGTGGTGTGGAGCAGGTGATACTGTCGCCGGGGCTGCATCGCCTCCTCGCCCATCCAGCAGAGATAGGCCTCGAAGCGGTTGGTGACCACGGGGATGTTGCGCCGCCGCACGATCATGTCCCCCCGCGAGATGTCGATCTCGTCGTCAGTGGTGAGGACTACGGCGTCTCCGGGCCGCGCGGCGGCCATGCGACCATTCGGCGTATGGATCGCACGTACACGCGTCGTCTGCCCGGAGGGTAGAACGACAATCTCGTCGCCCGGCGCGACCCGGCCCGAGGCCACGCTGCCCGCGTAACCGCGGAATCCCTCGTCCGGCCGGAAGACATGTTGCACGGGAAAGCGGAAGTCGATCTGGTTGCGCCGCCCCCCGAGGCTCACGGTCTCCAGTCTGTGGAGAAGCGCGCCGCCCCGATACCACGGCATCCGTCTCGACCAGGCGACGACGTTGTCGCCGTGAAGGGCACTGATCGGCAAGTAGGTGATGTCCTTCACCGTGAGCTTTCTCGCGAAGCGGGCGAAGTCCGACCGTACCCGGTCGTAGACTTCCTCCGAGTAGTCCACGAGGTCCATCTTGTTCACGGCGACAATCAGGTGAGGAATCCCGAGGAGCGAGGCGATGAAAGCGTGCCGCTTGGACTGCGTCAGCACACCTCGCCGGGCGTCGATGAGCACGACGGCGAGCTCGGCCGTCGACGCTCCCGTCACCATGTTGCGGGTGTACTGGACGTGGCCAGGCGTGTCGGCGATGATGAACTTCCTTCGCCTGGTGGCAAAGTACCGATACGCGACATCGATCGTGATCTTCTGCTCGCGTTCGGCACGAAGGCCATCGGTCAGTAGAGCAAGATTTGTCGCTGTCTCGCCGAGCCGCCGGCTCGCACTCCGGACCTCCTCGAGCTGGTCGGCAAACACCGACTTCGTATCGTAGAGGAGCCGCCCGATCAGCGTGCTCTTCCCGTCGTCGACGCCGCCGGCTGTCGTGAAGCGCAACAGGCCCATGTCTCCGTCGGAGCGGGCCGCCACCATCAGAAGTAGCCTCCCCGCTTCCTGTCCTCCATCGCGGCTTCGGAGCGACGGTCGTCGGCCCGCCCACGTCGTTCGGTCACTCGGGCCCCCTCCACCTCAGCAATGATTGCCTCGACGGAAGTGGCCACCGAACGGAGTGCACCCGTGCATGTCGCGTCCCCGATCGTCCGGAAGCGCACGCGCTCCCGGCGGACCTCCTCGCCCTCGCCGAGCTCGATGAACGGAGTCCAGGCTAGAATGACTCCGTCGCGCTCCACGACCTCCCGCTCGTGGGCGAAGTAGAGCGGGGGAAGCGGGACCTGTTCGAGACGGACGTACTCCCACACATCCGTCTCCGTCCAGTTCGAGAGGGGGAAGACGCGAAAGTGCTCTCGCCGGTTCATTCGGCCGTTGTAGAGGTTCCAGAGCTCGGGCCGCTGCTTCCTAGGGTCCCATTGCCCGAAGCGGTCCCGGTGCGAGAAGAAGCGCTCCTTCGCACGTGTCTTCTCCTCATCGCGCCGTGCCCCGCCGAGCGCTGCGTCGACGCTGAGCTCCCGGATCGCATCCAGCAGCGTCACTGTCTGAAGTGCGTTGCGGCTCGCCTCCGGACCCGCCTCCTCCCGGACGCGCCCCCGGTCGATCGTGTCCTGCACGGAGCGGACAATGAGCTCAAGCCCCATATCGGCGGCGAAACGGTCCCGGAACTCGATTGTTTCGGGAAAGTTGTGGCCGGTGTCGATGTGAAGGAGCGGGAAGGGGACCGGAGCCGGATGGAGCGCTTTGCGTGCCAGCCACACCAGCACCGCCGAGTCCTTCCCCCCCGAGAACAGGAGGACAGGCCGTTCGAACTGCGCGGCCACCTCGCGGAAGACGTGGATCGCCTCGTTCTCGAGAACCCGGAGATGACCCCTCATCCCTCGCTTCAGCCGTGCACTACGTCGTGTCCCGCGGTCCCGCCAGTCGGACGACCGGGCGCCAAGGACCGGCGATGTCCCCGATACAGCAGAAGTGCGGATTGCGGAACACGGCTCCGTCGTACCGGAGCGGAACGTCGAGACCGGAGCGGTCGAGTGCGAAGACCCCGCCTCCGGCGCTCTCGACAACGCACTGCGCGGCTGCCGTGTCCCACCACATCGTCGGTCCGTCGCGGATGTACAGGTCCGCCACTCCCTCCGCGACGAGACAGAACTTAAGCGAGCTTCCCACACTTGTGAACTCCGCTCCCGGTGGAATCCGACGAATGAGCTGTTCGACCGCCGGCCCCAGGTGGTCCCGGCTTCCGACAACCACGATCCGGTCCGGATCGAGGCGCCGTGTGCGGATGGCGCGAAATCGCCCGTCGGCGCCTGCCTTCTCTGCACCGCCACCCCGCCGACCGCGGTAGGTGGAGCCGAGCGCAGGGACATGGACGATCCCGTAGACGGGCTCGCCGTCCTCGATCAGTGCGACGTTCACGGTGAACTCATCGGTGCCCTTGAGGAACTCCTTCGTTCCGTCGAGGGGATCGACGAGCCAGTACCGGTCGCATCCTGGCCCTCCCGGTGGGGCCAAGGCCGGTGACTCCTCGGAGAGCACGGGAATTCCTGGCGCAAGGCGGCGAAGTCCGTCATCGAGGCAGGCATGCGCCCGGCGGTCGGCAAGTGTGAGCGGCGAGGAGTCCTCCTTCAGCGCGACGCGGCCGGGCACTCCATAGGACTCGAGAATCCTCTCGCCAGCCCGCGTTACGAGCTCGAGGAGATCCCCGGGCCGGGCCGGCGGCTCACTCACCGGGAAAACTCGACCGCAAGGCGGGCAACGGTTGGCGGCGCGGACCCGCCGCGTGAGCCCGGTTGCGATTTACATACCGGATCGCGCCCGATGCGCCGCGAGACAGACAGTGCCCATCGACCTTGCGGCCCGCGCCCCAAGTGCTTCCCCGGACGAGCCGGGTGCGACATACGCAGTGTAGGCAGCAGGGGGACCCGCGCCAAACGGTCACCGATGCAGCCGGACAGCGGCGCGGGGCAGACCATCGGCCGCGGGTAGGGAAAGCCGGCAACCGGGCGCGGATGGCCGTCGGCAGGCGCCCCCGATCTCGATCCGGGCGGGCTCTGCGGCACGGCCATCAACCGCCGTCCCCCCGACCGACCCGACCCGACGCCGGGCTCCCGCTTCGCCTCGGACCGGGCGGCTCGCCCCCCTTCACGATCCATCCGCGCCCCGGCGCTTTTCCCCCCCCGATGTGTACGCGCGACGTCGCGTTCCTCGAGTCCACGAGAATGCGTGCGCAGCGGTGAATCCGCTCGAGGTCGAGCGCCGAGTGGTCGGTCACCAGGACGACCGCATCCGCCGCCTCGAGCGCATCCTCGGTGAACTCGACGCCATGCCGGCGCCGCCCCTCCCACTGGATCACCGGCACGTGTGGGTCGTGGAAGACGACCTCCGCCCCATCCTCTTCAAGCTCCCGGATGATCTCAAGGGCGGGCGACTCGCGAACATCATCGACGTCGGGTTTGTAGGCAACGCCGAGGATGAGAATGCGCGACCCGTTCACGGCCCTCCTAGCCATGTTCAGGGCGCTTCGGACCTTCTCAACGACGAAGTGCGGCATCTCCGCATTGATCTCGGCGGCCAGTTCGATGAGCCGCGCCTGGTAGTCGAGGCTCCGCATCTTCCAGGACAGATAGTGCGGGTCGACCGGTATGCAGTGGCCGCCGAGACCGGGCCCAGGCGTGAACTTCATGAACCCGAAGGGTTTCGTGGCTGCCGCGTCGACCACTTCCCAGACGTTGACCCCGAGCCGGTCGGCGATCTGAGCGATCTCGTTAACGAGCGCGATATTCACGGCCCGGAAGGTGTTCTCGAGCAGTTTGACGAGCTCGGCCACCTCAGGGGAAGAGACGGGCACCATCCGTTCTATGAATCGCCCGTACGCGTCGAGTCCGGCATTCAGGCACGTCTGGGTGATCCCGCCGATCACCTTCGGCGTATTTTCCGTCCTCCACACCGCATTCCCCGGATCGACGCGCTCGGGCGAAAAGCAGAGGAAGAAATCGCGCCCTACTTCGAGTCCCCGTGCCGAGACTAGCGGGAGGAGGACATCGCGCGTCGTGCCCGGATACGTTGTCGACTCCAGGACGACAAGCTGGCCTGGGCGGAGGGCCGCGCCCACGGCGCGGCCCGCCGCAAGAATGTGGGAGATGTCCGGGTCGCGCGTCTTCGAGAGCGGCGTCGGGACGCAAAGGCAGATCACATCGCACTCGGTAAGACGAGCGGTGCCGACAGAGGCCTCAAGGCGACCGGCCCGTCGGAGCGCGGACACACGCCCGTTGTCCACGTCCCGGACGTGGCTGCGCCCCGCGTTGATCCCGCAGACAACCGACTCGTCGAGATCAAAGCCGAGGACGCGGCTACCGCTTCGGCCGATCTCCACCGCGAGGGGCAGCCCAACATACCCGAGCCCGACGACACCGAATGTGAGCTCGCCTCCTGCGAAGCGTCCCGCTCGGGAAGCTGACGACATCTACCGCCCCTCCCTCCGGTGCATTCCGCACCGGTCGCATCGGCCCGCTAGCCAGACGCCGTCACCCACTCCGCCAACGCGCTGAGAAGCCCGGTGAAGGTGTAGGGCTCCGCCACCCGGTCGACAGCGAGACCGCGCGCGCGAAGGGCATCGGCCGTGCTGGGGCCGAGCGCGAGAATCCCGATGCCCGCCGGGATCCCGAGGCGGTCCGCGCGTCCATCCACAGGACCTGTCCCGCGCCGCTCAGTCCACGCTTCGACGAACAGCCTGGCGCCGGACGGGGCGGTGAACGTCAGCGCATCGACTTCACCCGTCGCAACGAGAGCGGCCAGTTGAGCTCCGGCGCCCGGCACTGCCAGGGTCCGGTACGCCGCGACGAGTCGGACCTCGGCACCCGCCCTTCGGAGCTGCCGCGGAATCGTCTCCCGCCCCTCCTCCGCTCTCGGAAAAAGTACCCGCGGCGGTCTTCCCCGCTGCTCCGCGAGGATCGAGCGAACTACACCCTCCGCGTTGAAGCGCTCCGGGAGGACATCGGGCGCGAGTCCGGCGCGGGCGAGCACCTTTCCAGTACGCGGACCGACAGCGCAGATCCTGAGCCCGCCGGCACGCGCATCCTCAGCCCGCACTCCAGCTGCACGGATCGCCTGAACCAGGGGGACGACCGTACGCGCGGAGGTTACGACGAGCCAGTCGTAGCCCGGCAGATGCAGGACGGCGCGTTCCAGGACTCCGGGGTCCCCGGGGGGGGCCGTGCGCGTCAGCGGAACCGGAAGGGGAGTCGCACCCGCCCGACGAAGGATCCGGACAAGTGGATCCCCGGGGTCCCGAGCCCCGGAGCGAGTCACCGCAACCCGTAGGCCGCCGAGGACCGATGCGCCCGTGACGCTCCTTACCACCGATCCTCTCCACACGACCGGGGGAGCGGGCAAAATGCCCGGCCCCCACTGGCTGCCGCCTGCGGGTGGACTTGACCCGGTGTAGCAGACCCTAGGCTTCCGGCGGCGGGCGGAGCGCCGGGGCCTTCCGGATCCGGCCGGCCGAGATGCATCCGGCGCAGACTCGAACCCGGCGGCGCCTGCCTTGGTCGTCCGCGATCTTGGCCGACTGCAGGTTCGGCAGCCACCGGCGTCTCGTCTTGTTGTGTGCGTGACTCACCCGATTGCCGGATCCCGGGCGCTTCCCGCAAATCTCGCAGACGCGTGCCATCGTCGTCGACTTGCAGTCGTGGGCGGGAGCCGCTACGCCCCGCCCTCCTCGGCTAGAGGCGCCAGCTCGAGTTCCGTCGCGAGGATGAAGGTGGAAGAGGCGGCTGCGGCCTCCCTAGCGGCATCGTCGGGAAAGGCGGATTCAGCCGCCCACGCATCAAGCACGCTATCCGTCAGCGCGTACACGGTGCCGGTCACCCGGCCCGTGTCCATCGGCGAGAGAGATGCGCCTGCTGCTCCAAGCGATGCATCGACGCGAACGGGATAGGCAGACTCATCCGGGAAGGCCACGAAAAAGAGCTGCGCGCCTGCCACACTCTGGACCTCGACATCGTCCACAGCCACCAGGTCGCCCTCATAGATACTCGGGCTCCGCGCAAACAACCCGAGCGACACGGCCTGGGCTGTGACATCCTCCTCGGCCACAGCTACTTCGGTCGGGATGGCGTTGATCGAGAGCCAGTAGAGGAAGCCACCGATCGTCCCGAACGCCACCACCATCGCAATTAAGTTGAACCCGCCCTTGGCTCGCGCCATGATTCGGTCCTCTCCCGCTCGTCCCTATGAAATACCTATGTCCACGTCCGGCCCACGAGCTCGATCAGCGCCAGTTCTGCCGCATCCCCCCGCCGACGGCCCACTTTTAGAATGCGGGTATAGCCGCCCGGACGATCCCGATAGCTGGGCCCGATGTCGTCAAACAGCTTGGCGAGCACGGCCCGGTCCTGGATCCTGCGGGCCGCGAGCCGTCGCGCGTGAAGATCGCCGCGACGCGCAAGCGTAATCAGTTTCTCCGCATAGGGACGCAGCTCCTTCGCCTTCGCGACCGTGGTCTCGATGCTCTCGTGCTCGAAGAGACTCGTAGCCAGATTCCTGAGCGTCGCGCGCCGGTGGGCCCGCGTACGCGAGAGTTGCCTTCCCCGTTTCCTGTGCCGCATTGCCCGCCTTTTCCGTTCCGCTACCGATATACCACGGCGCCGCCCGTGTGTCTACTCCCCGTCAGCGGCCGCGCCGGCCTCGGCTCCGTCGTCCGCAATGAACACCCGCCCGTCGTCGCCCATGGCAATCTTCATCCCGAAACCGAGCCCGTGACCCCTCAGGAAATCTTCGATCTTCTTGAGCGACTTGGCGCCGAAGTTGTCGATGTCAAGCATCTCTTCCTTTGACTTCTGGATCAGTTCCATAAGAGTCCTGATATTCTCTTTCTGCAGGGAATTCCGGGACCGGACGGAGAGTTCTGGGACATCCTCGAGATTGCGGCCAATCAGCTCCTGGACCGCTTCGGAGACCGGCACTCCGGGATCCGGTATGGCGGCAGGAACACCGTTGCCGGCTAGGCTGACGAGGTACTCGAGGTGCGTGCTGACCAGCGTGGCCGCCGTCGCGAGCGCCTCCTCGGGAGATATGGAACCGTCGGTCTCCACGGAAAAGGTCAGCTGATCGAAATCGGTCCGCTGCCCGACCCGGGTCTCGAGGACCTCGAAGTTGCACCGCCGCACCGGGTTGTAGATCGAGTCGATCCGAACGAGGTCGACGGACTCTCCCTTTTCGAGTTCGTGTTGGTCGGCAAGCACGAAGCCCCGGCCCTTGTTCACCCGGAGTTCGAGCCTGAGAGTGCGTTCCTCCTGGAGCGTGAGAAAGAGATGGTCCGGGTTCAGGATCCGGACCCCCGCCCTTTCTCGGATATCGGCCCCCGTCACCGGCCCGATGTCCTTTGCCGTAACTTCGAGCGTCGCCGCATCCACGTCGTCGTCGAGGACCAATATCAGTGACTTGAGGTTCTGGATGACCTGGTGGACATCCTCCACGACGCCACGGATTGTTTGGTGCTCGTGGACGACCCCCTCGGTCCGGAACGCCCAGACGGCGGCTCCCCTGAGCGAGGAGAGCAGGACGCGACGAACCGCGTTGCCGAGTGTGTGGCCAAAACCGCGCTCGAGCGGCTCGATGACAAACTCACCCCTCTGTCCATCCTCGGAGAACCGGGTCGCCTCCACCTTTTCGGGAAGGACCAGCCCCGTCAGATCAATCTCCACCATGCGCCTCCGTATACGATCGCCCGCGGGCGAACACGCCCCGCCCGGTGCATCACTTGGAGTAGAGCTCCACGATCAGCTGCTCCTGCACCTCCATCGGGATGTCCTCCCGGGTCGGAGGCCGGACGACCCGCGCTACCCGGTTCTTCTCGTCGAGCGCCAACCATCCCATGAGCGAGGGACGGGTCCGGGCCGTGAGGCTTGCCTCCACCACCGCGAGGCGCCGCGACTTGGCGCGGACGGCGATGTCGTCACCGGCCCGGACCTCGAAGCTCGGAATGTCGACCACGCGCCCGTTCACCTCCACGTGCCGGTGACGGACGAGCTGCCGGGCCTGGTTGCGGCTGGAGGCAAAACCGAGCCGGAATATGATGTTGTCGAGCCGCTTCTCCAGCCCGATCAGGAGGTTCTCACCTGTTACGCCGCCCTTCTTGACGGCCTTCCGGAAGAGATTCCGGAACTGGCTCTCCTGCAGACCGTACATCCGCTTGACCTTCTGCTTCTCACGGAGCTGGAGCGCGTACTCGGACTGCTTGCGCCGGCGCGCGTGTGCAGGACCGTGCTGGCCTGGAGGATAGGCCCTCCGCTCCACCGGACACTTCTCGGTGTAGCACTTCTGGCCCTTGAGAAAGAGTTTCTGCCCCTCCCGGCGACAGAGCTTGCAGACCGCCTTTGTATATCGCGCCATCAAGAATAGTCCCCATTGAGTCGTCCCGAACGCTCAGGTGCCCAAGCGACGCCCCACAAGCGGGCAGGCTGTGCGACGCGCCCCTAGACCCTGCGTTTCTTCGGCGGCCTACACCCGTTGTGTGGAAGCGGCGTGACGTCCTGAATGGACTTGACCTTGAGGCCGGCCGCCGCGAGAGCCGATATCGCAGACTCGCGCCCTGATCCCGGACCCTGGACGCGCACGTCGACCCGCCGAACCCCGAGCGCGTATGCATCGCGCCCCGCCTGTTCCGCGCAGACGGTCGCAGCGAATGGCGTTGACTTCTTGGAGCCCTTGAAGCCGGCTTTTCCCGCACTCGCCCAGGTCACGACGTCACCCGCGCGATCGGTGATCGTAACTATCGTGTTGTTGAAAGTGGCCTGGATGTGGGCCAAGGCGTCTGCTTCGACGACGCGCTTCCGCCGACTCCGCCCGGAACTCTTCCTGCGGCCTGAACCCTTCCTCGGCACCGCTCGATACCTCCTGTCGTCGCGTCCCAGAGGCCCGGAGAGGCAGGCCCCCTGTTGTATTCGCCTACTTCTTCGGCGGCTTCTTCTTGCCGGCGATCGCCCGCCTCTTCCCCTTGTGCGTCCGCGCGTTGGTGCTCGTCCGCTGACCGCGGACGGGAAGCCCGCGACGGTGCCGGAGGCCCCGGTAGCACCCGATGTCCATCAGTCGCTTGATGTTCATCGATGTCTCGGTGCGGAGCGCTCCCTCAACTTTGTAGCGTGTCTCGATCTCGCGTCGGAGGCGGCTCACTTCCTCGTCCGTCAGATCGTGGGTTCGGACGTTGCGGTCGACGCCCGCCCCCTCAAGGATCTCGACCGACCGGGACCGTCCCACCCCGTGGATGTACGTCAGGGCGATCTCGACACGCTTGTTTCGCGGCAGATCGACGCCGGCAATTCTAGCCATTGCTCTCCGAACGTCCGATGACCGGGCCGAAGCCGCGGGAACTCAGCCCTGCCGCTGCTTGTGCCTCGGATTTCGCTTGCAGATGATGCGCACGACGCCTCGGCGGCGGATCACCTTGCAGTGCTCGCAGATCGGCTTGACGCTTGCCCTCACCTTCATCGGGCACTTCTCCCCGGTTCAATGCATAGCTGTGAAACATAACCCCTACCGCGGCAGGACTCAAGGCAACGTTCGGGGGTTACTGGACCTCGACCCCGGGCGCGTCGTGGGTCAGCACCCGCGCGCCCTCCCCGGTTAGGGCCACCGTGTGCTCGAAGTGCGCGGAAACGGAACCATCAGCCGTTGCCAACGTCCACCGGTCGGCGAGTGTGCGGATCTCGTGGCTTCCCATGGAGATCATGGGCTCGATGGCCAGTACCATCCCCGCCCTGAGCAGAGGCCCCGTTCCGGACTTCCCGAAATTGGGTACCTGGGGCTCCTCGTGGACCTTCCGGCCGACCCCGTGTCCGACTAGGTCGCGGACGATCGAGAAGCCCGTACCCTCCACGACCCGTTCAACCGCGTGGCCGATGTCGCCGACATGGCCGAGCGCCCCGGCGGCCTCGACCGCCCGCTCAAGTGCCTCCCCCGTCACGGAGAGGAGCCGCTCGACCTCCGCAGAGACCCGCCCGACGGGGAACGTCCGCGCCGAGTCTGAGCACCACCCGTTCAACTCGACGCCCACGTCGACGGAAATGATATCCCCTTCATTGAGGATACGGTCGGCGGACGGGATCCCGTGCACGATCTCCTCGTTGATCGAGGTGCAGACCGCAGCGGGGAACCCGTAGAGCCCCTTGAAGACGGGCACCGCACCCTTGTGCGAGCGGATGAACTCCTCGGCAAAGACGTCGAGCGCCGCGGTCGAGATCCCGGGGATGATTCTCGGTTCGAGTTCGTCGAAGAGGTCGGCGATGATCGTCCCGCCACGGGAGATCCTCGCGATCTCTGCAGGCGTCTTCAGCTCGACCACGCCGAAGCCCTACGCGGATGCGCCGAAGTGCGACGCGAGGCTGGCCTCAAGCCCTGCCTGTACTTCATCGGGCGACCCCTCCCCGTCCACGCGAAGGACCTCCCCCCGCGCACCGTAGTAGTCGATAAGCGGTTCGGTCTGCTCGACGTAGACCCGCAGCCGCCGCCGGACGGTCTCCGCCGTGTCATCCTCGCGGTGCGTCAGCACTTCCCCACATCCGTCGCAGACACCTTCCGAACCCGGCGGATCGAAGTAAATGTTGTAGATGCACCCGCACGTCGCGCAGCTCCGCCGCCCGCTGATCCGTCTAACAAGCACGTCTTCGGAGGCCTTGAGGAGGACAACGGCGTCGACGGGCCGGGAGAAGGCGCAGGCGAGCGCCTCGGCTTGGGCTACCGTTCTCGGGAAGCCGTCCAAGAGGATGCCCGGGCCGTCCGGGAGGCCGGCCATGCGTTCCTCGAACAGCGCGACCATCACGTCATCCGGAACGAGTTCCCCCTCGTCCATGTAGCGCCCGGCCCGCCGGCCCACCTCGGTCCCTTCTTGCCGGGCCGCCCGGAGGAGGTCGCCGGTGACGAGGCGCTCCCAGCCGAAGACGGCAGCCAAGCGGAGACCCTGCGTCCCCTTTCCGACTCCCGGAGGACCGAGGAGGATCACGACGAGACCCCGGTCCAGCATCGCTACATGTACCTTTGGCGTCCGCGGACCTTGACGCGCCCCTTCTTCATGAACCCGTCATAGTGCCGCAGCAGCAGGTGCTGCTGAGCCCTCTGGACAGTATCGAGCCCGACCCCCACGCAGATCAGCAGCCCTGTGCCGCCGAAGAAGAATGTCTGGATGCCAAAGATGTCGAAGATCCAGAAGGGGACCATCGCGATCGCCGCGAGGTAGAGGGAACCGGGAACTAGGACACGCGTCAGCACGCGGTCGATGTACTCCGCGGTACGAGCGCCAGGCTTTACCCCGGGTATGAAGGCACCCTGCTTTTTCAGGTTCTCAGCGAGATCGACGGGATTGAAGATGATCGCCGTGTAGAAGTAGGTGAAGAAGACGATCATGAGCCCGTAGGTCCCATAGTAGAGCCAGTTTCCGGGCTGGAACATGTTCGCCAGGTCCTGGAAAAACAGCGAACTTGAGAACGCCCCGATCGTTCCGGGTATGATGATGAACGACTGGGCGAAGATGATGGGCATGACCCCTGACGCATTCACCCGGATCGGTACGTAGGACTTCTGGCCTTCCTGGATCCGGCCCCGCCCCACGACCTTCCTCGGAATCTGGACCGGGATCTGGCGGGCACCCATCGTCATCGACACGACGCCACCGGTCACACCGACGATGACCGCGACGAGCACAAGGAGGGCCACAACGCCGATCTCACCGACCACCATGGCCTCCCAGGTGCGAACCACCGCACTCGGAAAGCCCTCGATGATGGAGAAGAAGATCAGCAGCGACATCCCATTGCCGATCCCATGTTCGGTGATCTGTTCGCCGAGCCACATCACAAAGACTCCGCCCACCGTCAGGGTCACGACTGTGCTCAGTGTGAAGACGAAGTCCGACGTGACAACCGCCCCCTCGATGGAGCCAACGAATACCGAGTAGCCGTAGCCCTGGAGGATGCACAGGACAACCGTGACGTACCGCGTCCACTGCGTGATCTTCTTGCGCCCCTCCTCCCCCTCCTTCTGGAGTTTCTCAATCGTCGGGAAGACGGCCGCGAGGAGCTGGAACATGATCGAGGCCGAAATATACGGCATGATCCCCAGTGCGAAGATCGTCGCCCGGGAAAGCCCCCCGCCCACAAACATGTCGTAGACCCCGAAGAGCGTCCCCCCGAAGAGCTGGCCGAACTGGGCCTGGAGCGCGGGGAGATTGACCCCGGGCGCCGTGATGTGCGCACCCACCCGATAGATGAGGAGCACAAGGAGGGTGAAGAGGATCCGGTCTTTGAGCTCGGGAAAGCGAAAGAGGTTTTGGAGCGGATTCGCCATGGGGATCAGCCGTCGTTGCCGGAGCGATGTCTGCCCGCGGTCATCTGGAACATCACCGTTCGATCCGCGTGACCGAGCCCCCAGCTGCCTCGATCTTCGCCTCCGCGGCCGCGCTCGCGGCATGGACCGAGACGTGAAGCGAGCGGCCGATGTCTCCCTTCGCCAGGAGCTTCACGGGCTTCCGCGGAGATCGGACGAGGCCTTGGACGTAGAGGTGCTCGGGTGTGACGTCGGTGCCCTCGAACCGCTCGAGGCGTCCCACGTTCACAACCTGGTAGGTGACGCGGCGCCTAGGTCTGAATCCGCCCTTCGGCAACCGACGCTGGAGGGGCATTTGTCCTCCCTCGAAGCCGGCCGGTATCGAATTCCCGGAGCGGGACTTCTGCCCCTTTTGGCCCCTCCCGCTCGTCTTCCCGAGCCCGGACCCGGGGCCCCGCCCCCGCCGTTTCCTCGGTGAGCGTCGTGACCCGGGGGCCGGACGAAGGTCGTGCAGTTCGGCCATCTCCGCGTTACTCCTCCACGTCCCGGACCCGAACGAGGTGACGCACCTGGCGGATCATCCCGCGGATCGCGGGCGTGTCGTTGTGTATCCGCGTCTGCTGGTGGCGGGTGAACCCGAGGGCCCGCAGCGTCCTCCGGTGGACCCGCGGGCGGCCGATTCCGCTCCGGACCTGGGTGACGGCGATCCTCCCCATCCCCTGCCGGCTAGCCACGACGCACCCCCGCACCGAGCGCCTCGACGGAAATGCCCCGCTCCCTAGCCACCTGTTCAGGGGTGACGAGGTGCGTGAGCGCATGCATTGTCGCGCGGACCATGTTAATCGGATTGTTGCTCCCGAGGCTCTTCGTGAGGATGTCGGTGAAGCCTGCGGCCTCGAGAACCGCCCGCACCGGCCCTCCGGCAATAACGCCCGTACCGGGTGCGGCCGGCCTGAGGAGAACGCGTCCGGCGCCCCACTCTCCGATGATCTCGTGCGGAATCGTTCCCCCTGACATCGGGACCTTGACGAGCTGCTTCGAGGCGTGCTCCATCCCCTTGCGGATCGCCTCCGCCACCTCGTTCGCCTTCGCAAGCTCGACGGCTACGCTGCCCTTGCGGTTGCCCACGGCGACGAGCGCGCTGAAGGAGAAGCGCCGTCCCCCCTTGACCACCTTCGCAACCCGGTTGATGTGGATCACCGTCTCAACAAGGTTGCTATCCCGCCGACGGCCCCTGTCCCTTCCTCTGCCCCTTCCCCTTCCTCTCGCCATCAGAAGCGCAACCCTCCCTTCCTCGCCCCCTCGGCGAACGCCTTCACGCGGCCGTGGTAGCGGTACCCCGCTCGATCAAAGACGACCGTAGCGATTCCCTGTCCAACCGCCCGCTCCGCCAGGATTCTCCCTGCCTCGAATGCCGCGGAGATCCTCGGGCCTGCTCCCGGTCCGCCGCCTTCCGCGGCCTTCCGCACGGCCTCGGAGAGTGTCGAGATCCCGAGGAGCGTCCGACTCTCTCCGTCGTCGATGATCTGCGCCTCGACGTTCCTGAGCGACCGGAAGACCACGAGCCTCGGACGCTCGGCGCTTCCCGCCACGCGCTTCCGGACGCGCGCGTGCCGGCGGGCCCGCTGAAGGCGCCGGCTCTTCCTGAGCTTGGAGTACCTGACCCGCATGACCCGAGACTCCTCTCCGTGAGCGGTGGCTATCCGGCTGTCTTTCCGGCTTTCCTGCGGACGACTTCGCCCAAGTAGCGCACACCCTTGCCCTTGTACGGTTCCGGGGGCCGGATCGACCGGATCTCGGCCGCCACCTGTCCGACGAGCTGCTTGTCCATCCCCCGCACGATGACCTGGGTCGGGGACGGGGTCTCGATCTCGATCCCGTCGGGAACCGGGAATTCGACCGGGTGGGAGAAGCCGAGGTGGAAGGTCACCCCGGCAGCCCCGCGCTCGGCGCGATACCCGACCCCCCTGATCTCGAGCCTCCGCTCGAAACCCTTCGTCACTCCTGTCACCATATTCGCGATGAGGGAGCGGGTGAGACCGTGAAGCGCGCGGTGACGCGCCTGTTCGGAGGGGCGGGTGACGGTGACCTCCCGGTCCGAGATCGCGACACCCATTTCTGGGTGCGGCACGAAGTCGAGTGCTCCGTTCGGACCCTTCACAGTAAGCGTTCCCCGGTCCGAGGCGACCGTGACACCCGCTGGCAGCTCGACCGGCAGGCCACCGATTCTCGACATCGTTCAGCTCCCAGATCGACCGGCGGGTGAGGCGCTCACCAGACGATCGCCATCAGCTCTCCGCCCACCCCGAGATCCCGCGCGCCACGGTCTGAGACAACGCCCCGCGACGTGGAGAGGATCGCCATCCCGAGTCCGTTACGGACCCGCGGGATCTCGTCGACGGCGACGTAGCGCCGGAGCCCCGGCCTCGAGACGCGCTCCAGGTGACGGATGACCGGCTGGCCCTCGAAATACTTGAGGTAGACGCGCAGCACACCGTGGCGACCGTCGTCGAGCACCTTGTAGTCAAAGACGAAGTGGTTCTCCTTGAGGATCCGGGCGACCTCGACCTTGAGCTTGGAGACCGGTATGTCCGTCCACCGTCGTCCCGCATGGAGGCCATTCCTGATTCGGGTGAGCATGTCTGCCACCGGATCGGTCATCATCTCTGTCTGGCTCCTCTACCAGCTCGCCTTGCGGACGCCGGGGATCTCGCCCCGCAGCGCCATCTCCCGGAAGCAGATTCGGCAGATCCCGAACTTGCGCACGTACCCGCGCGGGCGGCCGCAACGGTTGCACCGGTGATAGGCGCGGACCCCGAACTTGGGCTTCCGCTTCGACTTCTCGATCAGCGCCTTTTTCGCCACCTCGCTCTCCTGTCCCTAGATCGCCACTGGCGTCCGGCCGCGGAAGGGAAATCCTAGCTCCCGGAGAAGCGCGTACGCCTCGGCATCGCCCGCCGCTGAGGTCACGATGGTGATATCCATCCCGTGGACACGCTCGACGGCGTCGTAGTCAATCTCGGGAAAGATGATCTGCTCGCGGATCCCGAGGGTGTAATTTCCCCGCCCGTCGAAGGATTTCGGGGGAATCCCCCGGAAGTCGCGGATCCGCGGAATCGTCGCGGAGACGAGTCGGTCGAGAAACTCGTACATCCGGCGCCCCCGGAGGGTGACGGAGACCCCGACCGGCATGCCCGTCCGGAGGGAGAAATTCGCGATCGACTTGCGGGCTCTCCTCACGACAGGCTTCTGCCCGGTGATGATCGCGAGCTCATCGACTACCGAGTCCAGAAGCTTCTGGTTCCGGCTCGCCTCACCCAGGCCCACGTTGACGACCACCTTCTCGACCCTCGGGACCTGGTGCACGTTGCCGAGCCCCAGCTCCCTCCCGAGCTTTGGACGCACCTTCTCGTGGTAGTATGTCTGCAGCCTCGGCTCCATCGTGCCTTCCCGCACAGCGCTCACTCTCCCGTTCCCCTTCCGCTCACGGCCGCGGGATCGGGTTTCCGTTCCGTACCGAGATTCGCTCCTTCGATCCGTCCCTCGCACGCCGGAGCCTCACCCTCGAGGCCTCGTCCGAATCCGGCTCGACCAGCATCACGTTCGAGATGTCGAGCGGCGCCTCGAAGGAGACGATCCCTCCCTCGGGATTCTGCTGGGTTGGCCGCTGGTGGCGCACACACATGTTGATGCCCTCAACGACGACGCGGCCCGCGCGGGCGTCCACGCGCAGCACCACACCCTCGGTGTCCCGGTAGTTGCCGCGGATCACCCGAACCCGGTCGCCCCGCACGACATGCGGCCTCCGCTGCCTGCGGCGCCTCTTCCCGGTCCCCCGCATCAGAGCACCTCCGGTGCCAGCGAGACGATCTTCATGTAGCGCTTCTCCCGGAGCTCCCGTCCGACGGGCCCGAAGATGCGCGTCCCCCTCGGCTCCCCGCCGTCGCTGATCAGGACGGCCGCGTTCTCATCGAACCGGATATACGAACCGTCCCTGCGCCGCATCTCTTTCGCGGTCCGGACGATGACCGCCCTCGCCACTTCGCCCTTTTTGACCGCGGAATTCGGTATCGCATCCTTGATCGTTACGACAATCACATCGCCGACCCTCGCGTAGCGCCGCTTGGATCCCCCGAGAACGCGAATGCAGAGGGCCCGTTTCGCCCCCGTGTTATCGGCGATCTTGAGGACAGACTCCGCCTGGATCATCGTTCGCTTCCCCTGCCCCCGCTCCGCGCCCCCGGAACTAGACCCGCTCGGACCGCTCGAGCAGCCGCACCACTCTCCACCTCTTCAGCCTGGAGAGCGGACGCGTCTCCTCGATCTGCACAACGTCGCCCACCCGGTACTCGTTGCCCCGGTCGTGGGCGTGGTACTTCCTCGAGCGAATCATCGCCTTCCCGTAGAGCGGATGCTGGATCTGGCGGTCCACCCTCACCACAACAGTCTTGTCGCCACTCTCGCTTACGACGGTGCCTCGGCGGATCTTCCGGCGTCCGCGCGCCTTCGGATCCGTGCCACCCGGCGTCTCCATCGCCTTCTCAGTCATGCCGCATCCACCGTTCCTTCGCCCCGGCCTGCCGCGGCCAGAACTTTCCTCCGTTCGCCCAGCACGGTCTTCATCCGGGCGATGTCACGGCGGATCTCCCGGGGAAGCTTCGGGTTCTCAAGCTGCATCATCGCCGCCCGGATCCGCAGCCGGAACAGCTCCTCCCTCAGTTCGGCGATCCGCTCCCGAATCTGCGGATCGGTGAGCTCCCGAATGTCGGCAACGTCCATCGGTCCCCCGCCTCAGAACTCCTCGTCGCGAACCAGGAACCGCGTTCGGACCGGCAGCTTCGCGGCGGCCAGAGACATCGCGTGTTCCGCGATGTCTCGGGGCACGCCCTCCATCTCGAACATTACGCGCCCCGGCTTGACCACGGCGACCCATCCTTCGGGGCTTCCCTTCCCCTTGCCCATCCGCGTCTCAGCGGGCTTCTGCGTCGTCGGCTTGTCGGGAAAGATCCGGATCCAGACCCTGCCGCCCCGCTTGATGTGACGGGTCATCGCGATCCGGGCCGCCTCGATCTGGCGATTCGAGATCCACGCCGGCTCACTCGCCTGCAGACCGTACTCCCCGAAGGAAACGCGGTGGCCGCGGCGCGCGGCGCCACGCATGCGGCCCTTGTGCTTCTTGCGGTACTTGACCCGCTTCGGTGAGAGCATGCGTTCTCTCCCGGCTCCTCAGCTGCCCGTCGAATAGGTCCGGCCACGACGCTCATCCATGACCTCGCCCAGAAAGATCCAGCACTTGACGCCCACCGTTCCGTAGGTGGTGTGCGCCTCGACACTCGCGTAATCAATGTCCGCCCGCAGCGTGTGGAGCGGGACGCGCCCGTCGTTATAGCCCTCGACACGCGCGATCTCAGCGCCCCCGAGCCGGCCCCCACACTGTATGCGGATCCCCTCGGCGCCCGCTCGCTGCGAGGACTGGATCGCCCGCTTCATTGCACGCCGGAACGAGATCCGGTTCTGGATCTGATGGGCCACGTTGTCGGCCACGAGCTTCGCGCTCAGTTCCGGGCGCTTGACCTCCTCGACGTTCACCGAAACCTCGGCGTTGGTCAGCACGCCCAGCTCGTCGCGCAGCTTGTCAACCTCCGCGCCCCGCTTCCCGATCACGACGCCGGGCCGGGCCGTCTGCACCGTGACAACGATCTTCGAGGGCTTGCGCTCGATGTCCACGTCCGCGACCGCCGCGTGCGCGAGTCGCCTGCCTAGGTAGCGGCGGATCGTTTCGTCTTCCTGCAGGAAGCGCGGGAAGTCCTTTTCCGCATACCAGCGCGACTTCCAGTCCTTGAGGACGCCGAGGCGAAATCCGGTGGGGTGCGTCTTCTGGCCCATAACTAGCTACTCTCTCGTCTGCACAACCACGGTGATGTGACTCATCCGACTGCGCCGCGGGGCAGGGCGTCCCATCGCCGCGGCCTTGTAGCGCCGGAGCGCGGGGCCCCCGTCGACAAAAGCCTCACGGATCACGAGCTCGTCTATATCCACGATTCCGCCTTCCTCCTCCGCCCGGTACTGCGCGTTGGCGACTGCGGAGCGGAGCGTCTTCTCCACGGGCCCGGCAGCCGCTTTCGGCGAGAACTGGAGAAGGGCATACGCCTCGTTGACCGAACGCCCCCGGATCTGGTCCACGACGAGCCGCACCTTTCTTGGACTCATCCGAATGAACCTAGCGACCGCTTTCGCCCACATCGTCCGTCGCCTCCCCCGCTAGCGTGCCTTCGCGCGCCTGTCGGCGAGCTTGCCGCCGTGGCCCCGGAAGAGGCGGGTCGGAGAGAACTCCCCGAGCTTGTGGCCCACCATGTTCTCCGTCACGTAGACCGGAATGAACTTGTTGCCGTTGTGTACGGCGATAGTGTGGCCCACGAACTCCGGCGAAATCGTGGATGCACGGGACCAGGTCCGGAGCACCCTCTTCTCGCCGCGGGAGTTCATCACCTCGATCCGGCGGCGGAGTTTCTCGTCGATAAACGGACCCTTGCGAACGCTCCTTGGCATCTCTTGTTCCCTCTCCGTGTCGGACGGAGGGACCGGCGGCCGGCCCACCCGTCGGTCCGGGTTACCTAGTTGCCTTGCCCCGCCGGCGCCCGCGAACGATATAGCGGTCCGAGTACTTCTTGCGTCGCCGCGTCTTCCTTCCCTCCGGCTTCCCCCAGGGGGAGACGGGAGGGCGTCCGCCGGAGCTGCGTCCCTCCCCACCCCCTAGGGGATGGTCGACCGGGTTCATCGCGACGCCCCGGACCTTTGGACGGCGGCGGCGCCACCGCCTCGCGCCCGCCTTGCCGAGCGACTGAAGCTCGTGGTCGTGGTTGCCGACCTGGCCGATCGTCGCCATGCACCTGCTGTGCACGCGACGGACCTCGGTGGAGGGCAGGCGAAGCGTCACGTACTTGCCCTCCCGGGCGACCACATTCACGCCCGTGCCCGCAGACCGGGCCATCTGGCCTCCCTTGCCGGGCGTCAGCTCCACGTTGTGGACCGTCGTTCCCAAGGGTATCCGCGAGAGCGCCATGGCGTGGCCGACGGCGATATCCGCCTCCGGGCCCGACAGGACCGTATCCCCGACGCCGAGGCCGCGGGGGTGTAAAATGTAGCGCTTCTCGCCATCCGCGTAAGTTACGAGAGCGATGTTCGCCGACCGATTCGGATCGTACTCGATCTCGGTGACCCGGCCGGGGATCCCGTGCTTGTCCCGGCGGAAATCGATCTTCCGGTACCTCCGCTTGTGGCCCCCGCCACGGCGGCGCACCGTCATGTGCCCGTGGTGGTTGCGCCCCCCGGATCCGGCCAGTCCTTCGGTGAGTGACCGCTCGGGTTCCGAGCGCGTGATCTCGGACCTGTGGACGATCGTGCGGAATCGGCTGCCGCTCGTGACGGGCCTGAATCTCTTGAGCGCCATCGGCTATGCCCTCACCCCAACTCGTAGAACTCGATGTGGTCCCCTTCGGCCAGGCGCACCATCGCTTTCTTGTACCCTGGCCTGCGGCCGACCGGATTCCTGCGGCTGAGCCGGCCCATGAGTGCACGCTTCGCCTTTCCCGGGTAGCGGGCGGTGCGCACATCCTCGACGACAACGTCCCACGCCGTCTCGACGGCTGCGGCGATCTGGGCCTTGTTCGCGTCGCGATGCACGATGAAGGTGAAGACGTTGTGCTCGGACTGCTCGTATGTCGCCTTCTCGGTGACGACCGGGGAGACGATCACGTCAAACACATCACGCATCGGCTTCCTCCCCACCCTCCGGAGCGGCAGCGATTCCGCCATCATCCGCCCGGGGGCCAGCCGGCGCCTCTCCTCTGGAGTCGGCGGCCTCGCCCAGCACCGTCCGTTCGACCACGACGGTCCCGGACCAGAGGATGTCGTAGGTCGACTCTTGGCCGAAGGGCCGGACGAGGATCGTCGGGACGTTCCGGCCCGAGAGTACGACGTTGTCCTTCACGCCGTCTGTGAGAATCAGGACCTTCCCCCGGACACCGATCGCCTCGAGGAAGCGCACGAGGCGCCGCGTGGAGGGTGCCTCGAACGAGAGCGGGTCGATGACGGCGACGCGCCCTTCCGCGGCCCGGGCGCTCAGGGCGGAACGGCGGGCCAGCGCCTTCACCTTCTTCGGGATCCGGCGGCGCCACGAGTGGGGCTGCGGGGGAAAGGCCCTCCCACCGCCCGTCCACTGCGCGGCGCGCGTCGTCCCCTGCCTAGCCCGGCCCGTTCCCTTCTGGCGCCAGGGCTTGCGGCTCCCACCGCGCACCTTCGCCCGGTTTTTTCCCGCGGCCGTGCCCTGCCTCCGGTTGGCCAGGTGAGCCGTCACGACGGTGTGGAGCACGTCCTGGTTCACACTGACCCCGAAGAGCTCGTCCGGAAGGGCCCGGTCATCTCCCGTCTGGCCGTCCGCCCGGTAGTACTTCGCTGTTGCCATCGTCCCTATTTCGAGATGAGGAGATAGCCGTTGCGGTGCCCTGGCACCCCCCCCCTGACGAAGAGGAGGTTCCTGTCGACGTCCACCCGAACGATCTCCATGTTGCGGATCGTGGTGCGATGCGCCCCCATCTGGCCCGGCAGCTTCTTGCCCTTGATCACACGCGACGGATCGGTTCCGGGACCGAGCGAACCCGGGGTCCTGGACATCGGGTGGCCGTGGGAGGCCGGCCGGCCGGCGAACCCGTGGCGCTTTACCCCTCCCTGGAACCCCCGGCCCTTCGAGGTGCCGACGACCTTGACCCGGTCCCCCGCGCCGAAGATTCCGACGGTGAGCTCCGCCCCGGCCTCGAGGTCCTCCCCGGTGCCGACGCGGAATTCGCGGAGGATTCTCGGGGCGTAGTCGAGCCCGGTTCTGGCCGCGTGGCCGAGCTCCGCCTGCGGGCTCCGCGTCCACTTCTTGCGACCGAACCCGATCTGGACCGCGCTGTAGCCGTCGCTCTCCGCCGTCTTGCACTGCACGACAGGGCAGGGGCCCGCCTCGATCACGGTGACGGGCACTGCGCGCCCCTCCCCATCGAAGATCCGGGTCATCCCAACCTTGCGCCCGATCAGTCCCGCCATTTCACTCCTTCCGCTTCGCTCCGCCGCCCGAGCGGCCCCGTCCGGGCCCGGTCAGTCGACCTTGATCTCGACATCCACGCCGGCTGGGAGGTCGAGCTTGGTCAGGGCGTCGACCGTCGCCGTCCGGCTCTCGATGATGTCGATGAGCCGCTTGTGCGTCCTCAGCTCGAACTGCTCCCTAGACTTCTTGTCGATGTGGGGACCCCTGAGCACCGTCCACCGCTCGCGGCGGGTCGGCAGGGGTACCGGTCCCTTGACCGTCGCGCCGGTCTTCTCCGCGGTCCGGACGATATCGGAGGCCGTCTGGTCGACGACCCAGTGGTCAAACGCCTTCAGCCGAATCCGGATTCTGCTTGCCATGTGATACTCTCGCGCGCCTCCGGTTCTCGATACAGGGACCCGTGCCCGGTCGGGCCGGTGGTCAGTCGATGATCTCGGTGACG
>JAAXGI010000121.1 GCA_012267505.1 Gemmatimonadota bacterium
GCGGACGGAGAGCCACACGCTGAGGCCCGGCGCTCCACACCGATGGGCGGCTGCCCGGGCCATCGCGGCCAGAGGGGTTCGGCAGACCACAGGTTTGGCGCGCGTGACCGGAATGAGTGAGGACCCCCGCCACGCCGGGGTCCCCATAGCCTCTCGGGGCCCCGGACCGCGGATCGAGCCGAGAATCTCTTCGGCAGATCGCGCGCGGGCCGGTAGGCGCCCAGGAAGCATCCTGTCGGGACGCCGCTGATGCGGTTCGACCAGCGACCGGATATCGCGTCCCGCCTGCACGGCGACCACCGAGTTACACGCCAAGCCCCCGACCGCGTGGTGTGGCCAGCGTTCCGCGTTCGGTTCTCATCGCTGCCGGTGACCGGCCGCCGGGGGAGACTTGGTTGTGGCCGGTAGCAGCGCGGCGCCCAGCACCATCGCCGCGATGATGTAGAATGGCACCGTAAACCCTCCCGTGGCATCCGCGATCCCTGCGATGACCAGCGGGCCGACGACGCCACCCACGCTCCAACCGACGATCATCGCCCCGTAGATCGCTCCCGCATTCCTGGGTCCGAAGAAGTCGGCCGCCGTGGCGGGCATCGTTCCGAAGCCACCCCCGTAGCAGAGGTAGACGAGAGCGCCGAGGATTACGAAGAGGGGCACGGGCGACGCGTTCGGGAGGAGACCGAAGCAGACAACCTGCAGGGCAAAGATCGCGAAGAACGCCGGCATGCGGCCGATGAAGTCGCTTGCCCACCCCCAGACCACCCTGCCGGCCCCGTTGAAGATCGCGAGGGCCCCGACGACGCCCGCCGCTCCGGCCGGGGTCATCCCCGCGATCTCGACCGCGGCCGGCGCCGCTTGGGAGATGAGCGCGATTCCGGCTGTCACGTTAAGCGCCAGGATCGCGGTCAGGATGTACCAGTGGGGCGTGCGCAGCGCTTCGCCGAGCGAATACGATTCGGCGGTGCCCGCGACACGCACGGCCGAGCTGTCGAATCCCGGCACCTGGTATCCGGACGGCGGGTCTCTGAACATCGCCCCGCCGACCACTGTCGCGACGAGATAGGCGAGGCCCAGCGGGAGGAAGACCTGTGAGACGTCATCCGCCACGAGGAACCGGTTCGCGACTGGAGCCGTCACGAGTGCCCCCGCTCCGAAGCCGGCGACCGCGATCCCGGTAATCAGCCCGCGCCGGTCCGGGAACCACTTGACGAGCATCGCGATCGGGACAATGTAGCCCGCGCCGAGGCCGAGTCCGGCGATCACGCCGTAGGTGAGGACGAGGAGCCAGAGCTGGTCAGGAGTCTCCACGAGCGAGGCAAGCATCACCCCCACGGAGTAGATGATCCCGCCGGCCAGCACGACCGGGCGCGGGCCGATCCGGTCCTGGATGCGTCCTCCCGCCAGCGTGCCTACGAAGAGCACCCCGATCGTCACGATGAAGGGAAGCGACGTCTCGGTCCGGCTCCACCCCATCTGGTCGATGAAGGGATTCACGAAGACGCTCCACGCGTACACAGCCCCGAGCGCCAACTGCACGAGGACCGCTGCCCCGGCGAGCAACCACCGCCCCCGGGTCGGATCGCTGCCTCGGTTTCTTGCCATCGGATCCTCCCGTGTGCGGGTTCAGCTTCCTGCGGGCGCCGGCGCGCCCGGCTTCTCAAGGACGACGGGGGCGTTGAAGTCCGGGACGCCACCCTGCGGCGAACGAGCCCGGCGGTCAATCAGCACCTGTCCCTCGGGCCAGTGGATCTGGAGCGTGCGAGGCTTGACCGGGCCGATCCGTGTCCGGCCGCGGAACTCACCGACGGAATTGCGGAGGACCACCGGATCCCCATCAGTGAGCCCGCGGTCCCGGGCATCGGCCCGGTTGATGAGAACCGACTCTCGCTCCGCGCCGTTCAGAGGGTCGCGCCGGCCGTGCACGATGCTGTTGAACTGCTTCCCCCGACGCGTCGTCACCATGAACATGTCGTCGGGAAGCTCGAAGCCCGGCAGCGGCACGGCGGAGAATCGCGCGCGGCCGTCCCCGGTCGGGAAATTCCAGCCGGCGCAGAGGTGTGGACCGCCGTACTGGAACTGGTCCCCGAATTTCGAGAGGTGCTGGATCCCATCGTACATCGGAATTGCCTCGGCGATCTCCGCGCGGATCGCGCCTGTGCCCGCGAAGCGCACCATCTCCGCCCGCTCGGGGGAGACGCGCGCGGCGAGTTCGCAGAAGATCTCCCACTCCGGCCGCGCCTCGCCGATGCGGGGCCCGGGGACCTCCGGGCTGAAGATGACCCTCCGCTCGGTTGTCGTCTCGGTGACCCCGCCCTCCATCTCGTAGCGGGTCTGCGCCGGGAGGAGGAGCACCGCCTCTCCGGGATCGACAAGCATCTGGCTTGACATCACGATATCCACATGGCCCCGCACCGGGATCCGCCCGAGCGCCTCGCGGCAGTATCCCGGCTCCGGGAGAACCTCGAGAAAGTTCCCGCCCGAGCTGATCAGGACATCTAGGTGCCGCTCGTGAGCGGCGTCGATCATCTCGGGAGCGGTGAGCCCCCGGGCCACAGGCACGTCGAAGCCCCAGAGTTCCGAGAATTGCCGCGCGTTCTCCCCGGTCAGCGGGAGGCCCCCAGGGAAGACCGTCGCGTAGGCGCCCATCTCCGCCCCCCCCTGGACGCCCGAATGGCCCCGGATGGGCATCACACCACATTTCTCCCTTCCGACGAAGCCCTTCGTGAGCGCGAGGTTCACGATCGCACGGACATTGTCCTCGCCGAACTCGTGCTGCGTGATCCCCATGCTCCAGACGAACACCGCCGTCTCGGCGTCCCGGAGCATCTCGGCCAGAGCCTCCATCTCGGTCCGCGCGACGCCCGCGACCGCCTCGAGTTCCTCGAAGCTTTGCGACCCGAGCGAACGGACGAGCTCCCCGAAGCCGGACACATGCGCGTCGATGAACGCCTGGTCCACCCATCCGCGCTCGATCATCACCTTGAGCGCTCCGTTCAGGAGCCCGATGTCGCCTCCCACGTTCACGAGAAAGAAGCGGTCTGTGATCCGCGTACCGAACACCGCGCTCTCCGTATTGGAGGGCACCCAGTAGCGCTCCATCCCGGGTTCGCGGTAGCTGTTGACCGTCACGACCTTCGTGCCCGCCTTCTTCGCCTTGTAGAGATACTTCATCGAGACGGGTTGGTTGTTCGCGACATTTGAGCCGATGAAGACGACGAGATCACTTCCGATCCAGTCGCTGTAGGAGCACGTCGTCGCCCCCACGCCGAGCGAGCCCTTGAGACCGAACGTGCTCGGGGAGTGGCAGACCCGGGCCGCGTTGTCGATCGAGTTCGTCCCCATCGCGCGCACGGCCTTCTGGGCAGCGTAGTACGTCTCGTTCGGTTGTCCCCTGCTGGTGAGGTAGAACCCGGCGCGGTCCGGCGATGAGGCGCGCAGGCGCCCGGCGATTGTCTCCAGAGCCTCGTCCCAGCCGAGGGGCGAGAATCCCGGTTCGCCGGCCCGGCGGATCATCGGAGATGGAAGCCGGCCGAGGTCCCGGAGCTCGGCGCCGGACATGCGGCGGAGCCGTGCCACGTCTGAGAGCTCCTCCACGTCAAGCGCCGGCATCGTGTTCAGCCGGAGCAGCCGGAGGCGGATGTTGCAGAGATGCACCTCGTCGAGCGTCCAGTCGTGAAGCCCCATCGTGCCAAGGGAACACCCGTCGCACGTCCCCTGTGTCAGGATGCGCCACGCATACCCGAGCTGGTGCCGGTTCTCGCGAAGCGCGCTCGCGATCTCGAGGTAGTTGTTGGGGCGCTGCTCGCCGATCCCGAAGGGCTTCCAGCTCGCCCAGTTCGCCGGATCTAGGAGCCTACCATCGCGATCCTTCGCCATCGCTCTCCCCCCGTGTTGCAGGCCGGTTGCCCTTCCGTTCGGTCGGAGGGACTGTCGCCGCGCCCTGCGGCCGCAACGCCACGGCGCTGGACCCTCCGGTACGCCGGTGCCTACATTCCGCGGTGCGTCCTGACCCTACCCACGCGTCGGAGGCCTTCCGCCGCCGGGTTCCGCGCCGCCGCTCCCATACTGAAGGGGCGCAAGCGATGGAGACAAGGTGATCGCACCCGGACCGCGGGCACTCCGCCGGTGGGTCTCCCGTTTCCGCGGGGGGCAGCTCTCTCGCAGGAGAGATGTCGTGGCGGNNACGACTTTGAGCTCGCCGCCGGGTTCCTCTCCTCCGAGGGGCTCCTCGGCTCGCCGGCCGATGTGCGGGAGATCGCCTACTGCGGTGACAACGGGCTCACCGAGTTCAACCGGGTCACCGTCCGGCTCCGGCGCGGCGTCGTCTTCGACACGGCACTGATCGAGCGCAACTTCTATACGACGTCGAGTTGCGGCGTCTGCGGGAAGGGGTCGCTCGAGGCGCTCGAGATACGTGGCGAGGTCCCCTTCTCTGACCTGCGCCATGCATCCTGTCAGGAACGGACGACAGCCGGCGGCAGGGACCATGGGCAGTGGCCCCTTCTCTCCCCGGACGTCCTTATTTCGCTTCCCGGAAAGCTCCGGGACAGCCAGGCCGTCTTCGACCGTACGGGCGGCATCCATGCCGCGGGCCTTTTCGAGCCGGACGGCGTCCTCAGGCTCCTCCGCGAGGATGTCGGGCGGCACAATGCGGTGGACAAGGTCATCGGCCGCGCATTTCTCGACGGCGAGCTCCCGCTCCACGGGAGCGTGCTCGTGGTCAGCGGACGCACATCCTTCGAGATCATGCAGAAGGCGCTGTCGGCCGGGATCCCGGTCGTCGCCGCCGTCGGCGCCCCCTCCACCCTCGCCATCGAGATCGCCCGCGAGTACCGGATGACGCTCGCGGGATTCGTGCGTGACGGGGGCTTCAACCTCTACTCGACACCGGAGCGGGTCGGTGTACCCGGGAGCCTTTCTGCCCCGAGCGGGTAGGCGCCGTTCTATGAAGACGATCGGGCTGCCACGCCGCCTCGTGCTCGCCGGGGCACTTCTCGCAGGACTCGCCGCGGCCTGCCAGACGGGCGGGGGCGAAGGAGTGGCGGGGATCGTCGCTGCATCCATCGAGCGACACGGCGGGGACGGGTTCGACCGCGTCCACCTAACGTGGGATTTCCGGGGCGTGCCCTTCGAGGTGATCCGCTACGATGGGCAGTTCCGCTACCAGCGGACCGTCGAGGACTCCCTCGGGACTCCGGTCGTCGAGGTGATGCAGAACGAGGGATCATGGATCGAGGTGGCCGGCCAGGACCGGGAGGTGGATGCCCAGGCCCGCGCGCGGCTCGAAACCGCGGTCAACTCCGTCGTCTACTTTGGCTTCCTCCCCTTCCGACTCGATGATCCCCCAGTCCGCGCCGCCGACCTCGGAATGCAAGAAGTGGCGGGGGAGCCGTACCGGAAGGTCGAGATCACCTTCGAGCAGGAGGGCGGCGGGCCGGATTGGGAGGACCGCTTCATCTACTGGTTCCACGAAGCGGACGGAACGCTCGACTATCTTGCCTATCGGGAAGCCGCGGATGTCGAGACGACCCGGTTCCGGCGCGCGGTCAACCGGAGGGAGATCGGGGGACTCCTAGTACAGGACTACGAGAACTACACCGCAGACCCCGATGTGGGGGATGTCGCGGACTACGACCGGCTCTTCGAGGCCGGAGCCCTCCGGCTCGTCTCGATGGTTGAGTTCGACAACCTCGCGGTGCGGGTTCCCGCCGGGCCACCGCCGCCCCGTTGAGCCGAAACGCTGGATTCGACGACGCTCCGGATTGCCCTCAGATGCCGCGGAACATACTGTTCGCGGCGCTTTTTCCCGTGCGGCTGGCGGCCGCCTACACCAAAGTGAGGACCTCATCGATGTCTAACGGAAGATCCCTTGTCGTACCGGTCCGCCCGGTCCTCTCCGGGCTGATGCTCGCACTCGGGCTGTCGGCGCCCGGTGTGGGCATGGCGCAGGGACCGGGCACGGAGAACGGCGGCTGGCGCTACCTCGGCGGCGACGCCTGGCACACCCGCTACACAACCTCCAGCCAGATCACCGCCTCGAACTTCGAGGATCTGGAGCTGGCTTGGAGATTCGACGCGGCCAGCTTCGGCCCGACCACCTCCCGGGCCACCGGGAGCCTCGTCGGCGACAAGCTGATCACGGTGTTCGGCGAGCGCCGCGCCGTGGTGGCCCTCCATGCCGGAACCGGCGAGATGGAGTGGACCTTCATCGAGCCGAAGACCGGCCGGTGGGACTACTCGATGCGCGCCGGCTATGGCAAGGGCATCGCAATGGGCGAGATCGACGGGCGCGAGGTGGTCTACATCTCGACGCCCGCATTCTTCCTTCACGCGCTCGACGCCGAGACCGGCCAGCCCCTCGAAAACTGGGGGCAGCAGATCCCTCTCCCGGGCTTTCCGCACTCCGGGAGCGTGGACCTTCTCGCCGACCTCATCGAGGACTGGGGCCCCTGGCAGGAATACGTGGCCGACGGGGGCGAGTATGACGCCGACGCCGGGCTCCCGCTCGCGCTGGGCTACATTACCTCCTCCTCCCCGCCGATCGTTGTCAACGATGTCGTTGTCGTCGGGAACTCGGCCGAGCAGGGCTACCACCAGACGCGCATCGAGAACGTGCCGGGCGACATCCTCGGCTATGACGCGCGCACCGGGGAATTCCTCTGGAAGTTCCACGTGATCCCGCGCCCGGGACAGTTCGGGCATGAGACGTGGGAGAACGACGCCTGGGAGTGGACTGGTGACGTCTCCTCGTGGGCCCCGATGTCCGCCGATCCCGAGCTCGGTCTCGTTTATATCCCGACGAATGGGGCAACGCAGGACTTCTACGGCGGCTTCCGGCCGGGGGACAACCTCTTCAGCACGAGCCTGATCGCGCTGGACGTTCAGACGGGTGAACGCCGCTGGCATTACCAGCTCGTGCATCACGACATCTGGAACTACGACACGCCCGTCCATCCAGTCCTGATGGACGTCACCGTGGACGGTGCGGAGGTCAAGGGGATCTATCAGGCGACGAAGCAGAACTTCCTCTACGCCCTGAACCGGGAGTCCGGAGAGCCGATCTGGCCGATCGAGGAGCGGCCAGTGCCGCAGTCGAACGTCCCGGGCGAGCAGCTTTCCCCGACGCAGCCCTTCCCCACACGGCCCGCCGCGTACGATACGCAGGGACGTTCCGAACAGCACCTGATCGACTACACGCCGGAGCTCAGGGAGCGCGCGCACCAGGTCGCGCTCGCTGGCGACCACTATGCCCCGCTCTTCAACCCGCCGACGCACGTCGGAAACGAGCAGGGCGCGGGTCCTGCCCGTCTCTGCGGGGGCGGAGGCGGAGGATCGAATACGACGGGTCCCCCCGCTGCGGATCCGGTGGCAGGCATCATCTTCGTCTCCTCCACGAGCAATTGCAGCTACGAGATGCTGATGCCGACCAGCGAGTCTCCCATGGACGGCCCCACAATGACCGGCACGACGCTCACGCCCTGGGTGCGTGGCGCACGGGCCGAACGTGCGCCCGAGGATATTGAAGGCCTCTCGATCTGGAAGGGACCGGTGGGCCGGATCACGGCCATCGATCTGAACACGGGCGATTTCCTCTGGGTGATCCCCAATGGTCATGCGGCGCAGGAGGATCAGGACTTCATTCGCAATCATCCCTTGCTCGAGGGCGTCTCCGGAGTCGACTACGACCGGGGCCGTCCGCAGAACGTGGCGATGGTTGCGACCGCCACGCTGCTCATCTACGGCGGAATGGACGCGGACGATAGCTGGAAGCTCTTCGCGATCGACAAACTGACGGGAGAGGAAGTCGGGAAGATCGACATCCCCGACGGGACGCGGTACGGGATGTCCAGCTGGACGTACGACGGACGCCAGTACGTGATCGTCCAGCTCCAGGACGGCCTCGCGGCCTACGTACTCCCGTCGTAGCAGACGCGCGCACGGCGACGGCGATACCGGCGCCCCGGAGGCAAGTGTGCCTCCGGGGCGCCGTTTCTTTGACCCCGGACATACTGCCCCCGCCCGCGGCCCCATCGGGGTCGCCGGCCATCTGGAGAAGGGGGCTCCGGAATCCGGGAGCGCGCTTCGCACTACTTGGGCTGACGCCGGTCCTGCCCACCCGGCACGCCGCAACCGGCGACGGTGCATTTGCGCCGCCGCGACCGGCAGCGCATGCTGCGTCTGATGCCGGTCCCGGCCTTCTCCAACGGCTCCCCTCCTTCTGGGGACACCGACGATGGACGGTGAACATGAAGACGCACCTGCTCCTCATTGTGGCCCTAGTCCTTGCCCCGCCCCTCCACGCCCAGCTCGCGCCCTATGATGGCGCCGGCATGACGTACGGACACGTGCACCTGAACGCCTCCGACCTGGAGCTACACAAGGAGCTCTGGGTCGAGCAGTTCGGTGGGGAGCTGGTCGAACGGGGGCCGCTGACGGTTGTGAAGTTCCCCGGGATGCTGATCGCGCTCCGAGAGAGAGAGCCGACCATGCCGATGGCCGAGACGGTGATGGATCACTTCGGCTTCAAGGTGCGCGATATCGAGGACGTCCTAGACCGGTGGCGTAGGGCCGGCTACGAGGTGCAGTCGGAATTCACCGGCGCCGAGGGATTTCCGAACGCCTATCTCGTCGCTCCGGACGGGATCCTGATCGAACTCCAGGAGGACACGACGCAGTCCGAGGACGTGGCGGGTTACCACATCCATTTCCGCACCGCGCAATATGAGGAGCTGCTTGATTGGTACGTAGAAGTCTTTGGCGCAGTGCCATACCAGCGCGGAACGATCGCGACGACGGCGAACGTCTCCGGCATGAACTTGAGCTTCGGAGATTCCGATACCCTGCGGGCGGCAACGCAGGGGAGCGCGATCGATCACATCGGGTTCGAGTTCCGGAATCTCCGGGCGACTGTGGACAGGCTCGAGTCCATGGGAATCACATTCGACGTCGAATACCGTGAGATCCCGGCGATTGGGCTCAACATCGCCTACCTCACCGATCCGTCCGGCGTCTACATCGAGCTGACTGAAGGCTATACCGAGTACTGATCGGGAGGACAGTCTCGTACGATGGTGCCGGCAGGCGCCAGCGGAAATCCCCGTCGGGCCCTTCCCGCCGGCCCTGATTCGCAGACGCCCGGCCGGATCCCCTCCCCCGGGCTTTGCTCCCGGGGTGATGCCCGCTGACCCTCTTCTCGAGCGGCCTCACCTCACCGAACGGAGACGACGAACCCGCTGCCTCCCGCGTTGGCCGTCGTCCTCCTTCTTGCGGGTGCCGGAGAACTTGCCGCCCGACAGGATCCGATTGGACGCGGCTCCACCGAGGGGGACCCGTTGAACCAAGCCGGCGACGGGATCCTCCCGAATCCTCCTCCGCTGCCGTCTGCCGTCGTCGGCCAAGCCGGCGAGTCCGGTGCATGGTCCGATCCGGGAGGGAGACGGACTCCATCGGCATCGACGGTGTGCTCGACGAGACCGTTCGGAGCGAAAGCCGTGCGATCACCGAGTTCATCCAGAGCATCCCCGGCGCGGGCGCGGAACCGTCGGAGGCGGGGCTGGGCTTCGACGACGACAGCGTGTACGTCGCGGGCAGGATGTGGGACTCTCGGGGCCCGGATAACCCCAACCGCAATCGAGACGCGCCGTGATTGCCACCAGATTATCTAGAATGACAACGTCGGCGTCTTCTTCGACACCTTCCTGGGCCGTCGCGACGCGGTGGCGTTCTCCACGAAGCCGCTCGGCGCGCTAACAGACTGCCGGATCAACAACGAGGGACGGCCCAACCGCGACTGGAGCCCGATCCGGGAGGTACGCACCGGCCGCATCGAGGGCGCGTGGACGGTCGAGATGACCATTCCGTTTCGATCGTTACGCTACCGTACCGGCCGGAACCAGATGTGGGAAATCCAGCTGCGTCACTCCGTTCTGAGGCGCAACGAGTGGAATCACCTGACGTGGCTGCCCACCCCGGCGGATGGAATGGGAAGCCCCTCCACCGCCGGGGTGTCGATGTACGGGACGTCCGTCGCGGTATTACTGAGCCCGCGGACCGCGACTTCGTCATCAAGGTGACACGGCTGCCGCAGCTGAAGTGACAGACGAGATCACCCGGGGGAATGGCCACCGCGTCGCAGCGTAGCTCGCCAAAGCTATAGCCGTTGGCGGTGTGGCTGTCGTGGCTCCCGCTGAGGGGCGTGGCCGTGTGTCACCTCCCGGCTGCCGAGGCGATCAGCATGCCGGCGTCTCCAGGCCGTCCCGGCATCGTCGAGGTGACCGGGCTCGGTAGCCAGGGTCTCCTCCCGATCCCGCCGGTCGCCGAACAGAGAGGGCCCCGGGCTAGCAGAGACCTGCACCGCTGGGACCTGAGGCTCACAGTCCCCCGAAGGAGTCACTGTTGATCTCTGGCGGGAGCGGAGCGGAAGGGCAGACAACCACCAGTGGCCACTCTTGCCGGGACCCACTCGCTCGATGGCCCGGGCCGCGCAGCCTGTCCGACTCGTATCTGGTCGTGCACTGGGTGGTTCCCAAGACGGCCGCGGTCTCGAAGCTGCCGGCGGGAGGTTTCCGGGCAAGGACGGAAACGACCCGGCCGATGATCGAGGCAGGTTCGTGCCGGGTCCGCTCGTTTCCTGGTGGATGCGTCCGTTTTCTGGCGGATGCCGTCGCTGATCCGGCGGTTCCGCCCTCGTAACTGATCTCCAAGATACGAGATGGCCCGCCCAGGTTGGCAGCGAGGGGTTCCTGCAGGATCGCTGGATACGGCCGGACTGAGAGGCGCCGCCCGGATTCGAACCGGGGATAGAGGATTTGCAGTCCTCTGCCTTACCACTTGGCCACGGCGCCTAGATGGCGGGAACGGGGCGAAGTCCAACGATTGCGGCCACGACGGTGAGGAGGCCCCAACCGCCGGGGAGCCATCGACACCCGTGCCCGTCGTGTCCTTCAAGCCGTCCAGCGACAGGCCCGCCTTGGCCGAGCCCTCTGCGTGTCTATTCTCCGCAGGTCGGCCCAGCTCGAAGCCGCGCTTCCAAGCACCGCGGGCCGACTACACGCCGCTGCCAACCGCACCCCGGAAAAGCGGGAAACCGGACTCGAACCGG
>JAAXGI010000294.1 GCA_012267505.1 Gemmatimonadota bacterium
CTTGACCGTCTGCCCGGCGCCGATGGGTCCCACATGGGTGATCGTCTTTCCCATCGCCCGAAAGGCGGGCATGGCCCGTTCAACTTGGTCCTCGGCTCCGCCTACCATGATGCTGAGCGTGCCGTTGGCGGCTCCCTCGCTCCCGCCGCTGATCGGCGCGTCGAGCATCGCGATCCCCTCCTCGCCTAGCCGCTGTCCCACTTCCCGCGTGACGCTCGGGCTGATCGTGCTCATGTCCACGACGAGCGACCCCGGACGCGCGCCCGAGATGACACCGCGCTCACCCAGGATGACCTCTTCGACATCGGGTGTGTCGCTCACGCAGGTAATGACGATCTCTGATCCGGAGGCGACGTCGGCCGGATCCTGTCCGGCTTCGGCGCCGGCCTCCACAAGGGGGGGCATCCGGGAGGCGGTCCGGTTCCACACGCGCACCGGGAGCCCTGCCCTAAGGAGGTTCGCCACCATCCCACGTCCCATGATGCCCAGGCCGATGAAGCCGATTCTCCGAGAATCGTCCGCCATTGCAAATGACTCCTTGGTTCAGAGGAAGATGTTGAGAGGAAGAGGCCGGTCGGCTCCGGCGCGGAATCTGCATCCGCTTCCGGACGACGGAAAGACCCGTGAGGGGGGGCGGAGCCCGGCTACCGGCGTGCGACAGGTGTCAGTCGAGACGTTCGGCGAGTGCGCGTGTCGCGCGCCTCCGACCTGCCCGGGGGCTTGACGCTCTTGGGACGGGTAGGTACCGTTGCGGGCGCTCGCTTCCCGCAGGAGTGGTCTTCGATGCGAAAGATCGGCGCTAGGACTGAGTATTTGCACGGTTCCATGACGGCGGCTTCCCGCATGCGGGAAGCCGGGTTTGGGAGCGTCGTGTCCGGAGGGCACCCGCGGTAACGAGAGGAGTCGACGAGCCCCGACGAGCCCGGCCTTCCCGAGGGAGGTCAGGGCTTTTTTCGTATCCCGGAGTACGTTAAAGGGGGCCGAGGCCCTGGCAGAGAGGGCGGCTGGATACACGGGCCGCAGGGACGGGAAGGGACCGGGCCGAGGCGAGGGGGAGAATGCAGGAATCCGCGATACAGCCGGTGCACCGGAGTGGCCTCGAGGTGCTCAAGTGCAGAATCTGCGCGGCCGTTACCGAGGCGGGTCCCTATCATGTGTGCGAGGAGTGCTTCGGGCCGCTCGAGGTTGAGTATGAGCTCGAGTCGCTCCGGGGCGTGCTGACCCGCGAGAAGATCGAGCGGCGCCCGTCCGACGTCTGGAGGTACCGTGAACTCCTACCGACGGCCGGCGAGCCGACCCGGGGAATCGGTGTGGGCTGGACGCCGCTTCTTCCGGCACCGAGGCTCGGCCGCGCGCTCGGGATCGATGACCTCTGGATCAAGGTGGATTCCTCGAACCACCCCACGCAGTCGTTCAAGGACCGAGTGGTCGCAGTCGCTCTCCAGCGGGCCGGCGAGTTTGGGATCGATGTGGTCGGATGCGCCTCTACGGGCAACCTGGCCAACTCGGTCGCGGCGCAGGCGGCGACGGCTGGGCTCAGCGCATGGATCTTCATCCCCGAGGACTTGGAGCCGGAGAAAATCGTGGCCACCGGCGTCCACGGTGTACGCCTCGTGCGGATCCGGGGCGTGTATGACGACGTCAACCGGCTGTGCGCCGAGGTGGCCGACCGCTTCTCTTGGGGGATCGTGAACGTCAATCTCCGGGCCTACTACAGCGAGGGCTCGAAGACGATGGGCTTCGAGATCGCCGAGCAGCTCGGGTGGTCCCTACCGGCCAATGTGATTGCTCCGATGGCGGGCGGATCGCTGATTACGAAGCTCCGGAAGTCGTTTGCGGAGCTGGTGACGGTTGGTCTGGTCCCGGCTGCTGCCGAGCCCCGATGTTTCGGTGCGCAGGCTGCGGGCTGCGATCCGATCGTCGCCGCGGTCCTCGACGGCGCGGCGCGGATTACCCCGCTCCGGTCGCCTAGGACGATCGCCCGCTCGCTGGCGATCGGCAACCCTGCAGATGGGATCTTCGCCCTGGCCACGATGCGCGAGACCGGGGGATGGGGGGCGTCGGCCTCCGACGGCGAGATCGTCGAGGGCATCCGCCTTCTTGCAACGCTCGAAGGGGTTTTTACTGAGACGGCGGGCGGGGTCACCGTGGCGGCGGCGGCGAAACTGGCTGCGGAGGGACGGCTGGCCCGGAGCGGACCGACCGTGATCTGCGTGACCGGCAACGGGCTCAAGACAGCGGAGGCGGCGCGTTCGACTTTCGAACTCGGAGAACCTGTCGAGCCCCGGCTCGCCGAGGTCGAGCGGCTCGCCGGTTCCGTCTAGCGCCTCCTGGGGATAGGATCACGGACAGAGACCAGCACGCCCACCATCGCGGAGGAAGCGGGTACCGACGGCGACAGGCAGGGAGGAGGTGTGGGAATGAGTGTGACAGTTCGCGTACCGAGCGCGATGCGGAAGCTCACGCACGGCCGGGCGGAGCTCGAGGCGGAGGGCGCAACCGTGCGGGAGCTCCTCGATCACCTCGGGGCTGGGAACCCGGGTCTAGTTGGACGGATCATGGGCGACGACGGTGACGTCCGTGAGTTTCTCAACGTATTCGTCAACGGTGCCGACATCCGGTACGAGGACAATCTCGACACCCCGGTGAGCGCGGGCGACGAAGTGTCGATCGTGCCGTCGATTGCGGGTGGTGCTGCCCCGCCGGGGTGATCCGGCGAGCGCGCAGGGGCCATCCGGGTGTCGGACACGGGGCAGGGAACGGGCACGGCATGGGGCGATGCCGCGCCGCGTGAACTCCACCTCGCTGCGGGCCTTGCGGCTGCCCTCGTCGACGAGGCAAGCGTTGCCGGCGACGAGGAAGTGTGCGGACTACTGGTTGGCCGAAGAGAGACAGACCAGTCCCGGGTCGCCAGGACCGTGGCGTGCACAAATGCGGCACCCGAGGGACGCCGGCAGACGCGGTTCGAGATTGATCCGCGGTGTCTGATCGAGGAGGAGCGCGTCGCCCGGGGGTCGGGGGAAGAGGTGGTGGGGTTCTACCATTCCCATCCCGCCGGCGATCCCATACCCTCCCCGGTGGACCGGACCTACATGGGCCTCTGGCCGGGGATGGTCTGGGTTATCGTGGGTGCGCGTGCCTTGGCCATGCGGGGCCGCGTGCGGGCGTGGAGCTTCGACCCCGGGCGTGAGGTGGTGCCGCGCGAAGTGCGGATCGAGTCCGCCCGGGGGGAGTCAGGAATGGCAGAGCGGCCTATCACGAGGGATCCATGACCTATATCATCGCCGAGCCCTGCATTGGGACCAAGGATGCGAGCTGCGTGGACGTCTGCCCCGTCGATTGCATCTACGAGGCGGACGACCAGTTCTATATTCATCCGGACGAGTGCATCGACTGCGGTGCCTGCGA
>JAAXGI010000160.1 GCA_012267505.1 Gemmatimonadota bacterium
GAGACCGCGCGGTACCGCGCGGTCGAGCCAAGAGAGGGTCCGGGTCGGGCTCATCGGTGCCGGTGCAAACGTCCAGAATGTGCAGATCCCTGGGTTCCGCCGGGTCCCGGAATGCGAGATCCTCGCCGTGGCGAATCGGAGTCTCGAGTCGAGTCGGCGGGTGGCCGACGCCTTCGGGATCCCGCGCGCCTACGCCCACTGGGGAGACCTCCTCGAGGACGGGGACATCGACGCCATCCTCATCGGCACTTGGCCGTACATGCACCGGACTCTCACCCTCGCCGGACTTGAGAGCGGCAAGCATGTCCTCTGCCAGGGACGGATGGCGAACACTGCCGCCGAGGCCAGGGAGATGCTCGACGCTTCCCAGCGCAACCCGTATCTGGTGAGCCAGCTCGTTCCCACCTCGACCAGTTACCACCTCGACAACGTCATCAGGCGACTGATCAGCGAGGAGTACGCTGGGGAGATCCTCTCCGTCGAGCTCCAGCGGCTCCAGGGGGGCTTCGCCGAAATCGGGGGGGAACTCGGCTGGCGGCAGAGCTTCGAGTTCAGTGGATACAACACGCTGAACCTCGGATCCACCTACGAGTCGATGATGCGGTGGGTAGGCCCCGGTGACCGGGTCATGGCGATGACGAAGACCCATGTCTCCTACCGCCGCGGACCGGACGGCCAGACGACATCCGTGGCCATCCCGGACCACATCGACGTGATGTACGAGCTCGCGAACGGCGCGCAGGTCCACATGCGATTCAGTGCCACGACCGGGCTGTCGAACGGCAGCCAGACGTGGATCTACGGGACTGAGGGGACGATCCACGTCGACCGGGATCAGAACATCTTCGCGGGACGTCGCGGCGATGCGGATCTCTCGCCCGTCGCGAACCCGCCGGAACAGCAGGCTTACTACCGGGTCGAGGAGGAGTTCATCAACGCGATCCGGGGCGTCGAGGAGGTCACCATGGCGACCTTCGAGACGGGAGTTCGATATATGGATTTCGTCGAGGCAGTCTACCGGAGCGCCCAGTCGGGCGAAGCGGTCTACCTGCCGATGTAGCGGGTCGGGCCGCACGGAGCGGCGCCGCGCGGGCCGGGAGCGGGCCGGCGCCTTCGGCGCGCAGTCACCAGAGCACCAGGGGTAGGAATCATGTCGATCGAAGTCTCCGAGAATCGGACCGGCGGGGCACTCGTGCTCTCGCCGATCGGCCGGCTCGACAGCGCAAACGCACACAGCTTTGAGACGACCGTCATGGGCCACGTGGGGAGTGGCGAGCGCCGTATCGTCATTGATTTCGGACAGCTGAACTTTATCAGCAGCTCCGGTCTCCGGATCCTGCTTATCGTCGCAAAGGCCCTCAGGACCGACGGCGGCAAGCTCGTGCTCTGCAGCATGAAGGACCACATCCGGGAGGTGTTCGACATCAGCGGCTTCGGCCAGATCATCCCCATCGAGGACTCGCTGGAGGGAGCGCTCGGCACCGTCTGAGCGTGCGGTCCCGCACAGCGGGCCAGGTTACGCTGCCGCCCCCCGCCCGGGAGAGGGCAGGCGTCCCGCCGGGGCCCGAAGGTCCACCCGCGTGCATCCGGGCGGCCAGTTGCCCCTGCGGTGTGCGTTTCCGACGATGTCCCGTGAGCCGTCGCGCACAGGACGGATTACCCGCAAGCATGTGAGGCAGGACATGGGCTCAAGCCAGGCACCTAGGGTCATGCTCGCTATGGCCATCGTATTGCTGATCGGCGAGTCCGCCGCGGCCCAGAACCCGGACGCGAGGCCGGTCGTGGCCGCTTCCGGCCGTGTCACAACGAGCGTGTCGTTCGATGGCCGCATGATGGGCGGCGGCGCAACCTGGCTCAATCGGTCGACCTCGCACTCGGGCCCGGCCCGCATCACACTGGATTACGGGCAGCCGCACGCGAGGGGCCGCGTGATCTTCGGCGGACTTGTCCCATACGGGGAAGTCTGGCGCCTCGGGGCCAACATGGCGACGCACCTCACGCTCGACCTAGACGTCCGCCTGGGTGGACTGGACATCCCTAGGGGGTCCTACTCTCTCTATCTGGTCCCGAGGGAGGACGGAGCCCAACTGATCGTCAGCCGCCAGCTTCGCCAGTGGGGAACCGAGTTCGACCCCGCGATGGAGTTCGGACGCGTAGAACTCGAACGCCGGGAGCTGCCCGAAACGATGCAGAGCCTCGCGATGACACTCGAGCCTTCCCTCGCCGATCCCGGAGGCGGCCTCCCTGCCGGGAGCTTCCGCATCGCATGGGGCCAGGTGGAGTACTCTACGGAGTGGTCCGTGAGATGGCGGGACGGTCCCTAGCACTCCACCTCCGTGGGTGAGGCGCGAGCGTGCCGGACCGAATCGACGGCAGGGAGGAGGGCACCCCGCCGCCGACGGAGAGGCGCGAAGTGCCCGAGGATCGCGGTTCCCCTGCCCTCTGGGCTCGCGCTCGCCGGCTCGCTCCTGTTGGCCGCCCTCGGGACGGGGGCGCTCGGGGCCCAGGAAGCCTGCTTCCAGGGCAGCGTCGACTATGACGGTCCCTGCTACTTCGACGCTCCCCGGTGGGTGGGCGAGTTCGCGTCGCTCAGTGCAAACGGCCTCCTAGGGGCGCTCACGGGCGGGCTCTCGCGGTACCTGGACGGCGGCTCGTTCCGGGACGGCTTCGTCGAGGGCGCGCTCGGCGGATCGATCGTGTACGCGGGCAAGCGGACTGCGGCCGAGTCCTTCGCCGGTGCAGGCTTCATCGGACGGAGTGTGGCCGCTGTCGGGGCCTCATCGGTAAGGAACGTCTCGCGGGGAGACCCACTCTTCTCCCGCCTCACGTTCCCTCTCGGCCCGCTCTGGGTGGAGTTTGACACGCCGACCCGCGAAGTAAGCGCCCGCCTCGATCCCGTCGCGCTCGGGTGGATGGCGTACGGGATCAGCGAGCCGGAGCTTGAGCTTGACTGGGGTGGGTCGTTCTCGGATGGAACGCCGGTGTTCAAGACCCACAACAAGGTCCTCAAGCTGGGCGGCGATACGATCCACGTCGCCGGCGTCACGAACGCCGGCATCGTGTACTCAGCAGACGTGCCCGCCTACGGACCCGGCCACGCACGCCGTCACCGCGCCCACGAGCAGGTGCACGTGATCCAAGAGGATCAGCTGGCGATCATGTGGACCGATCCGCTGGGAAGATGGGCGATGGGACGCACAGCGCGTCTCCGGCGCCTGCGATCCGGCCTTGCGGTCAATCTCTCGACCGAGATCCTCCGCCTCCTAGGGCACGCGGTGCCGGAACACGGAGATCGTCCTTGGGAAGTCGAGTCGGTCTTCTTCGCCCGCTGAGGCGGACATCGGGCTTCGGGCTGGCCGTTCTTGCCTCGACCGGTTGCATCGAATTCGTCGCCCCGAACATACCGGGGATTGAGGACCGCGGCTCGGCAGCCCTCTTCAGTGCGCAAGTCGTGGTGAGCGACAGTGGGACAGTGCGCGCTGACGCCCGCCTTCGGCCCGGTCTCGATTTCGATGGTCTTGAGCGTCCGGTGCCGGACCCGCGGCTTCGCATCCTCGGGCAGGTGCTCGAGCCGGACACTGTGCTCCGCGATGGGACGCGGAGATACGCAGCGGCCTGGCAGGTAGACCGCGCGATCCATATGGATCCGATCACCGTCACAGCCCCCCTGATCGAGGACCTCGTGACATCGCCGCCCGCCGTCAGGTGGTACGGGCTCCGACGGGACGGCCCCGACGGGATCGACCTTCTCCGCGGCGACGACCTTCACCTTCCCATCGCGGAGGTTGCAGGCGACGCGGACCCGGTGCCTTCGATACGGCAGTGGTTCCTGACGCTCGAGTCGGGCGGGTCGCAGTTCCGGTTCGGGAGTGACGGCGTCCCGGAGAGCCCGATCTGGATCCCCGCACGGTGGATCCCCGGAGGGGAAACGGTGCGGGTTCGGCTGGTCTACACCCAGTCCGGGGTCGTGGGAACGCAGAACGACGACTACGTGGGCGTGGTCACCGCCAACAGCTTACTGTACTGGACGGTCCGGGTGGCTCCCGGCGGAGCGACGGGAACGGAGAGCAGCGACGGGACGGGCCCGTAGCGACGGGTTGATGTGACGCGCTCGGCACGCAACATCTCTCGAATGTCGAGCGCGCCACGCCCGGTTTCCGGCGCGGCCGCACGACGACGGCACTCTGCGCCCGGGCAACGACTTTCATGCGCCCGTCATGCTCTCAACACGCAACCCCGACCACGACCGGCCGGGAAGGCGGGCAGGTTCACGGCCACGAACCGCCCACGCGCCGGGACAGCTCGCCCTAGGAAAGCCTCCGACGCAGCCGCGTCGTGCGGATGTTCCGGCCCAGCCGCTCCAGCCCTTCCTCAACCGCGGCCGCGGGAGAGTCGGCGATCATCGTCGGCCTCAGCACAGAAGAGAATCGGCCAGGCGGACCCGGAGTGCACGGTCTGCCACCCATGCCGGCAGGCCCGCCCGGCTCTGCACGACACTACGAGACGGCTGCCTCGACGATCTCGAAGGCGCGCCGTTCCGAGTCGATCCGTGCACGGCATCCCACGGGGAGGACGAACTGCGGCGCTGTGTGCCCGAAGTCCATGTCCATGATGACCGGGAAGCTGAACCGGTGGGTCCGTTCGAGCAGCACGCCGCGGAGCTCCCGCCGCTGGGCCGGCGAGTATCCCATCGGGCGCCCCACCAGCAGTCCGGCCAACTGCGAGAACACGCCCATATTCTCGTAGTCCATGAGCATGCCGTCGACCCTGGCCGGCGCCGGCGCGTCGCCGGAGGTCTCGACGAAGAGAATAGCGTTCTGGAAGCTCGGCCAGAAGCGGGTACCCCGGAGGTGTTGAAGCGACTCTAGGCACCCTCCGACTAGGACACCCTCCGCAACACCGTTCTTCAGCCAAGCCCAACCTGCCGACGGCACGCACTCCCGAGCCCGTTCCAGATCTTTCTTCGTCCGCCAGTCCAGATACTCCTCGGTCCACCAGGAAGATGGCACGACGCGCCCGATCGGACGGGGCTCGCAGACCACCCGGAGAAACGCGGAGCGCGTGTACTCGAGCATCTCGGGGTATTCGGCGAAGTCGGTCAGGAGGCAGGGTCCGTTTAGAGTCACGAGCCCCGTTTCGCACCAGATCGCGACGTTGAGTACGCTGATGTCCGAGAAACCCATCAGGATCTTGGGATTCTCCGCGATGAGGTCGAAATCGAGCAGTGGCAACAGGTGGCAGGAGTGATCACCGCCGATCGCAGCCAGGATTAGGCGTACGTCCGGGTCCGTGAACATCTCGTGGAGATCACTGACCCGGTTCTCGGCGGAATCCGAGACCATCCCGCCCGGATTAAGGGCATGGCGGCCCAGCTTCACGCGGAAGCCCAAGCGCTCCAGCTGCCTGACACCGTTTTCCACCCGGTGCGGAAACCTCCCGGCACCGCCCCATGACGGGCTCACGATGCCGACGTGATCCCCGGGGGTCAGGCCGGGTGCCTTCACCTCGAAAATATAGAAGAGACGATGGGGTCATCACGCCGAGATCCGCCCCGCGGCTTCCCGGGCCACGCACCACGGCGACTCGCGTGGCAAGCGGTGCGGTGGCGCTTCCGAACGCTGGCCTCGCGGCGCACGTTCACGCACCCCAGAAGCCCGAACCCGATCCGACCCTTAGGACCGGAAGGAACCAGCAGGTGATCCATGGATCCGAGATGTCCGCCGTGGCCGCAGGGGCCCACGCCGGCGAGCGGCTCGTTCTGCACCGCAGCAAGGCTGAATCCTGAGCTGTGGGCCAGAAGACGCGCCCTGCGAATCAGTTTACCGGGAGACCCGAGCCCGATGTGTCCGGTGTCATTGCGGAGCCGGAGCTCCCGTCCTCTTCGGCTCTCCGCACAGGGCTGAAAGCCTAGGGTGAAGATCGTCCTCAGTGCGCTACGATCCGGCCACCTTGACCTGTCAGCTCGGCGCAAAATGAAGGATGCAGTTCCCTTCTGCCGACTCCTCGCTGGCCAGCGGAAGTGAGAGCCGCAGCACAATCGGCCTCGGGGAGTCTTCCGGGACCGTAACCTCGACACGGGTCGGATAGTAGCAGCTGCGCCGGAACAAGATCTGGTACCGGCCCGGTGGCACTCCTTCCAGGGTGAAGCCACCCTTCGCATCCGTAAGGCTTGCCAGTCCCGTTCCATCAACTCGAACCTCCGTATGCGACAACGGATCAAACGAGACGCCGTCCAAGACCTGACCCAGCACGGTCGCCTCCTGTTCCGGGCTGGCACTTTCAGACGGGGCAATCCAGAGCAGAGTCGTCAGACCCAAGACCAGTGTGATGCCAAGGGATTTTCGGGGCATGGGAACGGCCTCCTCGACCGACGCTCGAGACTTGGACGTCTGTCCACCGGGACTAAGAGTTCCTACGCGATCCTTCGCGAATGGGTCCTGTCCGACGACAACGGACTCTCTCACGTGCCAATGAGCTTCGCGAAGTATTCGTATCCGTAGTCGAAGAACTCACCTGTCCGCACCATGCTACGGATCTCTTCCTCGGTCGCCCAAGTCGTCTCGGCCACCTCATCGGGGTCGAGAGAGAGTTCCTCGAGACGTGTATCGCGGTCCAGCAGCCAAGCACTGCCAAGCGTGGCGCCGACCGTCCGGCTCAAGACCATTCTCAATTCGCTCGGGCTTGCCCGGATTCCCAGTTCTTCCTCAAGCTCGCGAGCAGCGCATTCCGAGGAGTCCTCTCCCGCGACAACCCAGCCCGCACTCGCCGCCCAGAGGCCGGGAGCCTCCGTCAAACCCAGTCCACGCTTCTGAATGAGAAACTCGCCCCGAGAGTTCCGGACCCAGACCTGCACGACCACGCGATATTCGCCCGGACCCAACGCCTCTCCGCGGCGGATCGACCTGCCCAGAGGAATCGAGTCCGCGTCGAAGAGGTCGACGCGCTCAGGATCGCTTGGCACCATCGTCGCTCACCTCGGCTTCACTTCTACGATCCCGCTCCGTACTCGATGAACCCTCGACCAGCGAGGAAGGCAGGAGCCGGTTCGTCGGATATCCAGCCGCCGACGCCCACCTCTGGAACGGAGAGGGCAGCCACGATCCACTCGGGTCCCCGAGCCAAGGCATGTCGGATTTGTGTTGTGACGGCGTTGGGGATCCCTCCTCGGACAGGCTCCGATCGGTGCGCCGACGTGCCGGGACCGCCTGACCCCCCGTTGGGCACATCAGACGACCTCCTGCTGCTCAGATGTGAGGATCTCCTGTACCACTGTGGCGGCTGCACCCCATCATGACCTACGAGCCGGCTCGAGCGCGACCACGACCGCCGGGGCTGTGTCCCACCCGGATGTGCGCGCTATTGCCCCGATCCCGCGGTGACAGCGGCACGGCGGCGACGGTAAGCGATCAGGCTTCGCGCCGCAGATGAGCTCTGTCGTCAGACCGAAGCAAACCGTCGGCCCTCGTACCCGCCGTCGCTCCAGAGGCCCCGTTCCAGCCCCAGGACCATGGTAAGGAGACCACCGCTCTGCAGCGGCCCCTGCCTGATCGCCCACAGGATCGGTGCCGCGGCTACACTGCTCCGTTCAAGCAGGAATCCGTAGGTGATCCAGGCGAGCACGAAGAGCGCCAAGCCGGCTGCGATGTTGCGAACACCGCAGCCCTTGGATCTCATGGGTTGCGGTTCTTCACAAGGTGGACGGAACTGCGACCGGAATCGGAGCGGGACGTGGCAGGGACTGCGGCAAGGCTCTCCGCGGTACCGAGGCGGGAAAGCCATTCGGGCTTCGGAACTCCGTGAGCGGACGGGGCGGGCATGATGTCGACACGGCTGCCAGTCGTGCGCCCAAAACTAACTCGGCCACCCGTCCTCAAGATCGGAATAGTCGGGGCACACGGGTTCGGACGTGGGCCTCTTCGACCAGAAATTCGCGCTCTACCGGAATCCGGCACGCCCCCTTTGAACATCAAACCACGATGCCGTGAAGCATCAGCGGCACGGCGCAACGGGGGAGTTCAGAGCGGAGGGGGTGGGACTCGAACCCACGCAGGCATTACCCTGACCTCGGTTTTCAAGACCGGTACCTTAGCCGCTCGGTCACCCCTCCCGGTCCCAAAACAAGATAACGCCTCGGGACGTCCCAGGCCGGAGCTTCTCCGCTCTCAATGCCGAAACAGCCTGCGTCCGGTGCAGATCATGGCGATCCCGGCCCTGTTGGCCGCCTCGATCACCGCAGGATCCCGGATCGAGCCGCCCGGCTGGATGATCGCGCCGACCCCGGCCTCAGCCGCGGTCTCCACCGCGTCCGGGAACGGGAAGAACGCATCTGAGGCAAGAACACTTCCGGCTAGACCAAGTCCGGCGTCGGCTACCTTCTGGACCGCAAGCCTCGAGGCATCGACCCGCGACATCTGCCCGGCCCCGATCCCGAGCGTGGCGCCCCCCCTCGCAAGGAGGATTGCATTCGACTTAACCCCGAACACACTTGCCCAAGCGAAGGCCAGATCCGCCTTCTCCTCCGGTGTCGGCTCACGCTCGGTCACGACCCTCCAGGAGGGGTCGTCTACGCCGACGAACGGGGGAAGGGGTGGTGCCTGCGCTAGGATCCCGCCGTAGATCCCACGGAAGACCGGTCCGTCCGGATCGCGCCCGTAGAGAGCAAGGAAGCGTGCGGCCCGCTTCGCCGCCACGTCGCGTCCCGGCGCCGCGTCGAAGCTCCGGAAGCTTCTCTTAGGGACGGGAAGCTCTTGGCCGATGTCATCCCCCTCCGGAAGGGTGAGGATTCGAATGTTCTTCTTCCGGGTGAGCGTCGCGAGCGCTCCCTCCGTGAAGTCCGGGGCGACGATACACTCCACGAACAGCTCGCCGATCGCGCCAGCCGCCGCCGCGTCCACGGCCCGGTTCACCGCAATCACCGACCCGAACGCGCTCACCGGGTCAGTGGCGAGCGCGCGCCGGTAGGCCGCCTCGACCGATTCTCCGACGGCGACCCCGCACGGGGTGGTGTGCTTCACTATGCAGACGGCGGGATCGGGGGAGAGAGCGAACGGAGACAGCGAATAGAGGACACCGTCGACGTCGAGGAGGTTGTTGTAGGAAAGCGCCTTCCCGTGGCGCTGCTCCAGCGCTGCGATCCCGGTCCGCCGCGAACCGGCCGGTGCGTAGAAGGCGGCCTCCTGATCCGGGTTCTCACCGTAGCGAAGCGTCGAGATTCTGGAGAGCCCGATGTCGAGGAGATCCGACGAGGACGGCTCTCTGGAGACTCCGCCGACTTCCCCCCGAAGGAAGTCGGCCACAGCGGCATCGTATCCGGAGACGTGGGTGAAGACCTTCCCGGCGAGCTCCCTCCGTAACGCCTGTCCCCCGCCCTCCCGGTCCAGGCCTTCGAGCACTCTGGCGTAGTCGGCCGGATCGACGACGGCCCACACGCTCGCATGGTTCTTGGCTGCTGCCCGGATCATCGCAGGGCCCCCGATGTCGACCTGTTCCATCGCTTCCGCCACGCTGGCAACGCCGCGGGCGACCGTCTCCCTGAACGGGTAGAGGTTCACGCCGACGACATCGATCGCCCCGTATCCGTGCTTGCGGAGCGCGGCAAGGTCGGACGGAACGCTCCGGCGCGCGAGGAGTCCGGCGTGGATGGCCGGGTGGAGCGTCTTCACGCGCCCGTCCATCAGCTCCGGGTGGCCCGTAACCTCGGCAACGTCTACGACCCGGAGCCCGGCGTCCCTGAGCGCGCGGGCCGTGCCGCCCGTCGAGAGGATCTCGAATCCCCGGTCGGCGAGCCCCCGAGCAAAAGGCTCGATACCCGTCTTGTCGTATGCCGATAGGAGGGCACGTCGGTGCAAGGTCATGGCATTCGTTCCGATTCGGACCGGCAGGGGCTACCGCTGGAGGCGCAGGTGCTCTTCGAGAGGGAACCCAGCGTCGTGGCCGGGAATGGGCGAAGCGACGGTCCCGTCGCGGATCGCGAGAGCGAGGCGGTCCGCCGCCGCCGGGAAGAGGCGGTGCTCGACGGCGTGGATGCGCCGGGCGATGCTCTCAGGCGTGTCCCCTGGAATCACCGGAACGGGCCACTGGGCGAGGATCGGCCCCTGGTCGTATTCCTCGTTCGCGAAGTGCACGGTGACGCCCGTGAGCCTGACGCCTGCGGCTAGGACTGCCTCGTGCACATGCATCCCGTACATCCCCTTGCCCCCGAAGGAGGGCAGGAGAGCGGGGTGGAGGTTGAGCATTCGGCCCCTGTAACGCTCGACCACAGCTGCCGGTATGAGCCGCAGGTAGCCGGCGAGAAGGACGAAGTCGATGCCGCGGGACTCGAGCTCTCCCAGGATGGCGGCCGCGTCCTCCTCCTGATTGCCCCGCCGGGAGAGAACCACCGCCTCCACTCCGAGTTCCCGGGCGAGATCCAGGACAGGTGCATCCGGTCGGCCTGTGAGGAGAAGGGCCGCCTTCCAGAGGTCGGAGTTGCGGGCGTGCGTCGCCAGCACCCGGAAGTTGGACCCCCGCCCTGAGGCGAAGACGGCGGCCCGGAGCCTCATGCGAAGCGGCTCGGTGCCTGGGAGATCAGGAACGGGTTCCCGAGACGCTCCTCGCGCACGGTCGTCTCGTCACCGTGCCCCGGGTAGAGTGTTGTCCCGTCGGGGAGCGTGAGCACCTGCTCCCGGATCGACTCCATCAGCGTCTGGAGGTCACCGCCGGGAAGGTCGTAGCGACCGATGGAACGTTGGAAGATCACATCACCAACGAGCGCGAATCCGGCTTCGGGGGAATAGAGCAGTACGTGACCGGGCGCATGGCCGGGCGCGAACCGGACCTCGAGCCGCGACTCCCCCACCGGGACGGATTTCCCGGGAACCAGCGGGAAATCGGGCGGAGGCAGGGTTTCCTTGAGGACGTAGCCGAACAACGCCGCTGCCTCATTCGCATGGTCATACAACGGCCGGTCGGCAGGGTGCAGGTGGATCGGCGCACCGGGGACGGAGCGGCGGAGCGCGGGAATCCCCTCGACGTGATCGAAGTGGGCGTGGGTGAGGTAAATGGCCTCGATGCTCCATCCGCGGCGCCGGACGGCATCGATCATTTCCGGGACTGCCGCACCGGGATCGATCGCCGCCGCCCTTCCGGACCGCGCGCAGACGGTCACATAGGAGTTCTCACCGGCGGGTCCCGCAGTGAACCGGTGGACCTCAATGGGGGGCGTGTGGTCGATGTCGCGGGGCGCGGACGTCAAACCGTAAACGAACTCCCGCACCCGCAACCACCCGTGGCTACAGGGTTATTGAACGTGAATCCCGAGCCCATCATGCTAGTGACGTAGTCGACCTCGACTCCCTCGAGGTACTGCGCGCTGAAGGGATCCACGAAGACACGGATTCCTGCCGGGAGGTCGAGGATCTCGTCATCCTCCTCAGGCGTCTCCTCGATGTTGAGCCCGTACTGAAACCCCGAGCATCCGCCCGGTAGCACGGCAACCCGAAGGCCCGCCGCCTCGCCCCCGTCGTGCTCCTGAATGAAGGACTCGACCTTGGCCAGCGCCGCTTCCGTAAGGTGAATCAGCATATCCGCTGCTCGCTGCTCGTTGGGGAACGGCCCCCTGAGGTGGCCCAACCCCGCCGCAAGCCACCGGGCGCGATGTACCCCTCCGGTACGCCGGGGTTCTCCGGACTAGAGCCACAGCCGCCGCCCGGGTCATTCGTAAATGTACCTTTTTCACTGAATCCGGGTCAACGGCGAGCGGCTGGCCAACGAGAAGTGAACGGGCGTGTGGGCTGACCAGCGGACGGTGATCATGACACTCTCGACCGAACGAATCGGACGCTCGACGACAACCGCGCCTTCCTCTCCGAGAACAAGGCATCGGATCTGTCCCCCCCCGGACCGCGAGGCGGCCTACGCGGCGATTGAACGCAAGCTGGTCCGGTTTACTACCACTCCAGTCTCTCGAGGGCCAGCAGGGGACTCGTCCACCGGTCCCCTGCCAAGGCCGGCGGCTACTCAGCCGTGCAATTGACCAGCCAGGAGCACCGCACGGGCAGGAGCCGCGACCATCGGTCACGGCGCGCTCCCGCCCGGTCGTTCGCGACGAACTACACACTGGCCGATGTGTTGCTGGTGGCCGAGACGAACAAGGCCTTCGGCCAGCTCTCTGGATCGGCCACCAAGCGGGTCTTCTGGCGATCAGATCGGCCAGAGGTGCAAGCCTGGACCGGATGGCCAGCCGGGCTTCGTGCGCTTCGACACCGTCCACAGCGGCAACGGCAAGAGGGGTATCTATGTCATCGATATGGTCGACGAAGTGACACAGGTCCAAGGGCTTACGCCCATCCCGGAATGCCTCGACCAACCCTCACTGTCCGGAGGCCACCCGTGGCGAAGGGATCGGAGTGCATCCCGGTGGTGCGGAGCCCAGCTTAGGGCACGGCAGCCGTATCTGGCGGAGCGGCTGCTCCGGGGGCAGCTGTCGTATCGGCAGCCGGATCCCCGCTCGGGGGCACGGAAGGCGGATCCGAAGGCGGAGGAGCCGCCGGGACCGACAGCTCGACGACACCCCCGCCACCGGAGAGATCGTTCACATTCGTGACCCCCCCTACATCCACCTCGTAGATCTCCTCCGGCACGAGGGCGGCCGAGAGGAGGAGAACGAGCTCGCGCGCGGGGAGGGTCGGTCCCTCGTCCGCGGGCGCGACGGCGCTGTCCGGGGGCACTGCCTGGTCGGCAGCAGGGTCGCCCCCCAGGTCTTCGGCAGCGACGGAGTCCGGCAGCGGCACCGCATCCTGTACAGCGGTGCTGTCCGAGGGCGCATCCTGTTGAGCGGCGCTGTCGGGCGGCGCCGCGGGCTCCCGGGCCTCCCACTCGACGAGGTGGAGCACCTCCGCGATGTCCAGCGCTCCGCCGCCTTCCGCCACCGTGACCGTGGCCTCCACCCCGTCCAAGGGCGCTTCGGGATCCAGATAGTCGTCGAAGGTCAGGCGTACCGCGACCGAGTCGACGGCTGTGGCTTCGGTGAGCACGGCTGCGGTGCTGTCCGGCTCGAGGAGAAGGAAGTCCGCGAGGACGAGTGTGTCACCTGGCGCGACGCTCACCCGCACCGAGTCCTGGATTTCGTTGAACCCCGGCTCTCCGTCGCGGTTGGTGTCCTCGTACGCGACCAGCGTGTAGGCGTCGGACGGAAGGAACGGAAATGAGAAGATGCCGGCGGTGTCGGCCAAGGCGCTGAGGTGTTCCTCACGGCCTTCGACTCTCGCGTCCACCCGGTACTCCCCCACAGGCTCGAAGGTGAGCCCGTCGGAGGCGAGGCCCGCGACGAGGTTCGGTTCGAAGTCAGGCCCTGTCGAGAACAACAGGTCGAAGGGGAACTCCATGGTGTTCTGGTAGCGGTCTTGGAGCCATGGGAGAACCGTGATCCGGTAGAGCGTCCCGTCCCGGAACCCGCCTTCCATGGAGACCGTGATCCGGTCGCCCGACCTCTCGACGAGCACCTCCCCCGTCCGGGGCGAGACCACGACGGCGTCGGCGAGGGAACCCTGGGTGAGCCGCTCGCTCACAACCTGCGCGAACCGGATCTCGACCGGATCGTCGAACGGGGCGACAATCGAGAGGTGGGCGGGGCGGGTCTCGACGGCCCGGAGCGGGACTTCTGGGAGGACGCCTCCCTGGGGAGCCTGCGGACGGGCGCACGCCGCAATGCCCGTGGCGAGGCCCGCGCGCAGAAGGAGACGGATGCCGCGAACGATCACGATTTGCCCAGTACTGCTAGCTTATCTGCGAGCTTCGCCCGCTGGTCGCGGAACCCCGCGAGTTTTTCCCGCTCCCTCAGGACCACGGCCTCCGGCGCACGCCCAACGAAGTTCGGGTTCCCGAGCTTCGTCTCCGCACGCTCGACCTGACCCGTGATGCGCTCGATCTCGTGCCGGAGCCGAGCCCGTTCGCGTTCAAGGTCCACGAGTCCCTCGAGGGGGAGAAACACCTCGGTCCCGTCGTGGAGTACTGTGTTCGCACCAACGCCCCGCGCTGCGCCAAACCCGATCCCGGAGACACGCGCGAGCTGGTCGAGCCACGCCGCCTGTGCCCGGACTTCCGTGCGGCGCTCGGGGGTCAGCCCGCCGAGGACGAGCCGGACACGCACGCCTTCGCGCACGCCGTACTCCTTCCGGAGGCGCCGGACAGCACCCACAAGCTGCCGGAACCGCCGGATCGCGGCGTCGGCCTCCGGGTCACGCCACTGTTTCCGGCTTCGCGGCCACGGCGCGAGAGCGAGGTTGTCTGGACGCATGTTGCCCTCAGGCCACGGGATCCGGTCCCAGAGGTGCTCTGTCACGAAAGGGATGAGCGGATGGAGGAGGCGGAGAATACGGTCGAAGACGTGGATGAGCACGGCCCGAGCCACCTGGCGGGAATCCTCCCCCGCCCCGCCCCTCAGCCTCGTCTTGCTCAGCTCGAGATACCAATCCGCGAAGTCGCCCCAGAAGAAATGGTAGGCGCGATCGACCACATCGTGGAGGCGGAACTTCTCGAGCCCCTCGGTCATCTGCCCGGCCGTCTCCGCGAGCCGTGAGAGGATCCAGCGGTCGCTCACCTCGAGATCCCCGGCCATGGCTCGGATGTCGCTTACCGGCCCGTCGCCCACAGCCATCAGGGTGAAGCGGCCCGCATTCCAGAGCTTGTTGGAGAAGTTCCGCCCCGGTGCGAATGCGGCCTCGAGATCCTCGTGGTCGAGGTGCACGTCGGCTCCGACCCCGCACATCGAGAGCACGGTGAAGCGGAGCGCATCGGCTCCGAACCGGTCGACGACGGTGAGCGGGTCGATCCCGTTTCCGAGCGACTTGGACATCTTCCGGCCCTTGGCATCGAGGACCATCCCGTTCAGGAAAATGTCCGTGTAGGGCGCCTTCCCCATGAACTCGTAGCCCGACATGATCATGCGGGCGACCCAGAAGAAGAGGATGTCGGGTCCGGTGACAAGGACGTGGCCGGGGTAGAACGCCGCGAGATCGTCGGTCTCATCCGGCCATCCGAAGACGGAGAAGGGCCAGAGCCAGGAGCTGAACCAGGTGTCGAGCAC
>JAAXGI010000077.1:0-5104 GCA_012267505.1 Gemmatimonadota bacterium
AACGAGAAGGTCTACACGCTGAGCGTGCTCGCGATCGCTCTCGTCTCGTGGCTCGCGATCCTCTGGGCGGACCGTAAGGACCGCGCGGGAAGCGAGTGGCTCCTGGTCCTGGCCGTCTACGTCATGGCGCTCGGATCCACGAACCACCTGATGTCGGTGCTTCCCGCCCCCGCCCTCGTGTTCCTCGTCCTCCGCGAGAAGCCGGGGCTCTTTCTCCATCGGGGGATGTGGGTGCAGACGGCGGCGGCCGTGGCCCTCGGGCTCTCGCTCAGCCTCTTCCTCCCGATCCGTTCGGCCCAGGATCCGGTGATCAACGAAGGGGAACCGACCTGCGAGTCGGTCGGGGACGCGGCGGCCGCCGTCTTCTCGCTCGGCCGCGCGGGATGCCCTGCGCTCGCCGCCAACCTGACGCGCGAGCAGTACGGGAAACCCTCCATTCTCGTCGATCCGACGACCGCACCGTTCGATCCGCAGCCACGGTCCCTCGCCCTCCTCGGACACCAGTTTCTCAACTACCTCCAGTACTTCGACTGGCAGTGGGCACGCGGGCTCGCCTCCTCCGAACTGCCGGGCACCGGAAGGACCCCTATCTCCCTCGCCCTTCTCGGCCTCGGGATCTGGGGGCTCGCCGTGAGCGCACGGTCGCGCCGGGGCCACGCACTCTACCTCGGCACCCTCGCGCTCACCCTCTCGGCCGGGCTCGTCTTCTACCTGAACTTCCGGTACGGCTATTCGCTCGGGCCCGAGTCCGCGGACCGGACCATGCGGGAGGTACGCGAGCGGGACTACTTCTTCATCGCCTCGTTCCACCTGTGGGGCTTCCTGGCGGGGATGGGGCTCGCCGCCGCCTGGCGCCGACTCGCCGGGCCAGCCGCTGGCGTACGCCGGCTCGCCGTCGCGTCCCCGGTCCTCGCCCTAGCGCTTCTCCCGATGGCCTTCAACTGGGCGTGGGCGACGCGCACCGGCGACCACTCCGCGCGCGACTGGGCCTACGACCTCCTCCAGAGCGTCGAGCCCTACGGCATCCTCTTTACGGGTGGGGACAACGACACCTTCCCGCTCTGGTATCTGCAGGAAGTGGAGGGGATCCGGCAGGACGTCACCGTGATCGTCGACCAGTACCTGAACACGCAGTGGTACCCCAGACAGCTCAAGCGCCGGACGGGCCCGGAAAGGCAGCGGCCGTTCGTCGACGACCGGGGCCTCGGGCTCTATGAGGCCCCGCTGGACCTCCCTTCGAGGGCGGTCACGACCCGACCGGACGACGAGCTCGACGCCGCGGGGGCGGCGGTGCTCGCGGAGCCGGCAGCGCTCCGGCTCGGCCGCCTGTCGGTCCGCTACCCCGAGGGTTTCCGGTTCGGCCGCGGCGACCAGATAGCGCTCGCGATCATCCAAGACTCCATCGACCAGAGACCCATCTACTTCGCCAGCTCCGGCGCGCTCGCGGAGCGGATGGGACTCGCAGAACAGACAGTCCGCCAAGGACTTGCAGCGAAGCTCTCCGTCACAGCCCCGGAGGAGATCCCCGGCGTGGTCCGGGTCCCGCCGGGCCTCGGCGGGGGATGGATCGATGTCGAACGGTCGGCGACCCTGACTGGAGACGTGTACTCGTACCGGGGACTCAAGGACCGGGCCATCTGGCCTGACATGCCGTCGGCGAACATCCCCCTGCAGTTCCAGATCCTCTTCCTCCAGCTCGCCGACGCTCTTGCGCAGCTCGGAGGCGATGAGGAGACGGTCGCCGGATTCCTCGCGGAAGCCGACAGCTTCGCCGTCACCGCGGTAGGCGGCTCGCGCCGCGCGCGAGCCGAGTGACCCGATCGTCCGCTACCACGTGCCGACCGCTCCGCCCACCGGCTCCGCCACGTTCACGCTTCCGGGCGGCTGAGGCGTCTCGCGATGACGCGATAAAGGCCAGGACAGGCGGAGACGGCAACCCATGAGGCAGGGCGGGCCCAACGAACCTCCGGCCTTCGAGCGCGTCGGCCACGTACAGCTCTCCATGCCCCCGGCCGCGGAGGACGACATGCGGCACTTCTACGGAACCGTGCTCGGAATGACCGAGATCGCAAAGCCGCCGGTTCTCGCGAGGAGGGGCGGCGCCTGGTTCCGCTCGGGCCGCGTGGAGATCCACCTGGGCGTGGAGCGGGAGTTCCGGCCGGCCAGGAAGGCACATCCCGCGATCCAGGTCGGGGACGTCGACGCCATGGCAACGCGGCTTGCTTCCTTCGGGACCGACGTCGAGTGGGACGGGACGATCCCCAACGTTCGTCGCTTCCATGTTCGCGATCCCGCGGGCAACCGCCTGGAATTCCTGCAGCCGGAACGATAGCCAGGCGACGGCCACCCGCCGTGGTTGGCACGCTAGACGGGTCGCGTGGCCACCTCTGGGCCACCGCGATCCGGCCGGCCCAGAGGCGGATCTCCGCGTTGAAGCGGACGGCAGCCCAGGAGCCGAGGCCGATGCCGATCCGCTCCGGGCTCAGGACCCTGCGAGAAGCCGGCTGAACGACCGACCCGGCCGGGACCAGGTCGGGTGCCGCCCGCGTCCCGGGGGCTCAGGAATCGAACACCCGCTACCCGCACACCGGCCCCGTTGCAGGGGGACGGCAGGGATGACACCCTGGGCGTATGGAATCGCTTCTCCGGGATCTTCGCATCGCAGTCAGGCTTCTCGGCCGGGATCGCGCCTTCACCCTGACGGTGCTCCTGACGCTGAGCCTCTGCGTCGGCGCGAATGTGGCGGTGTTCAGCGTGGTTCGGGCCGTCATCCTCCGCCCGTTGCCGTTCGAGGATCCGGAGAGGCTGGTGACGCTCTACAACAGCTATCCCGGCACCGGTTTCGAGCGGGGAGCGAACAGCGCCGTGGACTTCTTCCTCCGTCGGGAGCGGGTCGACAGCCTGGAGGATGTGGCGCTCTACGACCAGCGGGGAAGCACGGTAGGAGAGGCGGGAAGCACGGAGCGGGTGCCGGTCCTTCAGGCAACGCCCTCCCTCTTTCCCATCCTCCGCGTCGGACCCGCGCTGGGGCGGAGCTTCACGGAGGACGAGATGGAGCCCGGCCAATCCGACCGGGTTCTCCTCACCCACGGCTACTGGCGGGAGCAGCTTGGCGGCCGGCCGGACGCCGTTGGCCGCACTCTTCGGATGGACGGCGTCCTCTTCGACATCGTGGGGGTCCTCCCCGAGGACTTCCGCATGCCGGGACACCGGGAGATCCGCCTTGTGGTGCCGCTCGCCTTCACTCCGGAAGAGAGGAGTCTCGAGAACTGGCACAGCAACAGCTTCGAGATGCTGGGGCGACTGAGGCCCGGAGCCGGGATCGAGCAAGCCTCCGCCCAGGTAGCCGCCGCGAACGATGCGATCACCGACGAGGTCCCTCTTCCGAATATCCGGCAGGTGCTGGCCGACGTGGGATTCCGCACGGTGGTGGTTCCCACGCAGGACGACCTGGTGCGGACGGTGCGTCCTACCCTCTATCTGCTCTGGGCGGGTGTCGGCTTCATTCTCCTGATCGGATGCGCGAATGTGGCCAACCTCGCGCTTGCGCGCGCCCACGGGCGGGCCGGTGAGCTGGCCACCCGCCTGGCCCTCGGTGCCCCAAAGGCCAGGCTCGTGCGCCAGCTTCTGACCGAGTCCCTCGTCGTGGGCCTGCTCAGCGCTCTCGGGGGCGGGCTCATCGCGGCGGTGGGGATCGGAGTCGTCGCCGACGCCGGACTCGACAGCCTCCTCAGGGGTTCGGATCTCCGGGCGGATGCGACCGTCGTGGCGGTGGCCCTGCTCCTCGGAGTGGGTACGGCCCTCCTGTCGGGCCTGATCCCGGTCGCCCGTCTGCTGCGCGGCGAGCTGCACCAGGGCCTCGGGCAGGTGGGGCGGACCGCGTCCCCCGGGCGGAACACGACCCTGATCCAGGACGGGCTCGTGGTCTCGCAGCTCGCCCTCGTCTTCCCGCTCCTCGCCGGAGCCGGCCTGATGCTGATCAGCCTCCAGAGGGCCCTCGACGTCGACCCCGGCTTCGAGGTCGACAGCGTCTGGACGGGTGCCATCTCTCTCCCCGCTGCACGCTACGGAACTCCGGAGGAGCAGCGCGGCTTCAGCGACGAGCTCCTGGCCGGCACGGCCTCCCTGCCGGGCGTGGCAGCTGCCGGCATCACCAGCATGCTGCCATTCAGCGGAAACGCTTCCGCCAGCGTGATCATCCCGGAGGGCTACGCACCGTCTCCCGGCGAATCGCTTCTGGCACCCTACCAGAGCACCGTGGGACCGGGGTATTTCGACTCGATGGGAATCGAGCTCATCGAAGGCCGGACCTTCGAAGTCTCCGACGACGCCGACAACATCAATGTCATCGTCATCGACGAGTGGCTGGCACGTCGCTACTGGCCGGACTCGAGTCCGCTGGGGGCCCGGATGGCCTACGGCGTCACTTCGCCGGAAGGAGCCCCCGAGGAGAACCTCTTCACCGTCGTGGGCGTCGTCGGAACCGTCAGACAGAACGACCTGACGGATCTGGAGCATCCGGGAGCGTACTATTTCACCTACCAGCAGCGTCCGATCGCGAACTTCATGATCACAGCCCGCAGTGACTTCGAACCCGAGGCGCTGGCCGCCGGCGTTCGGCAGCTCGTTGCCGACCTGGATCCCGAAATCCCGCTGTATGACGTGCGCACCTTGCGGAGCCGGGTGGACGGATCCCTCGCGGTGCGTCGGACGACGATGATCCTGCTTCAGCTGTCAGCCGGGCTGGCCCTCGTCCTCGCGGCCGTGGGAATCACCGGTGTGCTCTCGCGCAACGTCGCGGAGAGACGGAAGGAACTGGGCATCAGGATGGCCGCAGGCAGCTCCCCGGCCAGGATATTCGGGATGGTGCTCCGCCGGGGAGCCCTTCTTGGTGGAGCCGGACTCCTGCTCGGTGGCGTCTTCGCGCTGCTTCTGGGAAGCCTTATCCGGTCGCTTCTCTTTGAGGTCGATCCATTGAGTCCCGCGGTGCTCGTGGCCACTGGCGCCGCCCTGGAACTCGTCGTCCTCCTCGCCTGCGCGGCGCCGGCCGGAAAGGCCAGCCGACTGGACCCGGTGCAGGTGCTCAGCTAAGAGCGGCGGGGGG
>JAAXGI010000077.1:5190-16334 GCA_012267505.1 Gemmatimonadota bacterium
AGCTAAGAGCGGCGGGGAGCGGGCCGGCTGGCGCGAGCCAGTGAAAGTCCGGCGGATCGGGCCCGGAGATTCGCCTGTCCGGGATTGCGGCGGGTAACGCGGCCTGGGTGATCGCCGCGTCATCCTGCGGCGCGGCCGCTGACAGACGTCGCAACTTGAGCAGCCCGACAGCCTGGGGACCGAATCCTCATATCGTGGGTGCGAGGGTCGGGTCCGGGCACCTGCGAGGCCTGTACGCGTGCGGCTCGATGGTGGACGCGAGAGCACGGTCGCACGCGGCAGCGAAGCCACCGCGACGGCTCAAGTGAGGCGACCCCGCACCCCCGCTGGCGCGACGGCGCAGTCGGGAGCTCCGAGAGCCGGATCAGCCTCGAAGCCCCTGTCGCACCCGTTCGATCCGGCGCCGGTTCACGCCGAAGTCGAAGATGCCCCATCGCGAGGCCGACCGCACATGGACGACATGCTCGGCGGCCGAGTATCGAAACTCAAGATCGTCGCGGAAATTGAGGAAGCGCGTCCGGCAGACCGCGTGCAGATAGCTTTCGGTCGCCGTCTCGATACGCGTGCGAGGCATGGCGGCGACGGCGTTCCTCAGTCGCCGAAGCGTGCTGGCCGGATCACCGGACACGGGAAACGGCTCCACCCGGTAGATCCGCCATTCCCCGGGCCAGCTGCTCGCGCGATTCAGAAAAATGCGCCAGACCGACCGTACCGCGGGAGCTGCGTGAGACGGCATCGGATCGCCCCTCCATCCGGCCAAGCTCTTGCGTATGCGCCGCAGGGGAGCCGAACCGGTCGTGACGCGCTCCGGCCCCCCCGTTCTCGTCCCGATCCGCACCGTGTCGGGACGCGGTCAGGAGTTCGCCGAATTCCGGTGAGCCCGGAAGCTCGGCGACGGGAGACGGGCCCTCCCGCGTAACGCCGGGCGGCAATTGGCGGCCGACCGGTGGACCTGACACTCGCTGCAGCCGACCCAAGCCACCGGAGTTCGGCCGGGCCATGGCAACGGCTGCGGAAGGCTCCGGCGCATCCGTGCGCCGGCGGCCCTCAATACCGGAACAATTTGTTGATCTTGATGACGAAGCCGCGACTCCGCAGGTCCCACCCCCGGTCGGGCCTCAGCCCGCCCGTCACATCGCGGTAGTCGGTGTAGACCAGGAAGAGCTCGCTTCCGGGACTGTACTCCCACCGGAATCGGAGGTTGCTCGCGAACGAGTCGCTCGCCGAGCTGTATTCCAGAAGCCCGCTGAAGAACATCCGGGGGCTGAAGGCGTAGTTCACGCGCGTCACCGCCAGGTTCGTCTGGAAGGCCCCGTGCGGCGTATCGATCCAGTTGAACGAGATCGTCGGCTCGACCGACATCTGCGGGAGGACCGCGATGCGTCCCTGCGTCAGCTCTACCGTCGTCAGGTCCCCGTCGAAGTACCTGCCTCGCCTCACGGACACCTGCCCGTTGATGCGGCGCTGCTGCCCGATCGCAAACGCGACCTGGGCGTCGGCGAAGCTGTAGCCGCCCTCCGGGATTTCGAAGTCGGCGCCGGGCGGGGCGAACGGCACGACCAGCCGCTCGTAGTTGTCGGTCAGGGTGACGATCAGCCGGTCGCTCGTCTCGAACTCGGTCTGGAAGGCCAGGACGGTCTGCCGTGTCTCCAGCCGGTTCTCGTCGGCCGTCGCAATGTAGTCGACCGTGGCGTCCAGACTGAACTGCCGGACGCTCTCGATCGACACGGGCCGCGGGCTGAACCGTCCCACCACAAAGGTGCGCCGGAAGTTGTCGCGCCGGAGGAAGCCCACCTCGGGCAGGAAGTTGTCCTCGACCACGACATGATCGAGCTGGAAGCCGTAGCGGTCCGCCGCATACTCGAACTTCCCCTGGTAGCTCAGGTCCCTCTCTCGGTGCTCCGGGCCGGGGACGCGGGTCCGGGCCAAGTAGGTGATCAGGCTGATGTTGTCGAAAAAGGCGAAGGTGCCGTCGATCCCGTAGGCCTGACTTGAGCCCGGGGCCACGCGCGAGACCGACCGGTTGGTAAACATCGCGCCGAGCGAGCTCCGCCGGAGTATGTCGCGGCGGAGGCGGAGAACGGTGAAGTTGGTCGGATCGGAGGCTGAGACCGTCTCCTCCCCGGCGTGGATGTTCAGCGCTCCGACATCGAAGGCCCCCACCTTGCCGGTCACACGTGCACCGCCGGTGATGGGCACCACGCGGCCCTCCTCCAGCCCGATCTTCCGGCTGTAGAAGAGCTGCGGCACGTTGACGTCCGCGAAGATCCCGCCGAGCGGACCGGCAGCACCCGGCGCTTGCGTGACGCCCCCGCGGGCGAAGCCGAAGATCCCCTGCCCCTCCAGAAAGAACTCGCGCTTCTCCGGAAAGAAGAGGGGGAAGCGGGTCAGGTTCACCTGCCGCTCATCCACCTCCACCTGCGCGAAATCGGTGTTGTAGGTAAGGTCGGCCGTGAGGTTCTGGGTAATCCCGTACTTGATATCGATCCCCGCGTCGCCACTCCCCTCATTGACGATCGCCGGGCTCGCCGCCTTGTCGGTGATCAGGCTCGTGATGGCGTACGGCTTGACCTCGATCGCGCGGCTCGCTGGGGGCGGCTCGAGATCGACCAGCGAGCCGGCCGCCGAGACCCTGAAGATCCCTCGGGAGCCGCCGCCGCCCCCGGCTGAGACCGGGAGCCGCGTCAGATAGACCCACTCGTTCTTGCGCCGGATGCTCCGCCGGAGCTGGATTCCCCAGATGTGCGGTGGCTCCGACCGGTACCGCAGACTCTTGAACGGAATCTCCATCTCCGCCGTCCAGCCGCCCTCGAAGCGGCCGACGCGCACGTCCCAGACCGGGTTCCAGTCGGAGTTGGGATTGCCCTCGTTGGTGAACTGCTGGTCCGCCCGGGCGCCGAGCGGATTCGTGTAGAAGTTGAAGCCGTTGCGCCGGTCGTAGAAGGTGTCGAAGAAGACGGCGAAGGTATCGTTCTGGCGCAGCTGGTTCGTGTCGCGCCGCATCTCGTTGGCCACCCACTCGCTCTCGGGCGCCGACTCCCAGACGCGCGCCGAGACGTACACGTTCTCGTCGTCGAAGAGGATCCACGCCTCGGTCCGCTCGGTGGCCGGCTCTCCCACGTCCGGCATCAGCTGAACGAAACCCGTGATCGCCGGAACCGTCCGGTAGACCGCCTCGTCGAGCACGCCGTCGAGTTCGATGCGCTCGTCCAGCCTGACCGCGCGGACCGTCACCCGGCCCTCCTCGTCACGGTTCATCACAGCCGGCGGAGCCGGAGCACCGGGGCCGTCGATGAGACCCGGGTCGAATGTGCCGGAAGCCTCCTCCTGGCCGGCCGCCGCCCTCGGGAGGGAGGCAAGAACCACCAGGAACGCCACCACCGCGACGCACGCCGGCTGTACAGCGCCCCTCCCGCCCCGCGCCGCGAGGCATCGAGACACAGCCTTCCGTACTCCGACGCCCTCGGTATTGCCGGTACCAGGCGTGACCGGGGAGCGGGTGGCCGGCGCAGGCTTAGGCCGGAGAGGCCCGGGGCGGGCTCCCCGGTCGGACCGAGCCGTCCGAAGACGGTTTTCCGCCGCGATCCGTATCCTCGCGCAGGCGTTTCCACCGCCCGTGGAGACCAAGGCCAAGATCTGCATCACTTTATGGTTCCCTGCACTGGGCATTTTTCTGCCTGCGGGCAAGCTCGCCGCGCGCCGCGGCAGCGCCCTCTCCGGCGACCGCATGGACCTGCCGCCGGCATGGTAGCGTGGTCCGGGCTCTCGTTCAATCGGCCATACCAGCGCCGTGGGCAGCCTGACATCGCCGAGAGGACCCTGCATGAGACCCATTTCGACTTCGGGCGCGGGGCGGGACTGCCGACGGGCGCCGCGACGGGCTGCGCGGACGGTCATCGGACGCCGAAGAGTTCCAACTCGACGGGGCCGCCTGGAGTGATGTAGGTTGACGTTTCCGGGAAAGCCGGTTGGGGTCGGACCGGGTGGCGGGAGGCCGTGCGGCCACGACGAACGGGGGTCCCGGCCAGGCTCCGGGAAGCGGTGGGTCGGACTTGACGACGGGGAGAGGAGAGATGAGGCGAATGACTCGGATGTGGATGCTTGCCGTGCCCCTCGTGGCCGCTTCCGCAGGGTGTGCGGAATCTCCGGGGTCCGCGGCAGGGTCGGCCGGCATCGGCAATGTCGCGGGCGCGGGCGCGGAGATGGCGGGGATACCGGCGTACGAAGCGGTGGCATGGCCGGAGTTGCCAAACAACTGGGTTCTCGGGCTCGCCTCCGGCCTCGCAATCGACTCGGAGGGTCACATCTGGCTGATCCACCGCCCGCGCACAGCGGCGGAAGCGGACAGGGACCGCGCCGCACCGGCGGTCCTCGAGTTTGATGCAGCGGGAAACTACATCCAGGGTTGGGGCGGACCGGAGTATCTGGAATCATCGGAGTTCGAATGGCCCGCCACCGAGCACGGGATCAACGTGGACAGCCAGGGCAACGTATGGATCGCGGGCAGTGGGAATGGGGACGACCAGATCCTCAAGTTCACGAGCGATGGGCAGTTCCTCCTCCAGATCGGAAGAGCGGGAGCCAGCACAGGCAATACGGACACGCAGAACGTCAATCGGGCAGCCGACATCTACGTTCATGCCGCGACGAATGAGCTGTTCGTCGCCGATGGATACGGAAACAGGCGGATCATCGTGTTCGACGCCGACACGGGGGAGTACAAACGGATGTGGGGCGCCTACGGCAATCCTCCCACAGACCCGACCCCGGGTGAAGCGGAGTTCGACCCGAACCACTTCCGCCTAGTTCACGGCATCAGGATCTCTACGGACGGTCTCGTCTACGTCTCGGACCGGGGAGGCATGCGCCTGCAGGTGTTCACCACCGACGGAGAGTTCCTCTATGAGAAGCCGATGGGCCGATACCCCGATCCGGATCCGGCCGTGATGGCCGCACGCGCCAGCGACACCTCGTTCGGAGTTCCGACTGTCGACCTCATCGAAGCGACCGCGGGCGCGCACCAGTCGGTCAGCCGGACGGCATTCTCGTCCGATCCGGAGCAGAGATGGCTGTTTGTGGCTGAGCGGAGCAATCACCAGATCGTCGTACTGGACCGCACAACGCTGCGCGAGCTGACCCGCTTCGGGATGCATGGTGACGAATTGGGAGAGATGTACATTCTGCACGACATGACGGCGGATTCGGAGGGCAACCTCTATACCGTCGAAGTCAACGGTATCGGAGGAACGAGGAAGCGGACGCAGAAGTGGGTGCTGACCGGCGTGTCACCCATATAGGGCCATCCCTCCCCGATCAGAGAGCCCGAGACGCTGCGCCCGCGGATGCGGTCCGAGGCGTGCGCCGCCTGCGACGCGTCCGGGCTCCAGGCGGCCCTGCGACCGGTGGACCTGACTTCCGGAATCAGGAGAGACCGCCCTCAGTGGGGCACCCATGACCGGGGGAGCCTCCCGGGTCTTGGGGCAGGAAATCCCGATGCGGTGTCCTTCCCACTCGCGCATCCTGGGCCGGGTTGCCACGTGAACGGTCGTGGCGGCCCGGCAACCCACGCGCATCCTTCTCTCGGACAACGGATGACGGGAGGGTATCCTCTCACGGAGGCACTCCGGAGGATGCAGATGGCCGTGCCCATGCTGGTTGTCCTCGCTTCCTGCCGAATGGCAGTATCGCCGAGTTCCGCTCCAGTCGGATTCGACACAGCCACGGCCTGGATCCACCACGACTCTGATTCGACCGCCCTCTCGGTAGAGATCGCCAGGACGGAGGCGCAGCAGGAGCTCGGCCTGTCCGGACGGTCCTTCCTGGATGCGGATTCTGGGATGCTCTTTCAGTTCGATCGGGTCAGATCGGGCGACGAGGGCTTCTGGATGGTGGGAGTCGAGGTCCCTCTCGACATCGCCTTCCTGGACGAGAACGGCCTGATTCTCCGGATTCTCACAATGGACCTCTGCCAGAGCGCAGGATCCGCAGACTCCTGCCCCGGATACTTCCCGGGCGTCGAGTATGCCTCTGCGCTCGAGGCCAACCAAGGATGGTTCGATACGAACGGCATCGACGTGGGCGCAAGAGTCGTAGTGGTCCCCTAGCGGCACCTCCTCCGAACCATGATACCTCCTCCGCCGAGCGCCATCCCACGTCTATGCGGACATAGCTCGGAACCCTCCCGGAGTGGAAGTTCCAGACCCTTCTTCCTAGTCGGAAAGATCGCGCCCACCCCTGCGACACTCTCAGGCATGCCTCCGGCAGGGGATCGCGAGGCCTCCGGTGCGGTGATTCGCAGAGGCGGTATCGCGTCCGTGGTCGTGCAGGCCGGCGAGCTTCTCCCCTGATGCACCCCCCGACCGCGGCATGGGGGGCTTTGTGATCGACCGGGTCGTGGTTTGGTCCCTGGCGGTCGCGGTCGCGGGCTTCCTCTTCGGCTTCGACACGGCGGTGATCTCTGGGGCGGATCAGCCCCTGCAGCGGCTATGGGAGACGAGTGATCTCTTCCACGGCGCCTTCGTCATGTCGTCCGCCCTATGGGGCACGGTCATCGGGGCGCTTCTCGGCAACATTCCGAGCGATCGCCTCGGTCGCCGCCGTACGCTCGTCGGAGTGGGGCTGCTCTACCTCGCTTCGGCTGCCGGCTGCGCCGGCGCCCCGGGTCCGGGCTTCTTCGCGGCGATGCGCCTCATCGGCGGCCTGGGTGTGGGGATCTCCTCCATCGTCGTGCCGGCCTACATATCGGAGGTCGCGCCCCCCAAGATGCGTGGCCGGCTCGTCGCCCTCTATCAGTTCCAGATCGTCGTTGGCATCCTGGTCGCCTTTCTCTCCAACTTCGTCCTCTCCGAGTACCTCATGCTCGACTGGCGCTGGATGCTCGGCGTCGAGGGGCTTCCCGCCGCCGCCTTCCTCGCGATGATCACGCGTGTTCCGGAGAGCCCCCGTTGGCTGCTCCTTCGCCGCGGGGACGAAGCCGCCTCTCGCCGCATCCTGGCCGATTCCGATCCGGAGCGGGTCGACGAGACCGTCGCGGAGATCCGGACGGCGGAGACCGATCTCCCTGACCGGCACCTTTTTCGCCGGGCGTACCGGAAGCCGATCCTCCTGGCCTTCACCGTGGCGCTCTTCAACCAGCTCTCGGGCATCAACTTCATCATCTACTTCGCCCCGCGGGTATTCGAACTCGCCGGACTGGACACGAGCGCCTCGCTCCTCTCGACGGCAGGTGTCGGCCTGGTCAACCTGGTGACGACGGTGGTCGGCATCTACCTGATCGACCGCGCGGGGAGGCGCTTTCTCCTTCTGATCGGGTCGGTCGGCTATATCGTCTCGCTGGGAGCCGTGTCCTGGGCATTCGGCGCGGACGCGGGGGGCGCTCCGGTGGTCCTCTTCGTCTTTCTTTTCATTGCCTCACACGCCGTCGGACAGGGCGCCGTGATCTGGGTCTGGATCGCCGAGATCTTCCCGAACAGCGTCCGGGCCAAGGGCCAGTCGCTCGGGAGTGGAACGCACTGGGTGGCGGCCGCCTCCATCGCGCTCCTGATGCCGTACTTCCTCGGCCGTTTCCAGCCCGAGGACATCTTTGCCTTCTTCTGCGCGATGATGGTCCTGCAGCTCCTCTTCGTGCTCTTTCTCATGCCCGAGACCCGGGGGCGCACGCTGGAGTCCCTCGCAGAAGAGCTCTCGGGCAGCCGGCCGGGCCGATGACCGCCGACGCACCGCAGTGAGCGGCGGACCGGACCGGCACTGCTACGCCGGAGTCGAGGCGGGCGGTACGAAGTTCGTGTGCGCGGTGGGATCCGGACCCGGCGACCTGCGGGCGGTGACCGAGATACCCACGCGGGATCCGGAGAGCACCCTCGGCGAGGTGATCCGGTTCTTTCGGTCCCGCCGGGACTCCGGGCAGAGCTTCGAGGCGCTGGGCATGGGGTCCTTCGGCCCGCTGGAGCTGAATCGCGACGCCGCCGGCTACGGCTCGATCACGACAACCCCGAAGCCGGGATGGCAGAATGTGGAGCTCGTGGATCGCCTCGCAGGCGCGCTCGGGGTTCCCGTCGCGCTCCATACGGACGTCAACGCCGCTGCAGCGGGGGAAGCGACATGGGGTGCCGCCCGCGGGCTCGACCACTTCCTCTACGTCACACTGGGGACCGGCGTCGGTGTCGGTGCGGTCGTGGGCGGCCAGATCCTCCATGGAGTGCATCACCCCGAGATGGGTCATGTGCCGCTGCCCGTGAGCCCCGACGAGCCGGAGGGGTTTGTGCCCGTCTGCCCCTTCCACTGCGCGTGTGCCGAGGGGCTCGCCTCCGGGGCGGCCATCCTGGCCCGGTGGGGCCGGAGACTCGATGAACTCCCCGAGGAGCACCCGGCATGGCACCTTGAAGCGGGATACCTCGCCGACTTCCTCGCCGGCCTCACCCTCACGCTCCAGCCGCAACGCATTATCGTCGGCGGCGGCGTGGCGAGTGAGGCACTGCTGGCCCTAGTGCGGGACGGAACTTACAACCGCCTGGCCGGCTATCGGGCAGATCTGGCTCAACGCGGCTCAATGGCCAGCTTCCTCGTACTCCCGAGGCTCGGCCAGCGGGCCGGTGTGGTGGGGGCGATCGAGCTGGCGCGGCGCGAGGTGAACCGGGGGCAGGGGGCAGGCGGGACACGGGACGCCGCCCCGAGTGCCTGATTCGGTCCCGACGCAGCCAGAGGGCACAGGCATCCTCCAGCTGGAGGTCGCAGGGATGTCCATGGGGTACGGTCAGCTGCGGAGGAGTCTACAGTAGTCATCCGCTCTCTGGGGCCGAGCAGCCGGCTAATGTCCGACGCCCACGTCCGATTGGGGGCCGTGGCCGAGAACTCCGTATTGTCGTGCTCGCCGGTCGGCAACGTTGGAAACGCCAGGGCCCGGTCGACGAGACGGGGGCACGCGGGGTATCGCACACCTGGTCTCTTTCCGGTGCCGAGAGAGCCCGGGCAAGGGTCTCCCGGGCTGCTGCTGCCGGATTGTGGGCTTTTGCCGGCGATGGACTGTGGAGCGTGACACACCAGTGCATCGATACAGACCGGTCGTTTCCTTAGACTGGTCTACTATCTGAGCAAGGAGGCTCGCTCCATGCGTACCATCGGATCGGACGAGGCGAAGACGCGTCTGCCTGAGTTGCTCCGCCGGGTCGAACAGGGCGAGCAGTTCACAGTCACGCGCCGCGGTGTCCCGGTCGCACGAATTCTCGGCATGGAGGACACCGTCGAAGACCGTCGCGCGATCATCGAGCGCATGAAGGCGGCCCGCGCCCGGCGCACCCGGGTTTCGGTCGGGGAACTGCTCGATGCCCGTGATGAGGGCCGGCGAGGCTGATGCCCTTCGTCGTCGACGCATCTGTCGCTTCGTGCTGGTGCGTTCCGGACGAGAACTCCGCGGCCGCCGCCGATACCGCAATGGACCGGCTCCTCCACGACGAGGCGATCGCACGGGGTCTCTGGACACTCGAAATCACGAACATCCTGATCATCAGCGAGCGGCGCGGCCGTATCTCACCCGAAGAAACGGACGCGTTCCTCGGCGACCTCGCCCAGCTCCCGATCCGGATTTGCCGCGACGCGGACGACCGGGTGCTCCTCGCGCTCGCCCGCAAACACCAGCTCACCACCTACGACGCCTCCTGCGTCGAGCTTGCCGTGCGTACCGGGGCCGCCGTCGCCACGCTCGACGGCCGGCTGGCCGGTGCAGCTCGCGCAGAGGATCTCGAGATCGTTGGCGAGTAGCCGTACCCGCTACGGAGCAGGGACCCGATGTTCTCCCTCCGGGCAGCCGCGCCCCCAAGGTCGTGGTCGGCCGGCGCGCGTCCCTGCCGCCGGTGACCGATGGGTGGACTCCCCGGTCGTGGACGCGCCAGGGTGCCCGTTGGTAGGTAGCCGTGCCGGAAGCCGCACGGTAATCGTCTGCCTGATGTCGCGATGAGCTCCGGCCAACAGTGCGGGGCGATCGTACGGGCTGCGGCCACGGCCTGGAGGCCTGTATCCGCCCGGCCGTGGACACGATGGCCTGATCGGTATTCCCCGCGCGGGCTCGTGGCGGCCGGCGACCGGGTGTGCGCGACGCCCGGGCATCCCGGTTCGCCCCGGGCGGTGTCGGGGCCCGGGCCGGGGCGCTGAAACACTGGCACACGCGGCATGACCGGTCTGACCGCCCCTGTTCACGCGCTGCCTCTGGACATCACCCGAGTCCTGCTCGGCGGCGTCCTCTTCTTCTACTTTCTGGAAGCCCTCCGGCATGCGCGCGACTTCAGCGATCCGGACGGGCTGATCGACCACCGGCTCTCGATCCGGCTCCTGCCTCCCACCCGTCTGGGTCTCTTTCAGCCGGGGATGCCCGGCTGGCTGTTTCGCGCCGTCTTTCTGGCCGCGTGCATCGCATCCCTCCTCGTCGTGGTGGGCTGGCACCCGAGGGCTGCCGCCGGCTTCATGTTCGTTGTGGCGGTCTCCAAGTACCGCTGGAACGTGCTCGTCGCGTACCTCGACGACGCCATGATGCACACCTTCTGCCTCTGGCTCGTGCTTCTTCCCGTGGGCAGCACCCTCGTGCTTCCGGACCTTCTGGCCGGCAGTCCCGCGATCCAGGAGTGGATGTCCGCGACAGTGCTCGGCCTCGCCCCGCGGGCCTTCCTAGCCAACATGGCGCTCGTCTACCTGGTCGCCGGGCTCTACAAGTTCACGAGTCCGATGTGGCGCGACGGTTCGGCGATGCACGCGGCGCTGCGGATGCCCATCGCCCGCGCCCCCGCGTTCTGGACGTGCCGCTACCGCACACTCCTCCGCCTGGTCACCCATGCCTCCCTCGTAGCGGAGCCGCTCTTCGCGCTCATCTTCGTGCTTCCGGCCGGTTCGCTCGCCAAGTGGCCGCTCGTGGCGGGAGCCGTGGTCTTTCACCTCGGGATCGCGCTGACGCTCAAGATCCCGTACTCGAACACGGCGATGCTCGGGCCGCTCGCCCTCGCGTTCGGCCCGGAGATCATGCACGGAGGGCTGGGGCTCCCGCCGCTTCCGGAAGCCGGTCCGGTCGGACTCACGCCGTCGGGGGCGGCCGCAGTCATCCTCGTCGCGCTCCTCGTCATCACGCTGGCCTCGGACATCGTCGCAACCCGGACGAAGCT
>JAAXGI010000221.1 GCA_012267505.1 Gemmatimonadota bacterium
GAAACGCTCCGGCATCGCGACCGAACCGAGCAGCCTTCCGTCCGAGTCGAAGACCCTCCACGCCCGCGCGTAGTCGCTATCCTCGGTGTGAGGCATGACCCAGAGACTCCCGGTGTCGTCCACGAGGAATCCCTCGAAAGGAGGCCTCTTATCCGGGATCGGTATGTCGTACTCCCAACCCGGTATCGGAGGGTATCCGAGCAGGGCCCAACGAGCGTCGTCCTCTTCCGCATGCCGATCGAACTGGGCACGCGTCAGCGAGAGATCCACCGTCGCGTCCCGAATGATTCGCTCGAGGGCGCCGTCCAGCGGAAACACCCCGATGTTGAAGTCCCCGCCGAGCCCAGCGTACAGCGTGCCCTCGGACGAGACAGTGTAGACCGCGTCAAGCCGGAAGAGCGGATTCCTCGACACCAGGAAGTCGGGGTTCCTCGGGGATACCATGTAGTACTTCTGCTCGCCGGACACGACGGCGATGGTGTCCTCCATGTCGCCGTCCGCCGTGATCAGCATGTGAGCCGCCGAGTCCCGGGCATGACCCAGCACGGCGCCGGGAACGTTCCGCGCGTAGCCCTGGTCGTCTATCGACCCGATGAATCGCCCGTCGGGCAGGGGGAAACAGATCATCCAGCGGCGCGCCCTGGATCCGTGGCAGGGCGATCGTGCGCCCGAGCGCGCCGTCGAGCGAGTACAGCGTCGCCCGGTTCAGGCCCCTGTCGAAGACGACCAGGCTGTCGCCGGGCCCCATACCGAGCGCCCTGATCGCCTGAAACTCGCCCGGCCCTTCGCCTTCGTCTCCGAACCTGAGGCGAAGACCGCCGAGCGAGTCCAGCACGATCACCTCGGACGTGCCCGTGTTCGCGAAGGCCACGCCCCCGTCGGGCAGGAACAGAGCATCCCTCACCCGAAACAGCGCCTCCGCCTCGGACGTGCCGAACTGCACGGTGGGCGACGAGGCCAGCCGCCATCCCTCCCCGGGAGACCACACGGAGTCGGTGCTTACGCTGACGGAGACGCCGGCGCTGTCCCGGACCGCGAAACCTCCGTCGGCCGCAGCCTGGACCGCACGCGCCGCAGAAGGCGAGGAGGCAGAGCAGCGAACGGGGCCGGCCCCCGGCCGGCGGGCAGTCGCGCGTCATCCCTCGTGCCCCCATGAGCTTGGCCGGGGGCGGCCAGCCAGGCCGTCGACCGGGGCGATCGTGTTCGGCGAGAGCATCCGATGGGAACGGGTCATGGACCCTCCGTCCGCTATCGGGGATGCGCTGGCAACCCGCTGCCGCCTGTCGGAGACTGCACCCTCAAGGTAGCGGGTGGCGAAGGTCGGCGGCCAATCGACGGGTGATCGCCCCCGTCGCGCGCACCGCGGTGGGCCGAATCTTCCCTCCGGGCACAGCATGCCGGAGATGAGCAAGCTCACGGCCTGCCGGTTCAGTCCGGTAATTCTGACCGAAGGGATGCGGGGGCTCTGACGACGTACTGGACGTCGAAGTCGTCCACGACCCAGGTGTAGATCTTGCCGTGCCGGACCCGGATCGGGCCGGCTGCCTCGAACGCGAGGCGGACGGAGCCCAGGTAGTCGCCGGCCTCCGAGTACAGGTCGTAGAGGGCGGGTACGTCCTCCGGCGTGCCTCTCTCGACCCAGAGCCGACCTTCGTCGTCCACGGAGAGACCCTGAAGGACAGGCTTGGTGTCCGGCATCAGAGCCGCGAGCTCTTCCGCCTCACGGCGCAGTTCGGGCATGTCCCGGACAATGCTCTCGACGTAGGCCGACCGGTCCTCGTCCGTGACCCGTTGCGCGGGCAGCCCGGCCTCGATGACCACGAGCGTGTCCCCGCTCTCGCCCGTCCGCGCGATGCGATACCACGGTGTGTAGGCGTTCCAGAATCCGCCCGAGGGATTCACCGCAGTCAACCGGGACGGCTCGAAGCGAAGGGGGAGGAACCCCCAGCCGGTGGACGTCGGGTACGCGTACGACCGAAACCCGGATCCACCGACGTAGACCGAGTCGGTGGCTCCGCTCTCCAGTTCGTAGGACTTGTAGTAGTGTCGCTCCGTCCATGAGCTGAGTCCCGGCGGGGGCGGGTAGCCCGGCTCGTCGTCCCTGTGGGTGATCGGCCCCCAGTAGCGGCCCCGGTCGTCGAACGCTCCCGCCCAGATGTAGCCGTAGCGCATGACCGGGTTGATGAAGCGGCGGACCTCCTGGCCCGCGGGGTCCACCCCGATGATCGCCCGCTGCCTGGCGTCGTGGATCCACAGGAGGGTGTCTCCGGAAAGGAGGATCCCGTTGGCATCAGCGATCTCGCCCGGTCCCTCTCCCCTGCGGACGATCGTCCTGAGATACTCGCCGCCGGAGTCGAAGACGCGGACCTCCGCGGCCTGTTGATCCAGTACGTAGATCGTGCCGTCGCCCGGCCGCCTCGACACCTCGGATGGAGCCGAAGAGCAGGTTCGGGTCGTTCCCGCCGAGGGAGCCGAGCCTCAGGTCCGCGCGGGCCTCGGTGACTTCAGGGCCCACGGAGTCGACGGCGGGAAGGCCGAGGTAGCGGACGAGCACGGCACCGTTCGGAAGCGTCTCGCGCGTCGGCTCGCCCGACGGCGATCCCCGTTCACAGGCGAGGGGGGCGGTCAGCGCGAGGACGAGGAGGATGGAGGGCGGAGCGGCGGGACGCGTACGTTCGGAACCACCCATGGCCCGACCCTCCCTGTCCGGAGATCTCGGCCGGCGCGGGGGATCACCCAGGCGCTGCGCTGGGGCGGATTCAGACACGCTGGTGGTCGGCGCGCCAGTTCTCGATGGCCTGCTTGATGGACTGCCGGTCTGTCAGTTCTCCGCCGAGAACCCGTCGCACCAGCCCTTCCAACTCCGCGTCGGAGGCGAAGCGCAGCCCGATCAGTTGATCCGTGGTCAGTTCCTCGATACGGCTCCTCAGCTCCTCGGGGAGGAGCCGCTCCATGCGCAGGCGTTCTTCCAGCCGTATCACCCGATCCTGGACGCCCGTCGAAAAACGGCGCGCGAAGAGGAGGCCGAGCGTCGCACAGGCGGCGACCAAGAACAAGGCCAAGGTTTCCGCGCCAAAATCGGAGACGAGCAGGTAACCGATGCCCAACGTAGCGGCCGTGCCCCCATAACAGCCCGCAAGGAACAGCAGGGGAGGCCGCTTGGCGTGATTGGCGTAGTTCTGGG
>JAAXGI010000123.1 GCA_012267505.1 Gemmatimonadota bacterium
GCGTAGTTCTGGAACACCATCCCGATGCCCCGCCGGCGGGGCGGCACGCGGCTGACGTCCCGGTCCCTGATGAGGATCGTCCCCGAGGTCGGGGCCTCGAAGCCGGCAAGCATCATCAGGCAGGTGGTCTTGCCGGATCCGGAAGGGCCGAGAAGCGTCAGGAACTCGCCCTCCGCGATGGAGAGGTCGAGGTCGCGCACGACCCGGGTTTCCCCGTCGAAGCTCTTGTTGACCCGGTCGAACCGCACATGTGCCGGGCCGTCGGGTGCGCGGCGCCGGAACGGGAACTTGCGGAATCCGCTCCCTGGTGGCAGGGATCCCGCAGCGGGGCCGGTCTCGGGCATCCGCGCTCCTCCTCTCGGGTCGGCCCACCGGCTGTGGACTTCAGGTTGCCGGGCCTGCAAGGATCGGTTCCGGCGCCGGTCCCGGGGGACCGGTCGTGTGCCGGTCGGCACAGGTGCACGAGATGCGCCCGGGCGGTTCGCGCATACAGTGGACCAGCTAGGGGGCGGGCGCAAGGGAACGTGCCGCGCGCCGGAGCGCGTCGCGCACCTGCGGTTTTCGCCCCCAGGGGCAGCGTCTCTCTCTGTGCCTGCATCCCTGAACCGGAGGCATCGTTCGCCGCCTGACAGGACCGCTCCGTCCGCCCCCCCCCGCCCCCTTCGGGTAGCCCCGGATTCTCCGCCGCGATACTCTGTCCCGGGTCCATCGGGGTCCGGGTCCGGCCGTCGACTCCCGCACGCGGAAGCCATATGACGCAACGACTTCTGACACCCTTCTCGGCCATCGGCCGGCGGGGGACCGCGCTCGCCGCCGGGATCGGGCGGTGGGGCATCCTGGCCGGCCGGGCCGCAGCCGCCTTCCCCCAGACGAACATCTGGGGGAGGGTTCTCGTCCAGCAGCTCTCCCGGATCGGGGTCGACTCCGTTCCGATAGCGCTCTTCATCGCGACATTCACCGGCATCGTTCTCTCCCTCCAGGCCTCCTATACCTTCACGGGCGCGGTTCCCCTCTATTTCGTCGGGGTTCTGGTCGGGAAGACGATGATGCTCGAGCTGGGTCCCGTCCTGACCGGGCTCGTCCTCTCGGGCCGGGTCGGTGCGAGCATCGCCGCGGAACTCGGCACGATGCGGGTCACCGAGCAGGTGGATGCGCTCGAGACGATGGCCTATCCCCCGGCCGCCTACCTCGTGCTGCCGCGCGTGCTCGCCGGCGTCATCATGTTCCCGCTCGTGACCGCCCTCGCCATTGCCATGGGGATCGCGGCCGGGTGGCTGACGGCGCTCCGCCTTCTCGACCTGAGCACCCCGGAGTTCGTGAGCGGTCTCACGCTATTCTTCCGCCCCTTCGACGTGACGTTCGCCTTCATCAAGGCGACGAGCTTCGGCCTCGCCGTGACCTTGATCGGCTGCTACTTCGGTCTCTATACCCGTGGGGGAGCTGCCGGCGTGGGGCGCAATACGACGCGGGCGGTCGTCGCCAGCTGCATGGTGATCCTGGCGCTCGATGCCTTCTGGGCCGTCGTCCTCCTCTAGGTCCGGATGGCTGCCCCACTCCACCCTGGCGGCCGACGCCGCGTCGGATGAGCATCGAGCTGCAGGGTGTCCACAAGGCCTTCGGCTCCAAGAAGGTCCTTCGCGGCTTCTCGGTCGTGGCGAGAGAGGGGGAAACCCTTGTGATCCTCGGCCAGTCGGGATCCGGGAAGTCGGTGGCGCTCAAGCACATGGTCGGGCTCATGGTACCCGACCGCGGGAGTGTCCTCGTCGACGGCCGGGACGCGAGCGCACTGGACCGGGAGGGGCTGTATGAGCTCCGGCGCAATGTTGGCTACGTCTTCCAGTTCGCCGCGCTCTTCGATTCGATGACGGTGGCCGAGAACGTCGGGATGGGGCTCCGCCGGATCCGGGGACTCGCCGGGGCGGAGATCCGCAGCCGCGTGGCCGAGTCGCTCGCCCTCGTGGAGCTCGATGGCTACGGGGATCGCTTCCCTTCCGAGCTCTCCGGCGGCCAGAGGAAGCGGATCGGGATCGCTCGCGCGATCGCGACCCGCCCGAAGCACCTCCTCTACGACGAGCCGACCACCGGCCTCGATCCCGTCACGAAGACGGTGATCGACCGGCTGATCCTGAAGATGCGCGACGAGCTCGGGGTGACCGGGGTCGTCATCACCCACGACATCGCGAGCGCATACCGGATCGGGGACCGTCTTGCCATGTTGCATGAGGGACGCTGCCGGTTCCACGGCAGCGCCGGCGAGATCCGGCGCAGCGAGGACCCGGTCGTGCGCGGCTTCATCGAGGGTCGGCCGGAGCTCTGGGAGGCGCCATGAACAGGACGCGCGAGGCGATGGTCGGCGTGGTCATCGTCGGTGCCCTCGTGCTGACGGTAGCGGGCACGCTCTGGCTCCAGGGCATGCGCTTCGGGCAGGACCGGGAGACGCTGGAGGTCGTTGTCGCCCAGGCCGGCCAGATCATGCCGGGCAACAGCGTGAAATACAGGGGCGTGGATGTGGGGCGCGTGGGGGAGGTCTCGGTCGAGCCCGGCGGGGAGTTCGTGCGGATCGAGCTCCTCCTCGAGCAGCCTGTGGCGCTTCCCCCGGATCCGGTCGTCATCCTCTCTCCCGAGTCGCTCTTCGGCGACTGGGAGGCGGAAATCGAGTCGCGCACCGAGATGCCCTACGGCGACTACCCGGTGCCGTCGGTGCCCGGTGTGCTCCCCGGCTACGCCCTCCCGGACATCTCGGAGCTCACCGCGATGGCGGACCGGATCTCCACGAATCTCGCGGACCTCACCGATCGCCTGGGGGTCGCATTCTCGGAGGAGACCGCCGAGCGGATCGCATCGCTCATAGCCAACGTCGAGGAGGTGACGACGGGGCTCTCGGAGCTTGTGAGACAGCAGGCCGTCTCCTTCACCGAGATCACCGACGGCGTCCAGGCGGCCACCGATGAGGTTGCGTCGGCGGCCGACCAGATCCGGAGCACCTTCGAGACCGCCGACGGGCTTCTCGGGGGAGGCGCGGTCGACTCGACGCTCGCGAATCTGGCGGCGATGTCGGGCGACCTCCGGGCGCTCTCCGGCGAGCTGGGCGAGACGAATGCCGGGATCCGGGCGATGGCTGCCAGGATCGATTCGACGTTCGCACGCCTCGAATCCGTCACGGCGACGCTCGACGCGGGAGACGGCACCATGGGCCGGCTCCTCAGCGACACGGAGATGGCCGGCCAGCTGCAGGTGCTCCTCGTCGAGCTGGCGACGCTCCTCGAGGACATCCGGGAAAACCCGGACCGGTATGTCCGGATCTCGATCTTCTGACCTCCCGCCGGCCCCGTCTCCGCCGGACCGGGCCCCCGGCTCCCGCCGCCCGTCCCCCGCGCGCGGCGGACTCCCGGTGCCTGCGTGCGCCGGAGAGGTGGAGGAGCGCTGTGCCGGCGGGGTCGTGGTCCGCATGCTCGGGGACCGGCTGCACGTCCTCCTCATCCGGGACCCGTACGGACGCTGGGGTCTCCCCAAGGGGCATCTGGAGGAGGGGGAGGGCAACGAGGAGGCCGCGCTCCGCGAGGTTGGCGAGGAGACGGGGCTCGGGGACCTGGAGCTGGGCGCCGATCTCGGGGAGATCAGCTGGAGCTTCCGCGCGGACCGGATCCTTGTCCGCAAGTCCTGCCGGTTCTTCCTCATGCGGTCGGCGCTCGGCGAGGCGACGCCCGACGTATCGGAGGGGATCACCGAGTGCAGGTGGCTCGGCGCCGATGAGGCGCTGGGCGTCATCTCGTACCGGAATGCGCGCGCGATCGTGGCGCGGGCCATCCGGTGCGCGTCCGGTCCGCCGGGGACGGGCGGGGTTCTGCCGCGATAGCCGCATCCTCCGCCCGACTTCAACCCCCGGGCGTTCGGATGTATCGTATCTTCGACGTGGGCGGTTTCCCGAAGATCCTGGCGAAGGGTCTCGCGGCCGATCCCGTCGAGCGGGCCATGCAGTTCGCCCGGCCCTGGTCCCCGACGAAGAGGTCCGGGATGTGGTCCGAGAGGATGGGGAGCCGCTCCGGCTCTGCCACGAGGTCTCCGAGATCCGCGGGGACGGGAAGGTCGAGTCCGCCGTCCTCTTCGACAACCGGACGGAGGAGACGGTGACGATGGAACGCGACGCCGTCCTCGCCTTTCTCGGCCTGAAGCCGGACCTGGGGCCCATCAGGTCGTGGGGGACTGCGCTGAACAGGAACCGGATCATCGTGAGCCAGCTTATGGAGACGAACCTCGCGGGCATCTGTGCCGCCGGCGACATCGTGCACCACGAGGGAAAGCCCGGCCTGACCGCGACCGGCTTCTCGGAGGCCGCGATCGCCGTCGACAACGCCGTCCGGCGTGTCGATCCCACCGCCCGCGTGGCCCCGGGGCGCTCGACGAATCTCAAGATCTTCAAGGGGGAATAGGGGATGCAGGCGTCCGCGGGCGGTCGGGGGAGCGAGAATCTCGTGGTCGTGGGGTCGGGTCCGGCTGCGTGGACCGCCGCCATCTACGGGGCCCGCGCGATGCTGGATCCCGTCGTCTACGAAGGTGAGCCCTCGCGCGAGATGATTCCCGGCGGGCAGCTCATGTTCACGACCGAGGTGGAGAACTACCCGGGTTTCTCCGCGGGACTCGATGGCCAGGCGCTGATGGCCGAGATGAGGAGCCAGGCGCTTCGCTTCGACACGCGCGTCGTGACCGAGAATGTCGTCTCGATCGAAGGAGAGGCATCGCCTTTTCTCCTCCGCACCTCCGGCGGGGGCGGCGTCCGGGCCCGGGCGGTGATCGTCGCTACGGGCGCGCGCGCAAACTGGCTCGGGCTGGCCAACGAGGAGCGTCTCGCGCAGATCGGCGGCGGCGTATCCGCGTGCGCCGTCTGCGACGGGGCTCTCCCCGCCTTCCGGGGGAAGGTGCTGGCAGTCGTCGGGGGCGGCGACAGTGCGATGGAGGAGGCGCTCTACCTGACAAAATTCGCCCGCGAGGTTGTCGTGATCCATCGGCGGGACGAACTCCGCGCCTCCCCCATCATGGCACGCCGCGCCCTCGACGACGCGACGATCCGGTTCGAGTGGAACCAGGAGGTGACGGATGTCCTCGGGACCGACTTCATCACCGGGATCGCGATTCGCGATACCCGGACGGGCCGGGTGAGGGAGCTCGGGGTCGGGGGGCTCTTCATCGCGATCGGCCACACTCCGAACACCGGGTTCCTCGACGGGGCGGTCGAGCTCGACGGGGCGGGCTACATCGTCACGCCCCGCGCGTGGCGGACCGCCACCAGCGCGCCCGGGATCTTCGCGGCGGGGGACGTGATGGACGCCTACTACCGGCAGGCGGTGACGGCGGCCGGCACAGGTTGCATGGCGGCGCTCGAGGCGGAACGCTGGCTCGCGCACGGCGCCGCTCCGGAGGGCGCCGGGTAGGGCATCCGCCCATCCGCCCGGAGAGCATGCCCGCCGCGGGCCGTCGGCTGCGCGCGGCCCGAACTACCCGGCGTGCCCGCCGTCCACGACGATCACCTCTCCGGTGATGAAGGGCGAGCGTTCGAGGAACAGCACGGTCCGGACCACGTCCTCGGGGGACCCGAGGGTACCGAGGACGGCCGCGCGCCGGGCACGCTCGCGTTGCGCCGCATCGTAGTCCTCGGGGAGTAGCACGCTCCCCGGCGCGATCGCATTCACGCGCACGCGCGGTGCCAGCACCCGCGCCATGACCCGTGTCAGGTGGAGAAGCGCCGCCTTCGAGACGGAGTGGTGCGGGTGCTCGATCCAGGGCCGGAAGGCCGAGGGGTCCACGATGTTCACCACGCGGCCGCGCGCGCGTGTGAGGAGTTCGGCGGTCGCCTGCACCATGAGGAAAGGGCCCTTGACGTTGACGGCCATGACCCGGTCCCACTCCTCCTCTTCGATCTCCAGGAGCGGGGTTCTCTCGAAGAGGGAGGCGTTGTTGACCAGAAGGTCCAGGCGCCCGAATTCGTCGCCCACGGTCGAGGCGATCCGCTTCGCGTCCCCGGGCCTCGAGACATCGCCGGGAATGACGATCGCCCGCCGCCCGCCCTCCGCCACAACGCGGGAGGCGTCGAGCGCGGACGCTCGGGAGGTGTTGAAGTTGATGGCCACGTCGTACCCGGCACGGGCCAGCCCCAGCGTGATCGCGCGCCCCACCCGGACCGCGCCGCCCGTGACCAGGGCGACGGGTGGGGCGGGCACTTCGCGGGTGCGCGTGTCCACGACAGCTCGTTCTCCTGCCGGATGGTTGGGGAGCGCCGCGGAGAGACCGGAGCTGCGAATCCCGAGGCCGGGCCGATCGTAATCCGGTGCGGGTCGGGAGACCAGTCCGGCCGGTGGGGGGTGGGAGCGGAAGGTCCGATTGGCCATCTTCCCACCCATGGCCGGGCTGGATTCCCGGGGTCCGGTCCGCACCGCCGCCGGGCAGGTCCGGGCCGCTGCGGGTCGGATGCGGTCACGCGGGAGGAAGAGGATGTCTGAGAAGTTTCGTACCGAACGGGATTCGCTCGGCGAGGTGCGTGTGCCCCGGGCTGCGCTCTACGGGGCGCAGACCCAACGGGCCGTCGAGAACTTCCCCGTCAGTGGCCAGCGCTTCGGTCGCCGGATGATCCAGGCGCTAGGGCTCATCAAGGAGGCCTCGGCGCGGACCAATGGGGAGCTCGGCAACCTCGAGCCCCGGATCGCCGGCGTGATCGAGGCGGCCGCCGCGGAAGTCCGCGACGGGATCTGGGACGGGGAATTCGTCATCGACGTCTACCAGACGGGGTCGGGGACCTCGACGAACATGAATGCGAACGAGGTGGTGGCACGCCTCGCGACGCGGCGCCTCGAGGATCCGGGCGCCACGGTGCACCCGAACGACCAGGTGAACTTCGGACAGTCCTCGAACGATGTGATCCCGACGGCGATCCACATCGCGGGGCGGCTCACGCTCGAGGAGGAGCTGATCCCCGCGCTCGAGCTCCTCGAGACGGAGCTCGCGGAGAAGGCGGTCGCCTTCGACGGACTCGTCAAGTCCGGGCGGACCCACCTCATGGATGCCGTCCCGGTGCGTCTGGGCCAGGAGTTCGGGGGATACGCCACGCAGGTCCGTAACGGTATCCTGCGCGTCCGCGCGGCTTCAGAGGAGCTGGCGGAGCTGGCGCTCGGGGGAACGGCGACGGGCACCGGGATCAACACCCACCCCGACTTCGCGCAGGGCACGATCGGCCGGATCTCCGAGGCAACCGGCCTCGCGTTCCGCGAGGCGGAGGATCACTTCGAGGCCCAGGGCGCGCGGGACGGCCTCGTATCGGCGCACGGGGCGCTCAACACCGTCGCCGTGAGCCTCTTGAAGATCGCCGACGATCTCCGGTGGCTCGCTTCGGGGCCCACCTCGGGCATCGCGGAGATCCGCCTCCCGGCCATACAGCCCGGCAGCTCGATCATGCCCGGTAAGGTCAATCCCGTCCTCTCGGAGGTGCTGATGATGGTCTCGGCCCGGGTGGCGGGGAACCACACCACGCTCACGATAGCCGGCGGGCGCGGAAACTTCGAGCTGAACGTCATGATGCCCGTGATGGCGCAGGCGTTCATCGAGTCCGCGACGCTCCTGGCCAATGGGGCGCGGATTTTCGCCGAGCGCTGCGTCCGGGGGATCGAGGCGGACGCCGACCGTGCGCGCGAGCTTCTCGAACGGAATCCCGCCATCGCTACCGCGCTCAACCTCTTCGTCGGCTACGACCGGGCCGGTGAGGTGGCGAAGCGGGCCGCGCGCGAGAGGCGGTCGGTGCGCGACATCGTCCGCGAGATGGGCCTCCTCTCCGAGGGGGAGATCGACCGGGCGCTCGATGTCCGCGACATGACGGAGCCGGGAACCGGGCGACGGGAGGAGGAGGGCAAGTGAGGGATCCAGCAGAAGGCGTCGACGAGCTTGGTGCACACGTCTCCACGCGGGGCGGTGTCGAGAACGCGCCGGAGCGATCGCGGGAAGTCGGGGGGGTCGTCTTCCAGATCTTCACGAAGATCCCGAATCGCTGGGCCGAACCGGAGATCGGGGAGGACCAGGCCGGCCGCTTCCGCGAGGCTTGCGCCGGGGAGGGGATCCGCTCGACTGTCGCCCACGATTCCTACCTGATCAACCTGGCCAGCCCGAACCGGAGCCTCTGGGGCCGGAGCCTGCACTCGTTCAAGTGCGAGCTCCGGCGCTCGCGCGCTCTCGGGCTCGACTTCGTGGTGACCCACCCCGGAAACGCGACGGATGGCGACCCCGAGAGCGGGATCGCGAGGAACGCCGAGGCGATCACCCGCGCGCTCGAGGACATTCCGGCCTCGCCCCGCGTCCTCCTTGAGCTGACGGCCGGCGCCGGAACCTCGGTGGGCGGGAGCTTCGAGATGCTGGCGGCCATCCGGGACGCGGTTCCGGAAGAGCTGGCCGGGCGCATCGGGATCTGTTTCGATACCTGCCACGCCTACTCGGCCGGATACGATCTCGTCGACGACTACGAAGGCGTGTGGGCCCGGTTCGACGACGTCCTGGGGCTCGACAGCCTCAAGCTGTTCCACCTAAACGACTCCCGCCACCCCTTCGCCTCGCACAAGGACCGCCACGAGGACATCGGCGAGGGGACCCTGGGGGGCGCGCCCTTCCGGCGAATCGTCCGCGATGCGCGATTCGCCTCGGTTCCGAAGGTTCTCGAGACCCCCGGAGGCGGGGATCCCGTCGCATCCTACCGGCGCAACCTGGAGCGTCTCCGCGGATACCGGGAGGACGGCGCGTAGCGGGCTCGCGCGCGGGCGTCCCGCCTCCGGGGACGTCTGGCGCGGAGCGTGCTGATCCAATCTGAACTGTTGTAGAAGGGAGAGGTCAGGCCAAGCCTAATTCCGTCGAGAATCTACCCTGCACGCCGGCAAACAACTTCCGGAGGGTCGTCTCTCCCTTGAAGGTCACGAGATCTCCCAGCGCGCCCCGTTCAGCCAAGTGGGCGAGCAGGAAATCCTGTGCGATATCAAGCACGGCCACGTCGATTCCGATCCTGGAACCGGGTGGCAGACGACGGGCCACATACCCGGGGGTAAGCGCGTGATCGTCGCCGATCACGGTCGCCTCCTGACCTCCGAAGGATGGTAGGGCAGCACCGTGTCGGCGACGTTCCAGGTCGAATCGTGTCGTCGCAACCTCCGTCTCGGACCGAACCACACCTTGCCTGCCGGTTCGATCCCCAGCCGAGAAGACAATTCGGGTTCGACTCCGCTCATAAGGTAAGCCAGACGTACATGGACGGACTTCGGCCGCCCCTGTAGCTCGGTCGCGATCTCATCGTAGCTCGAGAGTTGGATCAGGGCCGAGAGACAGTCCAGCACACCCGACCAGCTTCGGACGTCCGTGGGGCGAGTGGTCGGGTGGACCAGGACGGTGGCGGGCCCATGGACCGGAAGACCTCCAACGTGAGCTGGATCCAGATGGGCGGTGTGCCGCAGAACGCGATATTCGCGTCGGAGTGCCGGAGGCATGGGTATTCTGTGGTGAAATGCGACTTCATGCCGTTCAGGAGATCGCTCGGCCAAATCCTGGATCCAGAGTGCCGACCCGAGGGCCAGGGCCGCGGGGAGATCGTTGCGGGAGGCCGAGAGGAGCGCTTTGAGTGGGAGGAGTGGATCCGCGTCAGGGATCGCGCCGGCACGCTCGGCCGGAGCGAACTCCCAAGTGCCTCGCACCGGAGTGGGAAGCAGCCATCCGAGGCGAGCGAGGCGGTGCGCGATAATCCTCCCAGGGGTCTTGAGCCCGGATCCTGCATTCAGATATAG
>JAAXGI010000220.1 GCA_012267505.1 Gemmatimonadota bacterium
CGCCGGAGGGGTGGATGCCGGCCGTCAGGTACCTCGTCGAGGAGGCGGGAGCGGACGTCAACGCGCGGGACCTGAACGGGTACAGCGCGGTCCACCATGCCGCCTCGCGCGGCGATGACGAGCTGATCCTCTACCTCGTCGAGCAGGGAGCGGACGTGACCGGTGTGAGCCGGCGGGGCCAGACCACGGTGGACATGGCCAACAGTCCGGTCCAGCGGATCACCCCCTTCCCGAGCACGATCTCGCTACTCGAGGGGCTCGGAGCGAAGAACAACCACAACTGCGTGATCTGCTAGGGAAACGGGCACGATCCCGGGCACCCCGGAGCCGCCTCCGTCCCTAGGGAGGCGCTCCGCACCGGCGCGGGACTGGAAGGCGCACGGGCCTCCAGCCCGCCCCTGCCCGTCCCCTCTCCCACCACCGCCCTACCCTTCCGGACGCCCCTCCCGAAGCAGGAGACCCCATGCCGCCGATCCGCGCTCTTCCTGCGTTGGCCCTTGGCGCCGCCCTCCTCGCCTCCGACCCGGCGCCGGCCTCCGCACAGGCGCCGGTGTCCGCCCAGGCGGAGCGTCCCCTGGGGTGGAGCGACGTTGCGGAGTTCACCTTCGTCTTCACCTCCGGAAACGCGACATCGAGCACCCTCGGCCTCAAGAACACCCTCGAGCACCAGTGGGAGGGCGTGCTCTTTCACCTCTCCGCCGGCGCGGTGAGGGCGGAGTCGGGGACGACCGTCCGCACCGCGACGGGGACGGCGGGCGGATTCCGGGTGGCGAAGCACACCGACACCGAGAAGACGGCCGAGAACTACTTCGTCCAGAGCCGGCTCGACCGCGGGGTCACCGAGTCCGCCTACCTCTTCGGGGGGGTGGGCTGGGACCGGAATACCTTCGCCGGAGTCAGGAGCCGCTACGACGTCGTGGCGGGCGCGGGCCGGACCTGGTCGGATTCGGAGGACCGGCGGTTCAAGTCCGACCTGGGGCTCACCTACACACGCCAGGACGACGTGATCGCGGGACCCGGAAGCGGGCGGTCCTTCGGAGGCCTCAGGGCGACCGTGGACTTCTTCCGGAGCATCACCGCGACCACCGACCTCTCCAGTCTCCTCGTCGTAGACGAGAACCTGAATGAGACCGACGACCTTCGGGCCGATTGGACGAACTCCGTCACCGTGGCGATGTCGGAGAACCTCGCGCTCAAGGCGAGCCACCAGGTGCTCTACGACAACCTCCCCGCGCTGGTGGATGTGCCGCTAGGGCCCGGGAGTGTTCACGTCCCGCTGGAGAAGGCGGACCACGCCCTGACGCTCGCGCTGGTCGTGGACTTCTAGGCCCGGCGGAGCGGGACCGGGCGCCCGCTTCCGGCGGCGGGGACGCGGCGGCCGGCCGCGGCCGGCGCTCTCCGGCCAACCGGAATTCCGTCCTCCATCCGACCGGATCGCGCCATGCCGAGACCCGTCAAGACCAGCGCGACCGACCCGATCCGCATCGCCGCGGTGCGTGCGGGAGACGGCCTGGGCCGGATCGGCGTCACGCTGTGCCCCGGGAAGACCGATCCGCGGAGGATGTTCGCGTTCTGGAAACGCGACCTGTCCGCGGATCTCGATGCGATCCGCGACTGGGGAGCGACCGCGGTGGTCTCGATGATCACCAGGAGGGAGATCGAGTGCCTCGGGGTCGGCGGTCTCGGCCAGACGGTCGCCGACCGGCAGATGGAGTGGCTGCACCTGCCGGTGATCGACGGGACGGTACCGGGACCCGATTTCGAGCGGCAGTGGGCGGTAGACGGCGAGGCGCTTCGGGACCGGCTTCGCCTGGGGTTCGACATACTCGTCCACTGCAGGGGGGGCTGGGCCCCGCCGGGACCGTCGCCGCCCGTCTGCTGGTGGAGCTCGGCGCGGACCCGGAGGACGCGATCGGCCGCGTGCGCCACGTCCGGCCGGGCGCCATCGAGGAGGCGCATGTGCGGTCCCGTACCCGGCAGGGGCCGGTATCCCGGGCGCGGACCGGGAACGAACACCGTCGTCCATCCGGTCGAGACCAACGATTTCGGCCCAGCCGGAGCATTTCCCGCCATGATGTATGCGCTCCGATTCTCCCGGCGCGCGTACCATGCCCAAGAGGGCCTGGGCTCCCCTCCCCTCACGCCAAACCGTCGTCGCGGCGAGGGGAGCCCGTCGCGGAATGCCGGCTTGACACGCGAAACGCCGGGACGGACGATCGGTGCGTAAGGTCCAGTCGACGCTGATCTGCTTGGAGACCCGAAATGAACCGACGGACATTCCTCGCTGACGGAACCAGGGCATCCCTGGGCCTCGCCGCGCTACCGGCCGCCGCCTTCGAGCGGCGCGGCGGGCCGTGGACACCCTCCGCGCCTCCGCCGGCACCCCAGGACGCCACCCTCAGACTGGACCACAACGCCAACCCGCTCGGCATGCCGCCGCGCGCGCGGGCGGCGATTCTCGAGGCGATGGAGGAGGTGCCGCACTATCCCGGCCCCCGGCGGGCGGTTCTCGTCGAGCGGCTCGCCCGGCTCCACGGCGTAGGAGCGGACCAGGTCGTTCTCGGCTCCGGATCCACGGAGCTCATCCGGCTCGCCGTCCACGCGAACGCCACTCCGGAGAGCCGGATCCTCCAGGCGAGCCCGACCTACGAGAACGCGATGCGGTACGCGGAGCCGTTCCCGTACCGGATCGAGCAGGTGCCCCTCGCCAGCGAATTCGCCCACGATGTGGAGCGCATGAGGGGGCTGGCCGATCGGTGGCGGGAGCCCACCGTGGTCTACATCTGCAATCCGAACAATCCGACCGGAACCCTGACACCCAGCGCGCAACTGGACGAGTGGTTCGCGTCGGCGCCCGACCGCGTCTTCTTCATCGTCGACGAGGCCTATTTCCCCTTCGTCGACGACGCGAGCTACTGGACCGCGGAGAGGTGGGCGAACGAACGGCCGAATGTGCTGGTGACACGGACCTTCTCGAAGCTCTACGGGATCGCCGGGCTCCGGATCGGTTACGGGATCTGCGCCGCCGAGACGGCCCGGCGGCTCCGCCCCTACGCCAACCGCTCCAATCCAAACACGCTGGCCGTGGTCGGCGCGATCGCCGCCCTCGAGGAAGAAGGTTGGGAGGAGAGGAGCCTCGCGATCTGGGCGGAGTGCAAGGAGGTCGTGACGGCCTGTCTGGACGAGCTCGGGCTCGACTACTTCCCGAGCCACACTGCGTTTCTCTTTCACCGGGTCCGGGGGGACCAGGCGGAGTACATCCGCCGCATGCGGGAGCACGGGATCCTCGTGGGAAGGCGGTTCCCCCCGATCCTCACCCACAACCGGCTCTCCCTCTCGGCGACGCCCGGAGAGCTGGGCCGGTTCGTCGAGACGCTCAAGCTGTTCCGGACGAGGGGCTGGGTGTAGCGTCTCCCCGCGTGGCGCGGACCCGCAGCTGAACTGCCGGAGGCGTTCTCCCGCCGGAAGATCCCCGAAGTTCCGTTCGCCTCTCGTAGTATCCCTGCTCACGGTCTGCCCGGCGGAGCGCCGTCCGGCGTCGCCCCCCGAAGCGGCACGTCCCGGCAAGTCCAAGAGTGGGCAGGCCGGGCAACGGCCGGTGTCCGCTCGGGAGAGCGAGAAACACATTCACGCGCATCTCGAGCAACTGTTTCGGCGCCTCCATGCCTCGAGCGCTCAAGAGCCGCGCGCAAGCAAGTCAACCGGTCAGGACTCGCCTATGGTCCGATAACATTCCAGGATGTTCGACAACGTAGAGCAGCCGGAGGAGGTCGTCGCCAACGGCGCGGGAAAACACCCCCGCATCCTCGGAAGCATCACGAGCAGTCAGGACCTGGCTTGCAACGCACGCACCAGTCTAGCTTTGTTGCCGCACAAGGAGGCACAGCCATGGCAAGCATCACGATCCGGAACCTCGACGACGATGTACGGAACCGCCTTCGAGTGCGGGCCGCCGGCAACGGCCATTCGATGGAGGAGGAAGTGCGACAGATCCTTCGCAAGGCCGTCGGGCGCGCGAAGAGATCCCGGGACCTTACGAGCATCATCCGCTCCCACTTCGGGCCGGAAAACGGGGTGGACCTGGAGTTGCCCGAGCGTGATCCAGCGCGTGAGCCTCCGTCCTTCGAGTAGGTCCGATAGCCATGTCCACCCTGCTTGACACCTATGTCGTATCCGAACTGATGTGGGGGTCTCCGGAACCCTCGGTCGCACGCTGGGTGTCCGGCCATCCCGCGGAGGACCTGTCCCTATCGGCCGTGAGCGAAGCAGAGTTGCGCTACGGTGCCGCCATCCTCCCGATGGGCCGGCGCCGCGAGACGCTCTTCTTCAAGATCGAGGCGATGTTGAGAGACGCCTTCGAGGACCGCGTGCTCCCCTTCGACAGCGATGCCACTCGCGTTTACGGCCACATTGCCGCCGCGCGTCGCTCCGCCGGGCGCCGCGTGGCTTCGGCGGACTGCCAGATCGCCGCATGAGGCTGGCAACGCGCAACGTTCGCGATTTCGAGGACATGGGGATCGAGATCGTGGACCCTTGGCCAAACGTCGTTTGGGACCCCCTGCCCGGTGAGTTCGGAGGGGTCCGGACGTGGGAAATCTGGCCCTTCCAACTCGACCGGGCGCGACCCTCCGAGCCCTTCGACCTTACCGCTGCTGTAGGCGATGGGGACGCGGCCGTGGCAGCCTTAGCCCGTGATGTGGTGCGCGCCTATCTGGAACGCTTCATCGGCGAGTACCTGCCGGTGAACGAGGACTACTGTTGAGCGGTCCGGCACGCGACGGGGCAGACCCGGCGCTCTCGATGCGGAAGGTCCGGGAGCACAAGCGACGGCAGGAGTTGTTCGGGAAGGTCGCCGATCTCCCCCGGCCCGACCTGATCTCATGGCTTCGAGGCTACACCCGGAGGCACCCCGAGCCCCGTAACCCCCGAGCTCGGGAGGCGCGGCGGTGGCTCCGGGCGCTTGAGGGGGAACCGTGAGGCCCAGATCTCCCCTCCCGGCGGCGTGAGCGCGGCGGGCCGGGCCGATGACCGAGAGGCGGAGCGCATCGAGGTGAAGGGGGAGGCGCTGGCGTGGCTGAACCGCCAGCCCGCCGATGTCCAGGCCGAGGTCAATGCACTGGCCTATGAGAAGGGCCACAAGGTGTGGAGGCTCGACGGGTTCCCGAAGTGGCTCTACCAGGCCGTGCTCCCCGAGGCCATCCGCGAGTACCGGCGCGGCGCAGTGGTGATCGACGCAATTGATGGCCCGCTGTTCTGGATGATGATCGGGTCCTTTCTAACGGTGTAGATCGCGCGAGGGCGACCAAGTGAGGTAACCACCCAGGTACCGTGTGCCGTGGAAAGGC
>JAAXGI010000154.1 GCA_012267505.1 Gemmatimonadota bacterium
CAACGAATGGCGCCGCGCGCAACTTCAGGCAGGCCAGCGCATCACCTACGCGGACCTCGGCAATCGATTGTTGAAGCTCATGCGTTCGGAGGGCCGCTTGCCGCGGATCCCCGTCGCTCGATTCAACAACTTCGTCACCGATTTCAGGGCGGACCCAGCGAACAAGGGCAAGACCCGGGCCGATGCCGTGGCGGCTTGGGAGCGCATCAAGTCCGTCCCCGGACCGAAGACTTACGAGGCCTATGCGGCTCTTGAGCCGAGTCGACGTAGCGGCGTCGGCTCCGCGCAACAGCAGACGCGGAGCTGATACGGCGCAGCGGCGGAGTACCACCCTACCCTCATCGGGCGGCGTATCAAGCCGCAGTGCGGCTGCTACGCTCACGATTCGCCCCAAACGGGTGACTGGACCACCGCTGGCATGGGACGGGGCTGGCCAGGGGTGGCTTCGCATCCTCCTGGCCCCCCGTGAGACCGGCGCTCCGACTGGGTTTGCGGGCGGGGGATCGCCTCCCCTTCCCCCGTGCCGATTCGTCTTGATGCCCATGTGCCGCATCGTCAAGGTCCCCGGCCACGTATCGGAGCGCGTGCCCAGGGCACCGGAGGGTCAGCTCTGAGCCTGCGGGTCTCATCGTCGCGGTGAAGCAGGCTGCAACACGGTCCGCCCACTCGAGTGCTCTACGAATCAGGTCCGTCAGTAAGCGCTCAACAAGGTCATAGCTGCCAACTCCCTCTGCCTGCGAGCGTTTCCGGAGGACCAGTGCCCCGGCCGGGAGCCGCGGTGGATGCCAGTGGGGAATTTGCGCCATCGAGCGCCAGTAGAGCGACCAGCTGGCGTCGCAATACTGTCCATCCGCTCGTCTGCATCCCATTCATCCTGGTGAGGAGAGAGTACGGTGAGAGAATCCGCTTGCTTCGCCGGAGTCAACTGGGTCACCGACACGCATCACGTCTGCGTGGCCAGCGATGACGGACCGAAGCGGGAAGAGCGTACCTTCCGGCACAGCGGGTAGGAGCTGGGCAGGATGCCCGAATAGATCGCCGCCGAGTGCGGTGGCGATGCCTCCATTGCCGACCCCCGGGTCCGCCCGCAATATGGTCCGTTCCGCCCCCGAGGGGGCCAGAACCGTAGCGACCCCGCACCCGAAGACGCCCATGAGCCCCGAGCCGAATAGCCGACCCTCTCCAGACGCCCCGAACGAGAGCACATTCACCGACCTCGAGATGCCGGACATGTCGCTCCGAGGGCTCCTCGGCCACTTCGGCCCCGGGGTCATCCTGATGATGACCGGGATCGGGACGAGCCATCTCGTGACCGCGCCCACCGCCGGCGGGCGCTTCGGGTACGCGCTCCTCTGGTGCCTCCCGCTGGCCTACATCTTCAAGTACTACGGGTTCGAGATGGCCTTCCGGTTCACGAACGCGACCGGCAAGAGCATGATCGAGGCCTACAGCACGGCGTGGCGGAAATGGCCGCTCTGGTACGTGCTCGTGACCACGATCATCCAGTGCGCGCTGGGCCAGGCGGGCCGCCTGATCGCCGCAGCCGCCGTCCTCTACTACGTGGGAACCGAGGCGATGGGCCTTCCCATCTCGCTCACCGTCTACGGGCTCATCCTCGCCGTGGTCTCGGTGGCCATCATCCTCCGGGGGCGCTACAAGGCGGTCGAGGTCTCCGCGAAGATCCTCGCCGCGATCCTCGTGGTCTCGACGCTCGCCGTCTACCTGGCCGAGCCGGCCCCGCTCGCCGAGATGGGCCACTTCTTCCTCGTCGAGATCCCGGACGGCTCCTGGCTCATCATCGCCGCCTTCCTCGGGCTCCTTCCCACGGGGATCGACGTCTCGCTCCAGGCATCCGAGTGGGGCAAGGCGAAGAAGAAGGGGATGAGCCGGATCCGCGAGCAGCTCGAGGGGCTCGGGATCGCCGAGCCGTTCGATCCCTTCGCGCCCGACCGGGGGAAACTCGCCGTCGACACGAGCCGGCTACCGGAGAACGCGTCGGAGTACTGCCGGAGCTGGTTCAGGATCGGGACGCTAGACTTCCGCCAGGGCCACCTGATCTCCTTCATCCTCGCGGCGATCTTCGTCCTTCTCGCCGCCGTCTGGCTCTATCCGAGCGCCGTCGAGGGGCAGGCGGTCATGGGCGAGATCGCCGGGATCTTCACCGAGAGCCTCGGCCCGGGGATGATGACCATCTTCATGCTCGGGGCCTTCGCCGCGACGTTCTCGACGGCGTTCAACTACTTCGACGGGTGGCCGAGGATCGTCGGAGCCTGCTGCCGGAACCTCTTTCCGAAGACGGCACGGCTGAGCGGGCTCGACCCGGACGCGCTCACCCCCGAACACCGGAGCCGGTGGTATTCGGAGTACAACATCTACCGCGCGACGATGCTATACTCGCTCGTCGCCTCGGTGCTCATCATCGCGGGGCTCCAACGCCCGGTCTTCCTCGTACTGGTCGCCTCCGCGCTCGCCGCATTCGTCGCCCCCGTGATCTTCTACCTGAACTTCCGCTACTGCCTCCTCGTCATCCCGAAGGACGACCCGCACTTCTACCCCTCGCCGTTCGCGCGCTTCTTCGCGACGACGAGCATCATCGTCTTCACCGGGATGACGCTCGTCTCGATCTACTGGACGGTCTGGGTGCCGGTCTTCAGGTAGGCGTAGAGCCCCTCGCGGCGGGCACGCTGGCGGACGAGGGAGAGGACAACGTCGATCGTCGGCGTCTCGACGCCGACGAGCCGGCCCATCTCCTGGACGGCGGTGACGAGGGCGTCGATCTCGAGGGAGCGGCCGCGCTCGAGGTCCTGGAGCATCGAGGTGCGGTGGGCCCCCACGGCAGCCGCGCCGGCGATCCGCCGGTCGACAGCCACGGCGAAGCGGACCCCTAGCCGCTCCCCGATCCGGCGCGCCTCCTCCATCATCCCGCGGGCGACGTCCACGGTGCCGGGATCGCTCGCGACCACGTCGAGCGTCTCCCCGGTGAGCGCGCTGATCGGGTTGAAGCAGAGGTTCCCCCAGAGCTTCACCCAGATCTCGTTTCGGATCTTGCGGACCGGGGCCCTGAAGCCCGCCCCGATAAGGGCGCGGGCGAGCGCTCTGACCCGGGGGGTCTTCTCCCCCGAGGGCTCGCCCAGGGTGAAGCGGTTCCCGCTCAGGTGGCGGATCACGCCGGGCTCAGCGATCTCGGTCGCCGGGTAGACGACGCAGCCGATCGCCCGGCCGGGCCCGATCCCCTCCCACTGCGCGTCCCCGGGATCCACGCTCGCGAGCCGGCGGTCGCGCCACGGGCCCTCAAGCCCGTGGAAATACCACCACGGCACCCCGTTCATCGCGGTGACGACGGCCGTCTCCGCCCCGAGAAGCGGCTGCATCGGAGCCACGATCCCGGGCGCCGAGTGGGCCTTCACGGCGACGATCACGTAGTCCTGCGGGCCGAGCTCGGCGGGATCGTCGCTCGCGGGCGGGCGGGCGACGAGCTCCTCGCCCCCGATCCGGAGCCGGAGCCCGTCCCGGCGGATCGCCTCCAGGTGGGCGCCCCGGGCGACGAGGCTCACCTCCTGGCCGGCGAGCGCGAGCTTGACCCCGAGGTAGCCCCCGACCGCGCCGGCCCCGTAGATGCAGATCCGCACGGCCGCCTCTGCTCAGGCGATGCCGAGCTGCTCGGCAAGCCCGATCCGGCGGAGCTTCCCCGTCGGTCCCTTCGGGATCTCGTCGAGAACGAGGACTCTCCGCGGGACCTTGAAGTCGGCGAGCCGCTCGGAGGCGAAGGCGCGGATCTCCGCTGGCGCGGCTTCGACCCCCTCGCGGAGCACGACGGCGGCCGCGACCTCCTCGCCGAGCTTCGCGTGCGGGACAGCGAAGGTCACGACCTGCCGGACGGCAGGGTGGTCCATCAGCACCTCGTCGACCTCCTTCGGCGAGATCTTCTCGCCCCCGCGGTTGATGATCTCCTTCAGCCGCCCGGTGAGCGTCAGGTATCTGTCGGAGTCCATGACCCCCTGGTCGCCGGTCCTGAACCACCCGTGCGTGAACGCCTCGGCGTTGGCGGTGGGGTTGTTCTCGTAGCCCGGCGTCACGTTCGGGCCCCGGATGACGACCTCGCCGACTTCGCCGGCACCGAGGAGCGTCCCGGCCTCGTCCATGACGGAGACCTCGGGGCCGGCGGCCGGCCCGACCGAGCCGGGCTTCCGCTCATCCGGAGGGAGGGGGTTGCAGGTCATCTGGTGGGCGGCCTCGGTCATCGCGTACGCCTCGACGACCGGCGCGCCGAATGTGTCCTCGAGCTCGTGGAGCACCTGCGGGGGAAGCGAGGCTGAGGAGGAGCGGATGAAGCGGAGCCGGGCGCTTGCGACCGACTCGGGGTTCCGCGAAGAGCGGGCGATGACGGCCTGGTGCATCGTCGGCACCGCGGAGTACCAGCTCGGGGCGACGTCGTCGAGCCACCCGAAGAAGCGGAGCGCGTTGAAGCCCGGAGTGCATGAGACGGTCGCTCCCGCCGACAGCGAGGCGAGGACGGGCGCCATGAGCCCGTGGATGTGGAAGAGCGGCATGACGTTGAGGCAGAGGTCCTCCGGTGTGAGCCGGAGCGTCCGGCGGATGTTGCCCGCGGAGGCCACAAGGTTGCTGTGGAGGAGGGGGACGATCTTCGGACGCGAGGTGGTCCCCGAGGTATGGAGCACGAGGGCGATGTCGCCGGAGCCGGCCGGACCCGGCGAGGCCACCGGGACGGGCGGACCGTCAAGGTCAGCCGCCAGCTCGAACTCACCCGCCCGCGCTCCGTCGGGGACGTGGAGCTCGAGAACCGCGATCCCGAGACTCCGCGCACTCTCGACCGAGTCCGATTCGCTTCCGGCCTCGACGAGGAGCGCCTTCGCGCCGAGGTCCTCAAGGTAGAAGTCGTACTCCTTCCGGCGGTAGTTCGGATTGAGGGGGGCGGTCGTCGCGGCGGCGGCGACCGAGACGAACGCCGACGCCATCTCCGGGCCGTTCGGGAGGACGATGGCGACACGGTCGCCCCGGCCGATCCCGAGCTCGTTCAGCCGCCCGATGGTCCGCCCTATGTGGTCGCGGAGCCCCGCATAGTCGAGGGGCTCCCGCCCGGGAGCCGCGATGGCCGTTGATGCGTCGGCGCCCCCGGCCAGGAGCGCGAGTACGGTATCTGCCTCGGACACGGGATCCTCCCTAACAGGACAGTTCAACGATTATTTGCCGGACCGGGCCGAACCCGGGTCCCGCTACCGGGTGCGCATCTTACAATGCCCCGGAAAGGCGCCGCTACCCGCCGACCCGCCAGACTCTCAGCCCCGAAGTGTCGCGCGGCCCCGGCGGCGCCCCGGTTCCCGGATGCGACGCGGCAGGAGATCCCACTTGGAATCAGCCCCACACACTCCGGCTGCCTGCGTACGGGACGCCCCCCGAGGTTGTGTTCCGCTCTGTCATAACTTGCCGGGGAAGGTCCCGGCCATGCAGAGCCCCTAGAGGCGGACGGACGGTACGGCGGCACCTCGGGGCCGCAGGCTGTCGGCCGCCTGGCCGCAGAGGGCCGCCGACACTCTCCGGCGCCCGCCATCCGGCGCACTGGCCGCCGGCTGTTCCCGGAGGAACCGGATGAAGGGGCCACCGGCACCACCGGCCGTGAGGGCGGGACCGGCAGGCCGGCACACCTCTCCGATCCGTCCCGTAGACCATACCTTCCCCGGGTGGATCCAGGCTTCCCGCGTGGCCAGCCGGTCGGTTGCGCCGGAGTGTTTTCGAGCCTTACCGTTCGGGCACTCCCGCCCCTTGGCCCGGTCTGAGCGAAATGCCATGAACGAACGCGAATACGTCCACGCCGGCGGTCTCAGGATCGCGGCTTCGCTCGACGAGCTGGTGCGCCGCGAGATGGCGCCCGGCACCGGGCTCGATCCGGACGCCGTCTGGGAAGCCTTCGGCCGGATCGTCGCCGAGCTCGGCCCGGAGAACCGCCGGTTCCTCGAGGCCAGGGGCGAGCACGAGGCGGGACTCGACCGCTGGCACCGGGAACGCGGCGGTGAGGAGTGGGACGCCGGGGCGTACCGCGCCCACCTCGAGGAGACGGGCTACCTCGTCCCGGAGGGGGACCCGTTCTCCGTGTCCACGGCGGATGTGGACCCCGAGATTGCCGTGGTCGCCGGCCCGCAGCTCGTCGTCCCGGTCGACAACGCCCGTTATGCGCTCAACGCCGCGAACGCGCGCTGGGGGAGCCTCTACGACGCGCTCTACGGGACGGACGTGATCCCAGAGGACAACGGCGCCGAGAAGGGCACCGCCTACAACCCGGTCCGCGGAGCCCGGGTCGTCGAGTGGACCGAGGGGTTCCTGGACGAGGTCGCCCCTCTGGCGGAAGGGAGCCACCGGGATGCGATCGCCTACGAGCTCGCCGGGGAGAAGGGAGCGGCCCGGCTTTCCGTGCGGCTTGCGAGCGGCGCCGTGACAGCCCTTCGCGATCCAGGCCGGTTCGCGGGATTCCGGCGGGGGGACGGTGGGCTTTCGACCGTGCTCCTCCGCCATCACGGACTCCACATCGAGCTCCGGATCAACCGCAGGCACGCGGTCGGGGCCGTGCATCCGGCGGGGGTAAGCAACGTCGAGCTCGAGGCGGCGGTCACGACGATCCAGGACTGCGAGGACTCCGTCGCGGCCGTGGACGCCGAGGACAAGGTGCGCGTCTACGGCAACTGGCTCGGGATCATGAAGGGCTCGCTGGAGGCGACCTTCACGAAGAACCTGGAGACGGTGACCCGGCGGCTGAACCCGGACCGGAGCTATGAGGCCCCCGACGGGAGCGAGCTCACGCTCCCCGGCCGGAGCCTCCTCTTCGTCCGGAACGTGGGGCTCCACATGTACACCGACGCGGTCACGACCGCCGAGGGGGAGGAGGTGCCCGAGGGGTTCCTCGACGCTCTCATGACCGTCTTCGCCGCGGTCCATGACCTGCGCGCGACGGGAGCGGTCCGGAACTCCCGGACCGGGAGCATCTACATCGTGAAGCCGAAGCTCCACGGCCCCGAGGAGGTCGCCTTCACCATCCGGCTCTTCGGCCGGATCGAGGACGCCCTCGGGCTCCCGGCGCGGACGATCAAGATCGGGATCATGGAC
>JAAXGI010000293.1 GCA_012267505.1 Gemmatimonadota bacterium
GCTCGTGATCTTCATCATCACCGCTCCGATTCTCCAGGGCGGGATCGAGGTGCGCATCCCGGAGGCTGAGGTCGAGCCTCTCGAACCGGCGGAAAACCCTTTCATCCTAAACATCGTCGAAGATGGCACGGTCGTGGTCGGTGAGACGCCGATCGACGCGGCCGAGTTCGAGGAGGTCTTTCCGCAGCTCTTCGCGGCTGCCAGTCCGTCTGAGATCTTCATCCGTGGCGACTCACTCGCTATCTACGGGCGAGTCCTTCCGGTCATCGGCATCGTCGCCGAAGTGACAAGCGAGGTTGGTGTCCCGTGGCGCTTGGTCGCCCGCGAGCGTCCGACGCCGTGAGCCGCCCGGCAGGAAGCGCGGAACCGGGGCACGGTGGTCCGCCTGCCGACCGGGTTGCCGTCGGCGGAGCGGGCTCGGCCCCGGCGGTGGGAGCCACGCCAGCGCGGGAAAGCCGGCGCCCGGGCCGGCGCCCGGTCCTCCTCTCTGTCGGCCTCCACCTCCTGCTCGTCACCGGTGCGTGGGTAGCGGGCCGGGAGGGGGCGGAAGAGATAGAGTATGTGACCTACCAGATGCAGCTGATCACCGAGGCTGAGCTCGAGGCTCTCGAGTCTCCGCCTCCAGTGGAAACACCGAACCTAGCCCCGCCCGAACCGGAACCCGAACCGGAACCCGAGCCCGAACCTGAGCTCGAGCCCGAGCCCGAACCTGAGCCCCCGCCGGAGGCGGAGCCCGAACCGGAACCCGAGCCCGAGCCGGTCGAGGCAGCGCCGACAGACGAGCCGGCCGCTGAGGCGGAGAGCGCTTCCGAGGAGGCGATGGCCGTCCGGATGGAGGGGCTGCGCCGGGACTACCCTGCCTATTACAATGAAATCGTGCGCGAGGTGAACCGCTGTTTCCGGTGGACGGGAGGCGGCGACTGGACTGCCGTGCTCCGCTTCGAGATCGAGCGCGACGGCCGGATTCCGGAATCTTCGATCCAGATCTACACGCCTTCGGGGAGCGGGTCATTCAATATCGAGGCGTTCGGAGCCGTGGCCTGTGCCGGCTCAGGCCGGCTCGGGCCCCTGCCCCCGGACCTTCCCTTCGAGGCGCTGGCGGTGCAGTTCACCTTCCGACCCGCTTGACATGGCGCGGATGTCCGGACGGATGAGCGAAGCGCCGGAAGCGGCCGGACCGGGAGGCGTGGTTCCGCACTGCAGGCGTGATCTAGGGAGGGAGCTGAACATGAGATCGAGATCCGCGCGGTCGCTTCGGTCCCCGCGATTCCTCGCACTCGGTGCCGCGCTGGTATGCGCCGCGGGTACAAGTGTCCCGTCGCTTGGCGCCCAGGACATCGAGGAACGCTTCCCTGGTGTCAGCCTCGGCCTCACGTACGAGACCCGGACCCTCCCGGCGCTCGCGATCCAGCCCTTCTCCGCACGGGGGGGCGGGGTGGCCCAGGCAACACAGGTGGAGAACATCATTGCCCGCGACCTCCGCTACTCGGACCGCTTCACGGTGATTGATGCGATCCCCGCGGCACTCGCTTCGGAGGAGGTCGACTACGCGCTGTGGGACGAGTTGGGCGCGACATGGCTCGTCACGGGACGTATCGAGGGGGGCGGTGCCTCGGCTGTCCTGATTCTGGAGCTTCACGATGTGGTCTACCGCGAAGTTGCCGAAAGGGGACGCTTCCGGATCCCGGAGACGGAAGCGCCCGGGTTCCGCATGTCGGGCCATGTCGCCTCCGACTCGATCGTCCGCTGGGTGTTCAACGAGCCTGGAATTGCAGCGACGCGCATCGTCTTCTCCAGGCGGATGGAGGACGGGAGCCAAGATCTTTGGGTGGTCGACTCAGACGGGGAAAACCTCCGCCGACTCACGAGTCATCGCGGGGGCGAACTCGGCGTGCCGATCTCGCTTACCCCCTCCTGGTCCCCGGACGGGGCACGTGTTGTCTACACTTCCTACAAGGACGAGGGGCTTCCCAGAATCTACGAGTTGGACCTGCGTACGGGCGACGAGAAGCAGGTGCCGACCCCGCGCCCCGGCGACTACATGTCCCCGGCCTACCACCCGGACGGGGAGTTTGTCTATTTCGCCATCAACGGGGGCGGCTCCAGCGGGCTGTTCCGCTACAACATTGCCGATGACTGCTGCTTCGGGAGCCTGATGCAGGGCCCGAGCGAGGATATCTCTCCCACCTTCGCCCCCGAAGGGCACATGGTGGCCTTCAACTCGAACCGGCTCGGGGCCGGAGCCCCGCAGATCTACCTCATGCCGGTGGACGCATCGCGCCGACCTGAAATCGTCTCCCCGTACATCTACGGCACGCCGGGGTACTACACCTCCCCGGACTGGTCCCCGGTGGGCAACCGAATCGCCTATCACGGCCGCGTCGAGCGTCGTGGCGCCCACCAAATCCTCGTTGCCGAGCTGGACGCGCAGAACCGTGTCCGCCAGACCTCGCAGATCACCTTCCGGGGGGTCAACGAGGATCCGAGCTGGGCGCCGGATGGCCGCCACCTCGTGCATGTCGGCGAGCGCGACTACGGGTACGGGCTCTTCGTGACGGACCTCTTCACCGGCAACTCCCGGACGCTGGTCTCAGGGATCCGCCCGAATCCGCCAGCGTGGTCTCCGCCGCTGGCCCCCTGAGGCCGGTGTGCGAACCCCCCCCTCACACGCCCGCGGCACGGCGCAGGCATTGCGCCGGCAGACGATATTTGGTATATGGCAGGGTGGCTCTGTGCCGGGTCTGCGGGCGCTGCGCGGGGCTTGGGACCGCCCGGATGGCGCGTCTACGCCGTTACGGACGGCCGGTGCGTCAGGTATTGACCTTCTGCACTCAGGAGCAATGATGATGTATCGCAGACTTCTTCTCGCGTCTGTGGTTCTCGGCGGGTTGGCAGTGGCTGCCTGCGGTGGCGAGCCGCCGCCGGAGCCTCCCGCACCCGAGCCGCAAGCGGCCGGGCCCGACTTAGATTCGTTGCGGGCCTACGAGGACTCGGTCCGGGCCGCGCAGGAGGCGGCGGCGAGGGCAGCGGCCGAGAGAGAGCGAGCGATTGCCGAAGCCAGGGAAATCCTCGAGCAGCGGGTCCACTTCGATTACGACGAGTCGGCGATTCGTCCCGACGCCGAGTCGGTGCTTCGCCAGAAGGTCGCGATCCTGCGCGCAAGCCCCGCCGTCCGGATCCGGCTCGAGGGCCACGCGGACGAACGCGGATCGGTTGAATACAATCAGGCGCTCGGCAATCGGAGGGCCCAGAGCGTTCTGGACTTCTTCGGTCAGCAGGGGCTCATGGCCGGCAACTTCCAGACGACCTCGTTCGGCGAGGAACGGCCGCTCTCGGCCGGGAGCAACGAGACCGCGTGGGCCCAGAACCGGCGTGTCGAGTTCGTGATTACCGCCGGAGGCGGCTCGATCAATCCCGCCCAGTAGGACACCACGCGGTCGCGGCGGCTGACGATCTCACCGCCGAACCTCTGTGTCGCCGGTCGGGGGGACCCTCGTTCCCCCGGCCGGTGTAGCGTATCTTGGTCCCCGTCGGTCCGCCCTTCCTGCCGCCGCTGGACCGCTTGCCAGAGGAGAGACCCCGTCCGATGAGTCCCGCGCGAGCCTGCCATTGCCGCTCCCCGGGATTCCGGCGGGCGCTGCTCCCTCTGGCGGCGTGCTTTTTGGCCGCAGGTTGCGCGACGCGGGCCGACGTGCAAGGGCTTCAGGAGGAAATCCGCGAACTCTACTCCCAACAGCAACTCCTCCTTGAGGAACTTCGGGCGGCGCAGACCGATCAAGAGGGCCGCATCGACGCGCTTGCGGCGAATCTTCGGGACGAGCGAGGCGACATCGCGCGCCAGCTTGCGGGGATCCAGGATCAGCTCCTGACGGTCCAGGAGCTGAGTGGGCTCTCCCAGCAGCAGCTTGCCGGACTGCGGGACCAGCTTGAGCGGGACCGGGCACAAGCGAGATTCGCCCTACCCTCCGGCGGGATTCTGCCTGGGGCTGTCCCTGCAGGCGGAGAACAGGCGGACGAGCTCTACACCGCTGCGCTCACACAGCTCCAGAGGGGGAGCCTCGGGGCGGCACGCTTGGGGTTCCAGCAGGTAGTCGACCAGTTCGGCTCGCACCAATTGGCTCCGGACGCGAGGTATTACCTAGCGGAGATCCTCGAGCGCGAGGGGAACGTCGACGAGGCGATCGGGGCGTTCCTTGAGATTCAGGAGTTCCATCCGACAGCCGACCGGGTTCCCGACGCACTGTACCGGATCGGACTCATTCACCTAGAGCTCGGCAATCCGGAAGATGCAGAGCAGTTCTTCGAACGAGTCGTCAACACCTGGCCGGACTCTGACGCCGCCGAGCTGGCCCGCAGCGAGCTCAGGGACCTCTAGCGGCATTCCTTCGGCGCGCCCCGCCTCCCCCGCCTCCGCTCCGCACCCGGCCGTCCCGGCCTCCCAGGTGTGCACCCCGCCTTGCGTCCGCGGCTGGGCGGTACGGGGGCGGACCGCCCAGTCCACCAGCTAGCCGCCATGCCGCGACCCCGTTCGAACCCGCTCGGCGAGATGCCCTTCCTCGACCATCTCGAGGAGCTCAGGTGGCGCATCTTCTACATACTGATCGCAGTGGGCGTCGGCACGGTCGTAGGGTTCCTGCTCGTCCAGTACCTCGGTGTCCTTGAGATCCTCATCCGCCCGATCCGTCCGATGCTGCAGACGGGGGAGCTCGCTTACTTCAGCCCCGCGACCCCGTTTTTCGTCACTCTGAAGCTCGCCCTCGTTGTCGGCATCCTCCTCGCCTTCCCCATCGTCGTCTACCAGATCTGGGCCTTTCTCTCCCCGGGCCTGAAGCGGGAGGAGAAGCGGGTCATCATCCCCAGCCTCTATTTCAGCCTCGTCCTCTTCTGTCTCGGTGTGGCGATGGCGTACTTCTTCGTGCTGCCCATTGCGCTGATATTTCTCGCGGGCTTCCAGCAGCAGTTCCTCGTGCCCACGATCGAGGTCGGAGAGTACCTGACGTTCGTGACCCGGATCCTCATCGCCTTCGGGGCGGTCTTCCAGCTCCCGGTCGTCGTGATGATCCTCTCGGCTATGGAAATCGTGACGCCGGCGTTCATGCGGCGTACGCGCCGCCACTCGATCGTCGCGATCACCGTGCTCGCCTCGCTCCTGACCCCGGGCGACATCGCCTCGACGCTTCTCATGATGGCGCCGATGGTCATCCTCTACGAGATCAGTATCCTGATCTCGGTCGTGATCTACCGGCGGAAGGCGGAGCGACAGCGTGGGTTGGTCGCTTCCGAAGAGCCGCCGGCAGGCGCCGTGGAGGCATCCGGTCCATGACACCCGCTGGCGTCCGGGCGCGGCTTCTTCTCGGGGTAGTCCTGGCGCACGGCGTCCTTTTCGTCGCCGTGCCGCGAGCGCTCGTCGGTCAGGCGCCGGGGGAGGAGGTCCTGAGCGATGCGGATTCGGTCCGCGCATTCGTCCTCGAGCGGCTTCGCCAGGCGGAGGCGGCTCTTGAGGCGGAAGCCGACTCGAGCGCGGTCGGAGAAGTCTCCGGCGACGATGAAGCTCCGGCCCGGGAAGGGGAGGGGCGCGAAACCGCGCGTCCGCCGGAACTCCCCCCCGGTGCAGACGGGATCATGCAGGAGCTCGTCGGGCTCGAGGGTTTCAGCGCGGCGAGCTACCAGGGCGACCGGGCCGAGTTCGATGCGTCGACCCGGCGCCTCGTCCTCTCCGGAACAGAGGAGTCGCGCGCCTTCTTCTCCGGCCAGGGAGTCCGGCTTGAGGCGGACACTTCGATCACCTACGAGGATCGGGCCGGGATGGTCCGCACCCAGGGCGCCGCGGACCTGACATCGGACACGAACGAGCCTCTCCGCAGCGAGCTCCTGGTCTACGACCTGCGGGCCGAGAGGGGAACGGCGCTTGGGGCGTCGACCACCTACTCCGAGGGCGCGCAGTGGATCGTCTATGGCGACTTGGACTCGGTGGAGCAGGATCGCCTCTTCGGGAGCGCGGCACGATTCACGACGTGCGAGCTTGAGGACCCACATTCCTACTTCCAGGCCCGTGAGCTCAAGGTGGTCGGTGGCCAGATCCTCATTGCCCGCTCGGTCAGAATGTACCTGGACGATGTGCCGATCTTCTGGCTTCCGTTCATCGCCCAAAACCTGGGGAGCGGGCGGGCGAGCGGGATTCTGACGCCGACCTTCTCGATCAACGACATCGTCCGCACCTCGTCGGGCTACAACCGGAGGATATCGAACCTCGGCTACTACTGGGCCATGAGCGACTATTCCGACCTGATGCTCGCCATGGACTGGTTTTCGGAGAATTACACGGCCCTTCAAGGCGGGCTCCGGTACCGGTGGGCGCGCCAGTTCCTCGACGGCACCGTGAACGTCAAGCGGTACTGGCAGACATCGGGCCAAGCGCAGTTCGCCCTCGACACGAGCCACCGCTGGGAGCAGTCCGAACAGATGCAGCTCCGTGCGTCGGGGCGCTACGTGACGACGGCCGACTTCGTACGGCGCAACTCCTACAACCCGCGTGAGGCCGTCTCAACAGTGGATTCGGACGCGAGCCTGAACCGGCGCTTCGGCTGGGGGCAGCTCACCGTGGGGTCGAGCCGCAAGCAGTACCTGAGCGAGGAGGGCCGGACGGAAGGCACGCTCCCCTCCGCGCGCGTCTCCCTATCCACGCTGACGCTCTTCGGCGCACCGCCCCAGACCGCCCGCTGGTATAACAACGTCTCGGTGAGCGGATCGATGAGCTGGGACCGGCGCTTTTCGGGCCGGCCGGCGCAGCCCGATTCGTCGTTCGCCATGCGGGACGCGTCGGAGGCGCGGACCGACGGGTCAGCGAACGGGAGCATGAGCTTCGGGGACCTGTCGGTCCGCGGCGCACTCCGGACACGGGAGACGATTTTCCAAGACGTGCCGGCCCGTTTCTTCCCGTCGGGGACCGATCCGTTGGTTGACGGGGTCGCGGCCCTCCCCGACGGCCGGGGCGATTTCCGGACCGGGTCGGTCAACTGGTCCGCGGGGCTCTCCTACCAGCAGCGGCTGATTGGTTCGACGACACTGACGCCGAATCTCTCCGTCGAGGGCTCGATGATGAAGGACGACTCGATTCTCGAGGCGAAGGAACTCGTCGCGGGCCCCCGGCGGGTCCGGGCCGGGCTGACCCTCCAAACCGACATCTACGGGTTCTACCCGGGGATCGGCAACTTCGAGGCAATCCGGCACAAGGTCACCCCTTCGTTAAGCTGGGCGTATGCCCCGCAGACCCTCTCGACCGATCTCCAGAGCCGCGTCTTCGGCGCGACCGTGGCGCGGACCCAGAACATCGTCACCTTCGGATTCAACCAGACATGGGAGGCGAAACTGCGCGAGCCCGAGCCGGAACCTCCTGCTCCGGGCGTGGATCCCGCGGCGGGGCAGGCCCCGCTTCCCGCCGACAGCACGGCGGTCGCCGCCGGCGATGCACCACCGGACGACGTGTCGGTTCCGCTGCCGGCCCAGCCGGATGAGGTTCCGCCGCCGCCGGAAGCGGGAGCCCCGGATCCCGAGGCACCGGCGGAGGACGGGCTTCGTCGTCTCCCGCCTTCCAGGAACGTCGTTCTCCTCGGGCTCCAGACGAATGCCCTTTCCTATGATGTGATCGAGGCGGATTCCACGGGGCACTTCATTGACGGGTTCACGACAATGAGCGTGACAAACCGGGTGACGTCCGACTACCTGCGCGAGCTCAACCTGTCGTTCACGCACGAGCTCTTTGACGATTCCGCCAGGCGGGAAGGTGGAGCGCGGGAGTTCAGCCCGCATCTCTCCCAGCTTGCTCTCGGGTTCTCGCTTGACGGGGAGTCACGCTTCCTGCAGGCGATCGGGAGGTTTCTCGGGATCCAGCCTGAGCCCGAGCCTGAACCGGAACCCGAGCCCGAGCCCGAGCCCGAAGAGGAGGCGGTCCCGGACCCCGGCGGTTTCGGGGCGCCGCTCGACCAGTTCGCCTCGTTCGATTCGGACCGTGTCATCCCGGGCGGGGACGCCTTTGGTCCGCAGCGGGATGGAGAGGGGTGGCGCGCGGACATCAGCTATTCCCTGAACCGGCCCCGGGATTCGGAGAGGGGGAGCCGCCTGCGTGCGCAGATGGTGCAGGGGCGCCTTTCCTTTGCGCCTTCGCCGAGCTGGACCGTTGACTGGTCCACCTCGTACGACGTGGAGGCACTTCGCTTCAACGACCACGTCGTGAGTCTCATCCGTGACCTTCATGAGTGGGAGGCGCGTTTCGGTTTCGTGCAGACCGCGACCGGCAACTGGTCGTTCCAGTTCGAGGTAGCGCTGCGCGCGAACCAGGATCTCAGGTTCGACTACCTGCAGCGGAGCGGGAACACGGGCCTCGGGGGCGGGAACCGCATCCCCGCCTTCTGACCGCCACCCTCCGTCCGCCCGGCGCCACCCGAACACCGGGACCCCCCGCTGCCGAGCTTGTTCCGGCTTGGGGGCCGGGTTAGCTTCGCGCGCATGGAACCCGTTCTCGAGGCGGTGCCGAACCTCAGCGCGGGACGGGATCCCGAACTCCTTGATCGCGTGGTCCGGGCCATCGCTGAGGCGGGTGCGGAAGTGCTGGATGCATCCGCGGATGCGGATCACAACCGGTCTGTTGTCACATGTATCGGGCCACCGGCCGCCGTGGAGGATGCAGGCGTGGCCACCGCGAGGATCGCGGCCGAATCAATCGATCTCGGGGCTCATGAGGGCGTCCATCCCAGGGTGGGTGCCCTTGATGTCCTGCCCTTCGTGCCCCTTCTCGGCCTGACCATCGAGGATGCGCGTGCCTCGGCGCGGAGGGTGGGTGAGCGCATCGCGCGCGAAGTGGGCGTACCTGTCTTCTTCTACGCCGATGCTGCGGAGCCCAGGGGCCGGCACCTTGCCGAACTCAGGAGAGGAGGATTCGAGGCACTGGTCAGGGGCTTTCCCGAAGACCGTCGTCCGGACGTCCATCCGGAGAATTGGGCGCGGCCTGGCGCGCATCCCACGGCGGGTGTCACATGCGTCGGGGCCCGTCCGCTTCTGCTTGCGTGGAACGTCGTGGTCGACGGGATCCCGATCGGTGAGGTGCGCCGGATCGTAGCTGGGCTGAGGGAGACCGGTGGCGGATTCGAGGGACTCCGCGCGCTAGCTTTCGTCCTGCCCTCGACGAACCAGCTGCAGATCTCGATGAACCTGGAGGATGCGTGGAACCGGAAGCCGTTTCCCGTATTTCGGGAGATCGACCGTCGCGTCCGTTCCGCGGGAGGGAGCGTCGTCTGCACCGAGGTCGTGGGCATGGTGCCCGAAGGGCTGGTCTTCGACGCCGGCGCGGACCGGCTCTCGCTCCTGCACGCGGATGCCTCCCGGGTCCTGGCTCCCCGTCTCCTCCGCCACGTGCTCGGGCGGCTCTCCGGAGACGCTGGTGTGCTGGCATCGGCCGTCGCGCGCGCGGACGGCCCGCTGCCGCGCGGGACACGGGAAACGGCCGGGCGTCTGGCGTCCGGCTTGGCGGATCTCGCGCGCTGGATCGGGGAGGGATGAGGGCGGGAGCCCGGCAGGCGGGCGCAGGTCCTCCGACGCAGTCCGTGGGTATCCGTGCGGGTGTGCCGCCGAAGTGCGCCGTCGCCGGATCCGCCCGCCCAGGCCCACCGCACTGAACTAGAGCGAGAGCCATGCCGCCGGTGCGAATGTCCCAGTCCCCGCCCACGCCCGTTCCCACTGCGTCGTCGCTCTCCGAGCTGCAGGAGCCGGTGCGGGAAGGGCTTGAGCGCGTTTCCGGGGAGATTCGTCGGATCATCTTCTCCGACTTCGATCTCCACGCGGAGGTGAACGATCACCTGCTTGCCGTCCGCGGCAAGCTCTTCCGTCCGACTCTCCTCCTTCTCGTCAGCCAGGTGGGCGGGCGCCCGCATCCCGACGCGCTCCCCCTCGCTGCCGTCATCGAGCTTGTGCACCTCGCGACGCTCGTCCACGATGACGC
>JAAXGI010000068.1 GCA_012267505.1 Gemmatimonadota bacterium
ACAACGTGCGCAATCACCTGAGATGGCTGCGGCTCAGCGGCCGGATCTGAAGAAGGTCAATCCGCCATCGGTCGGGCAGCCTCCCGGCGGCGGTCCACCAGCCGCATCTACCGGATGCCACCTCTCCCGGAGACCCCGGATCCGTGCGGCGCTTCGCCACCTGGCTCTCGGTGACTCCGTCGAGGTCCTGGCAGCTCATGGCACGCCGCCGGGGGTCCTCGCCACCCACCTGGGAGGAACCGGAGGTGGGGTCCACGAGAAAAGCGCGACCACCCGCGGAACGTCGCGTCGACTCACCGGGACGAGGCGCGCTTTCTCTCAGACCGTCGCGTCGAGGCCCCGGGCAAATGCCACCTCGCGGGCGCTCGGGTTCACGGAGGGACGGAAGGGAACCTCGCACACCTGTGCGCGTTCGGGCCGGCCTGGCTCACTCGCGTATTCGTCGGGCAGCCACACCGCGAGCTCAGTACCGACGGCCGACTTCGTGGCGGGCACGTATCCGAGCGAGATGTTGCAGCCCAGCTCGGGGGCGTACCACGGCGAGGTGAGGTAGCCGATCGGGTCGCCGTCGGCCGCGTCCGAGACGAGCCAGAAGTCCGGGGCGTAGTCGTCGATCGGCTTTCCGCCCAGTCTCATCCCCACCATGACCATCGCGAACGGAGAACGTCCGGCGTCGAGCTCGGCGCGCTGGCGCTCCAGCTCGGCCCGCCCGATGTAGTCCCCCGCCTTCGCGCGCGGCACCTGGTAGGCCAGGTTGCACTGGAACGGACTCGTCTCGTGGTCGATGTCCTGTCCCCACGACAGGATCCCGGCCTGGATCCTGCGCTGGTGGCCCGGAGCGATGACCATCAATCGGTGCGCCTCCCCTGCCGCGAGCACCGCACGCCAGAGCTTCCCGGCGTGCAGCGTGGCGTCCCGAAGATAGATCTCGTACCCCTTCTCGCCCGAGAACCCGGACTGGGAGACCACCACGGAACAGCCCGCGATCTCCGCCTCCATGAGCCCGTAGTAGGGGATCTCCCGGATGCCCGCGCCCACCAGGTCGGCCATGAGGTCGAGCGACTTCGGCCCCTGGATCTGCAGGGGACAGACGTCGATCTCGTCGATCTCCACCTCCATCCGGAGCCCGACGTTCACGCCCTGGAGCCAGTACAGGAGGTCGGAGTCGGCAAGCGAGAACCAGAACTCGTCCCCGGAGAGCCGGAGCAGCACCGGGTCGTTGAGGATGCCGCCCTTCTCGTTGCAGAGGATGACGTACTTGGCGTGCATCGGCTCGATGCGGGTCGCGTCCCGGGTGATCACGTAGTCGGTGAACCGCTCCGCATCCGGTCCCCTGACCCGGATCTGCCGCTCCACCGCGACGTTCCACACGGTGACGTGCCGGGTCAGCGCCTCGTGCTCGGCCGCCGCGCCGCCGTCCTCGGGACGGACGTAACCGCGGGGGTGGTAGATGCGGTTGTAGACGGTGGCCCGCCAGCAGCCCGCTTCATGCGAGAGATGCCAGTAGGGGGACTTGCGGACGCGGGTGGAGATGAGCAGCTCGACCGGCGTGCGGCCGCTCTGGCGAAGGTTGATCGGGACAATCCTGTCGGACTGGTCCACGCTGATCGGATGTCGGATCATCGCCGGGGTTCTCCAGCTGCGTGGTCCGGGTAGGCGGGGTCGCCCGCGCGACCGCCGGTGTCGGTTCAGGGTGTCGGTCGATACACCGGGGAGCAAGCGGCCGACGCTTCCGGGAGTTGACCGGATGCAACTGGATTCTCCGTGGCCCGCTTCCGGGGAGCCGGAGCGGCGGCCGGTGCATGACAGGGACCGGGCGGACCGTCCACATCCGTTATCCGGATGCGCACCGATGCACTTCGGGGTGGCACCCACTCGGGTTGGGCGGCTCTATGCCGTAACAGATCGGAAGAGGAGCCGGATTGGCGCTCCGAGCCCGGACGGCGATCCCGGCCGACCCGGCTACCGGCCGCACGGGCGTGCATCGGGCGCGACCCCTAGCTTTCCGGCAGCTCCGCGGCGGACGCCGACGATCGTGGCGGCAACGATCCGTCTCCGGGTCCACGCATGCATCCGTCCTCTTCGGGAGGGAGACGATGGCATTCCCCGTTGTCGAGACGCTCCGGTCCGCCGCCGTCGATCTCCTCCTCCTTCCCGAACGCTGGCGGAGCGGTTTCGCCTACAACCCGTTCTCCCCGAAAACGGCGCAGGATCCCTACCCCGCCTACGCGGAGCTCCGCGCCCGGGCCCCGGTATACCGGAGCCGGCTCCTTCAAGGCTGGGTACTCACGCGCCACGCCGACGTCAACGCTATCCTCCGCGACCACCGCCGCTTCGGGAGTGACCCTCGGAAGGGCACGATCCCGGCCCGGCGGCGGGCAATGCTCCCCCCGGCGGAAGAGTACACGATGCTGATGCTCGATCCTCCGGACCACACGCGGCTCCGTGCGCTCGTCAACAAGGCCTTCACCCCGAGGGCGGTCGCCGCGCTCGAGCCCCGCATCCGCGGGACTCTGGGGGCACTTCTCGACGAGATCGCCGATCCCGCCGCGTTCGATCTCATGGACTGCGTCGCCCGGCCGCTCCCGGTCATCGTCATCGCCGAGATGCTCGGCGTTCCGCCCGAGGACAGGGCCATGTTCAGGAGCTGGTCGGCGAAGCGCGCGCGCCTTCTTGAGCCGACGATCGGGATCCGCGAGTGGCGTGGCGGGAAGGCGGCCGGACAGGCCTTCGACGCCTACTTCCGCCGGGTCATCCGGGAGCGCCGGGACTCGCCCCGCGACGACATTGTGAGCGCGCTCCTGCGCGCACAGGACGAAGGCGGCCGGCTGAGCGACCGGGAGACGCTGAACATGCTCAGGCTCCTCCTCGCTGCCGGCAACGAGACCACCGTGAACCTGATCGGCAACGGGGTCCTGGCACTTCTCCGCCATCCCGAACAGCTCGAACGGCTGAGGGACGACCCGGGGCTCATCGCGGGCGCCGTGGAGGAGCTCCTCCGCTTTGACTCGCCGGTGCAGGCCGACTTCCGCCGTGTCCTCGTGGACTGCGAGGTGGACGGCCACACGCTTCGGCAACGGGAGAACGTCGTGCTGCTGCTCGGCGCAGCCAACCGCGACCCGGAACTCTTCCAGGATCCGGACCGGCTCGACGTGGGGCGCCACGCGCGTCAGCACGTCTCGTTCGGGAGGGGGATCCATCACTGCCTCGGGGCTCCGCTGGCACGGCTGGAAGGCAGGATCGCGCTCGAGATGCTACTCGAACGATTCCGGTCGATCGAACTCGCCGGAGACCTCCCGCGGTTCCGGCCGGGCGTGGTGCTCCGGGGACTCGAATCGCTCCCGGTGCGTTGCGTGCCCGCCTGAGCCCCCGGCGCGGCCGGCTGAAGGACGGGTGGGCCGCCGGACGGATGGTTGTCGGGTAGCGGGCTCAAAGACAAGCGGACCGAGGATGCGGTTGTCCTCCATCCACTGGCCGCCTCCGGAGCCTCGGAGGTGACCGGTGGCGCAGCACCCGGAGCGGACCCCGTACGGGACGCGCTCGGGCACCCGGACACGGCTTGCCGCGGCCGGTGACCCCCCGGCATCTTGGGGCGCCGGCATGGCCCGGCCGGTCTGCCTGATGTCTGTGCCCGGGTCCCGGAGCGGGGGGGCGCCCGATGTGCCGAACCCGAGAGCCGTGCCGGTTCCTCCCCACGACTCCCTTGCCGGAAACGAGGCGCTTCATCTCCCATGCCGTTCCTTGACCACCTGAGCGAGACCTACTTCGACGGGCGGCTCTCACCGGAAGTCCGGGGCCTCATGGCGCCTCTCGCCGACGAGCGCGACGAGGTGCGGGAGTTCATCAAGAGGATGTGCAGGACCATGAGGCGCCAGCAGATCGGGGCCAAGGACGTGAGCGAGACGCTCGCCTGGGCGATCGCCTACTTCCTCCCGAAGATCCTCCCGGGCGCGTGGGGCGGATCGGTGCCTCCCATCACCTCCGAGGGAAGGCACCGGACGATCGACGACTACATCGAGTGCAACCCCTGGCGCGCGCTCGGCCCGGGAGACCGCTTTCTCGACCTCGGGTGCGGGTTCCCGCCGGTCACTTCCCGCGAGACGGCCCAGCGTTTTCCCGACGTCCTGGTCACGGCGGCGGACCCCTCGTTCGCCCGCTACTTGGTTCGCCAGGAGAACGGGGACTACGCCTGCTTCGGACCCGACACCGAACTCCTCTATTTCCAGCCCGGTGCGAATGCGGTGGAGCGCTGGGAAGGGCTCTACCTGGACCCCGAGGATACGCGAAACCGGTTCCGGGGTCCTCTGCTGGCGGCGCTCGAGGAGAGGGGCGGAGTCGGCACCGGCCGCGCTCGGTGGGAGCAGGGCGGGTTCACGGTCGTCGAAGACCCGATCCTCGACTTCTCGGCCGAAAACCTGACCTTTGCGCAGGAGGGCATCGGCGCCGAGGGACTCGGCAGCTACGAGGCCGTCCGATGCCTGAACGTCCTCTGCTACTTCGATCGGGCGTTCCGGGACCGGACGCTCGAGTGGATGGCCGACGTCCTCGTCGAGGGCGGGATACTCGTCACGGGAGTGAACTGGGCCGGGTCGCGCCATTCCCGGCTCACGGTCCTCCGGCGCGAGGGCGGCTCGATGGCCGCGAGGGAATTCGCCTTCAGCATCGAGAACGTACGGCCGCTCGAGATGGCCGCGTGGTTCGCGCTCGACGATGACGACTATGAGCTGGCGGCGCTGGCCGAGCTCATCGGGGCGGTCCGCTCCAGCGGGGAGTTCCGGAGGAGCTTCGACAGCCGGATGGACGAGCTGCTCACCGCCACCGGGTACACCTCCCGCCGCACCAACGGCTACCTGGGCTTCCTCGACGAGACGGCCGGTTCCGATCCGCTGCAGGCCGCCGCCACCGTCGGGCGGCAGCTGGAGGAGGAAGGGTTCGCCGAGGGAGCTGCCGAGATCCTGCGCGCGGGCGGCTACGACGCCTGGGTCAACTGCGTGGGGCACGTCGCGGTGGACCCTGACGGACTCCGCGCATTGCCTGCTCCCTGAGCCTACCGTAGCACCGAACCGTCCCCGGGAGGTGCCACCCGGGGGAGCCTTCGGTCACTGGGTCCGCGCTCCGGGGACTCCGCACTCGGGGGGGTCCGGCGGCCGGACACCCCGATACGACTACTGCCGTGGGCTCGGGCACCGACAGACGGATATGGAATCATGGCGATCGACGTCGAACGCCATCTCGGTGCGGTGGAGCGCTCGGTGTCATCGCTCGTCCTCGAAGGACAACCGGCGCGCTTGGTCACCCTCTCCCGGAGCTACCGGACCGGGATCGCCAATCTCTGGGACGCCGTCACGAGCGCGGAGCGCATCCCCAAGTGGTTCCTCCCGGTAAGCGGCACGCTCGAGCCCGGAGGCCGCTATCAGCTGGAGGGCAACGCCGGCGGTGAGATCACGACGTGCGTGCAACTCTCCCATTTCACGCTCACCTGGGAGTTCAGCGGCTGGGTGAGCTGGGTAGAGGTGGCCCTCTCGGCCGAGGGGGAGCGGCGGGCGCGACTCGTGCTCACCCACACCTCGCACTTCTCCGAGCACTGGACCGAGTACGGACCGGGCGCGGCGGGCATCGGCTGGGAGCTGGGTCTCCTGGGGCTCGCGCTCCACCTCGCGGACTCCGACGCGCCCAAGCCCGACGAAGCCGCGTTTGCCACTTCACCCGACGGGAAAGCACTCATCCGGGGAAGCAGCGATGGGTGGCGGCGGGCGGCGGTTGCCGCCGGAGAGGAGCCTGACGCCGCGCGGGCGGCGGCGAGGCGTACCGCGGCGTTCTACACGGGAGAACCGCCTGATCCCGCCTGACCGACCGGGACGGAGTCGCGGCGTCGACCCGGAGCCGACTGCTGCCGCGTGTCAGCTCAGGCGCACCGCGACGACCGTGCTCCAGAAGGGGAACTGCGAGTAGCCGTACAGCAGCCCCGCCAACCCCACGGCAACCACCGCGGTTCGTGTCCAGAGTCCCGCGCCCCGGAGCCCGAAAACGGTCTGCAGCGATCGGCTGACATGCCAGCCGATCAGCCCGATGAACCCGGCCAGAACCGTGCCGTTGGCCACCAGCGACACCGTCGGATTGTCTAGGAGCGTCTCCCCGGAAATGCCCGCCAGGCGCATGAAGATGACCGCGAGGAGCACCACGAGAATGAACCGAGCAACGAAATCTGTTGCGTGTACGAGGTGCTCGCCGAAGAGCCGATCCGGAAGGAGTGCCTTGTAGACACCGGCCATTGCCGGAATGACCAAGAAGATGAAGGTGGGCGCGTGCTGCCTGATCGTGAAATCGAAGCGGAGCCCGTACGCCTCGGCGCTCATCCCCAGGTCGAGAAGCTCCCGTTCCACGAAGGCACGATAGAACGCGCTCTCCTGTACGAAGGCTTCCAACTCGAAGGCAAAGGCACCGATGTACGGCCCTACCAGAAAGACGGCCACGTTTGCCGAGAGAAAGAGCTTGAGCGCCGACAGATATGTACCGCGCTCCCCCTCCAGCGCCGCCCGGGTCAGAACGCCCGGATGCGCGAACAGCTTCCCGAGGGTACGCGGAAGGCGGCCTTCGATACCGACCACCTCCCGCACCCACTCGGTGAAGATCCCTCGGAGAGAGAGATCGCGATTCATAGAGTCGCTCAAGCCGGCCATCCTCTCTTCGAGGTGGAGCTGCTCGACATCCTCAGCTCCTGAGGACCCGACAACCCGCTCTCCGCCGAGCCGACGCCCGACCCGCTAACCCCCCTGTCCTTCCCGAGGGCGTGCTCTTGGACGGCTAGCGGGGCAGATCGATCGCTGGGTTCCGGTCAAAGAATCCCGCCGGAATCAGGTTGAATCCATGCATTTCCAGCGGCAGAACCGGCCAGTCCTCCGGCCGAGCAACGTGGTGGAAACCGGTCGTGTACCAGAGCACGATGTCCGTGTTTTCGATCGGGCGGTTATTGACCGTCCACTTGGGCAGGCCTTCCCCCGCGGCGCTGTTTGTGGGGTAGTCACCCGCCGCGTAAAGCTCGTCGGTCCTCATCGGCGTAGCCCAGAGCGTGTGCTCGGTAAAGCCAGCCCGCTGTTGCAGGTAGTCATCCGGGCTCAGGAGCGACATGATTCCATGCCCCTCCACCATGTAGCCGCGCGGGTACCCTGTGGGACCCATTCGAGACGGATTCACGACGCGCCAGTACTCGGGAGCGTCCAGGGAAGCCGTTCGCTTCGCATCGTTCTCCCGACTCGCTACTTCTGACTCGACGCGCCAGACGCTTCGGCGCGGGTTATCCTGGTCCTGGATTTCCGTTACGAGCCGGTCCACGATGAGGGTGTTTTCCACTCCCTCGATATCGAAGTCCAAGCGGAAGTTGAAGATGTGGCTATGGTTCACGGCCACGAGATGGGGCGCGACAAAGCGGCCGTACCGGTCGTCGGCGCTCCCATTGTCGGCCATCGCCTCGTACGCGTCCTTCGTGCCTACCGCCTTCATCTGGTCGATCCCGGTCGCTGCCAGGTTGACTCGGATCGTCCCGTCCTGCCTGAAGACCCAATCGAAGAGGTAGTCGTAGTTCCCCGCGCCCATGATCATGCGTAGCACGAGGTCACGACGGGCCCGGCTCTCCACCACGCCTCCGTCGCGCGTGTGCCGCCACGCGGGCTCGTCGGGAAGTCGCTCGAACAGACAAGCAACCCGCTGGCGCTCCCCCGGCGATCCGTCCGCCTGAATCACCCAAGTATCGAAGAACTCTGCACGGACCGGGCAATCGCGACCCGGCGCCATCGAGCTGGCCACGCCGCCGAAGCTGTGGGGATAGCTCCCGAGATCGAAGAAAGCCTGGTGGTTCCAAGGCTCCTCGGGGTCGTGATAGGGCACCAGGAGCTCGGAGAGTGCAGCTTGGTAGAGGACTGACCGAAACTCACTTCCGTCGTGATGTCCCACGCGGGACAAGACGATCCCCCTCCGCTGGTCGACCCGGAAGTGGAATCTCCAGCCTTCCCAGTGGACCTCATGGCCTGAGAGCTCGTAGCCAGGGCCCTCTGGCTGCGCAACCGTGATAGGGGGCAGAGCCTGTCGGGGCGGACCCACGGCCTCGTCGTGATGCTCGCCGATCGAGGGCACCGCGGCATCGATGGGACCCTCGTCTATGACTCGCACGATCTCGCCCGTCTGACGATCCACGACGGCCACGAGGTTCGCGATCGGCACGCCCAGTCCAGAAACGCGGCCGATCCGGTTCGTGCACCGAAGCCGACCCAGGCGGCGATCCCGCTCCTCCGGGGTATCGAAGTACGCGTCCGACCCGACCCTGCAACGCACCTTCTCGAGATCCGTGATCCCCCGCGCCTCGAAGGCCGCGAGCATTAGCGGATGCTCCTTCACCTCGGACAGTGCGCGATCGTCGGATGGCGCGAACATGTACTGGCGATCGGTCACCTCACGCAGCTCAACGACCGTGCGCCCGACAAGATCCACTACTGCCTCGTAGCCGATGTGGTCCTGCACGAAGTGCACGCGAGCCTCGCGGCCGAAGGGAGTGCCGGGGCGCCAAGCCAGGACCTCGGTCTTCGAAGGCTCGTTCAGACCCGCATAGAGGAAGTCGGCGTCGCCCGTGATGTCGGGATGGGCCACCAGCACCTCGTAGAGCACCCAGTGCTCTGCCGCGGTGAGCTCATCCAGCAGATGGGTGACCTCCTGTGCGGCAACGCCAGCAGGGGCTGCGTCTATCCAAGAGGAGAGGGCAAAAAAGAATATTGTCAGTCGGGCTCTCACGGTTCCTCCCGTCGGGTGTTGCGGGTCAGGCTTCCGGGTCGTTCCCTTCATCATCGAATGAATCGAGAGGAAGCGTTTCCACCGCCGACGGCTCCCTCCAGTTGTAGAGCCAGGGCCGCCGGATTCGGTCCGCCTGCCGAAACGCGCTGGTTCGAGCCCGGTGCTCGATCGTCTCGTCCAACTCACTCAAACCGAATAGTAAGTTGTTTCGGAGTCTCGGATGCATGTCAAGAGAGATGGGTTCCCGGTCGACGCGCTCGATCCGCTGAGTCTCCAAATCCACCGTGATCTCCAGGCCCGGGTTCACATCCACCCACTCCCCGAGCTCGTCGACCACGACGGGAGCGAGTACCACTGCCGGGAGGCCGAAGAGTACGCAGGCACCTTCGAATTCCGGTCCGAAACTCGGTGCAATGACGACGCGAATCCCCCCCGCGGCGAGCCGACCGGCTGCGGAGGCAGGCCCCTCCTCCAAACCGAAATTGGCGCCCGCCAACAGGACGGTGGCTCGGCGATACGACTCCCGATTCAGAATGAATTCTGATGTTGCCCGATCGCGATTCATGGAGTCGCTCAATCCGGCCGTCCTCCTTTCTCCTATTGCCCCCTCGATGGCCGTTCCTGCCTCAACCCCGGTTGCCGCACAGGGTCGATGCCCGCCGCCTGCTGCGGCTTGCGGCCGGTCCTTGATCCAGGCGGCGCGATCCTCTCCGGACCGACGCCCTGCACGCACGCCGGCCAACATCATCCGGAAGTCCACCCCGCTGACAACCCGCAGCCCGGCTCACTGGTGCGTCCCGGATCGCCACGCCTCGGTGCGGGGCCGGTCCACAAATCGGGAGAGGCGCGTGTTGGCGGCAAGAGCGCGGGGAGGGTAGCCAGAGGAGGCCGGTGGCGGCCGGGGCCATCGCCCGGACACCGCTCATCCTTCCTCACAGGCCGCGGCCAGGGCACAATCTCCCCGTCGCTCGGGGGACGGAGTCGTGGCCCGGACATATGCCGCGTGGCCGTTCGGCACACCACTGGCGCGGGCGAAGGAGCGCCGCCTCCCCCCAACCCGTCGGCCAGAACCCTCCTTGCACCCTCTTCGGACCCCGCGGCATCTTGCTCCCGAGGTCATCCGGGCTCCAGACCCGCCTCCAGGGGATCACACCGAACGCGCCGACCCCGGGGCCGTCCACCCGCTTCGGCAGTGAGACAGTCTGGAGGAAGCGGAGCCTGCAGCGGCCTCTTGCCAGTAGTGCCGAGCTGTTTCAAGGAGGAGGGTAATGCGTCTGGTCCAAGCCACTCTCTGTGCGGGCGTCCTGCTGGTGGCGGGCGCCGACCCCGGGGCCGGTCAGGCGGCCATTCCGAGGGAGGCGACCGACGATCAGGCGGTCGTGCTCAAGGGCTCCGATCTCCAATCGGCGCTCAGGAGCGGGGAGCTCGCCAGCGGGAGGATTCTCGAGGGTGGAGACGTCTTCAGCGTGACGATGCTCCACCGGACGGCGCCGACCGCGACGATTCACGGGACGCTCAGCGACCTCTACGTCGTGCAGGAGGGGTCGGCTACGCTCGTTACCGGCGGATCCCTCGTCGATCCCCGGCCTGCGAACCGGCCGGGCGACCAGCGGGGCAGCGCGATCCGGGGCGGGACCGAACGCGTGATCGGGCCGGGGGACGTCGTGTTCATTCCACCCGGCATGGCCCACGGATTCAGGGATTTCGCGGACGCGGGGTCGATCACCTACCTGAACATCCACTTTCCGTGGAGCAGATGAACAGCGCGCGACCCCGTCCTCCGCTCCCCCCTGTCAGGATACGGAGCGCCTGACGCGCTGGCCGCCGGGTAGGGGCTCCGTCCGGCGCCCGGTCCCCTTCTCTTCTTCCTCCCGCGTACCGGATGTGACACATTCCTCCCCTCGCCGGGGAGACGCCGGCGGGACCGGCGGATCTCGCTCCCCATGCGAGGCCCACGAGTTCACGAACGGCGCCACCGCGGTTGCTTCCCCACGACGATGATCACCGACATGCCGATCCCTCTGCCTCCGCTCCCTCCGGGGCTGGGACCCCAGGCGCCACCGAAACGGAGGCAAATCCCGTGAAGCTCGCCCTCTTCGGGTACGGCCGCATGGGAAGGGCGGTCGAGGAGGTGGCGAGGGACCGCGGCCACGAGGTCGGCCCGATCCTCGACGAGCCCGACAACCCGGAGGGGCGGGGCATCACGCCCGAGTCCCTGGCCGGAGCCCGCGTAGCCGTGGACTTCTCCGTCGCCGGCGCCGTCGCGGACAACGTCCGGGCGGCAGCGCGGCACGGCGTGAACGTGGTCGTGGGCACGACGGGGTGGGACGGGGAGAAGGAGACGGTCGAGGCCGCGGTCCGGAGCGCGGGCACGGCGATCCTCTCGGCCCCGAACTTCTCGATCGGGATGCTCCTCTTCGAGCGGATCGTCCGCAGCGCGGCCCGTCTCGTGGACGGCGCCCGCGAGCTCGAGGCGTACGACGTGCACCTCTCGGAGAGCCACCACCGGAAGAAGACCGACCACCCAAGCGGCACCGCGCGCCGCCTTGCGGATCTCCTGATTGGAGAGCTCGACGTGAAGACGGGCTGGTCCGCGGTGCTTGAGGAGGGCGCGCCTGTCGACGAGGCGTGCCTCCATGTCGGCGTCTCACGCGTCGGCTCCGTGTTCGGGACGCACTCGGTCGGCATCGACGGGCCGAACGACCGGATCGTGCTCGAGCACCAGGCCCGGAGCCGGGCGGGGTTCGCCCGGGGGGCCGTCCTAGCAGCGGAGTGGATCCGGGACCGCTCGGGGATATTCACCATGAAGGACGTGCTCGGCAGCCGGGTGGGAGACGGATGAACGAAGCTCCGCAGGCCGCCGATCTCGCCGTCCGCATCCGGGAGCTCGCGACACAGTCCCCCCTTCGCGACCGCGATGAGGCGCGGAGCACGGTATCCCGGCTCCTCCGGACCCTCGAGCGGGGCGAGGCGCGGGCTGCCGAGAAGGGCCCGGAGGGGTGGCGGGCCACCGAGTGGGTCAAGGAAGGGATACTCCTCGCCTTCCGGGCCGGCGAGACGGTCCGGTTTCCCGCGGGGGAGGCCACCAAGGGAGCGTTCCCCTTCTTCGACAGGGACACCCTTCCGCTGCACGAGACCCGCGGGGTCGAGGAGAACATCCGGATCGTGCCGGGGGGGAGTTCCGTCCGGGCCGGCGTCTACCTCGCTCCGCGCGTGGTGATCATGCCGCCGGCCTACGTGAACATCGGGGCCTGGATCGGCGCGGGCTCGATGGTGGACTCCCACGCGCTTGTCGGATCGTGCGCCCAGATTGGCGAGAGCGTCCACCTGAGCGCCGGCGTCCAGATCGGGGGGGTCCTCGAGCCGGTTGGACTCCGCCCCGTCATCGTCGAGGACGAGGCGATGATCGGAGCGAACGCCGGCGTCTTCGAGGGCGTCCTCGTCGGACGGCGGGCCGTTCTCGCCCCGGGCGTCCAGCTCACAGCGGCCACACCCCTTTTCGACCTCGTCCGGGAGACCGTCTACCGGAGCAGCCCCTCGGCTCCGCTGAGCGTTCCCGAAGGGGCGGTCGTCGTCCCCGGCACCCGGCCCGCGCCAGGGGCGTTCGCCGAAGAGCGGGGGCTTCAGCTCTACGCACCGGCGGTCGTCAAGTACCGCGACGAGAAGACGGACGCTGCGACGGCGCTGGAGGAGGTCCTGCACTAGGAGGTACGGAGAGCCGGGTCACCCGTCGGCACAGCGGACGGACGGAGGTGCGGAACGTTTCTGGCGACTCCAGGGGAGAGGTCGACTGATGCCGTCCCCCTCCGGCTTCACCTCTGCGCGCGAGCGTCGCCTCTGGGGCTGGACCCTCGCCGCCGTGGCCGCAATCTACTCTACGCTGGGCCTGGCGAGCACGCTCGCCGGAATCCTCGGCGAGAGCAGCCTCGGCCCGGGTCTCTTCATCCTCTCCTGCCTCCTCGTCCTCGTGGCCGTGGTGACCCAGGGGCTGGGAACCCGGCCCGGCGGCGCCGAGATCGGGGTCGCGCTGGGGATCGCGGCCGTCTACCTCCTCGTCTTCACGCGGATGTCGATCCCGACCGAACGCTCGCACCTGATTGAATACGGCGTGGTCGCCCTCCTCGCGCGCGAAGCACTCGTCGAGCGGGCGAGCCAGGGGAAACGCGTCCCGGCGCCGGCACTCCTGGCAGTACTCCTGACGGTTCCGGTCTCGGTCCTCGACGAGGGCATCCAGCTGCTGCTGCCGAGCCGCGTCTTCGATCCGGTCGACTTGCTGTTCAACGGAGTGGCAGCCGTGATGGCCGTCCTCTCCGCCTCCGCGCTGGCGTGGGCGCGGAAACGGCGAGCGGCAGGGTAACTCCCGATCGGACCTCCGGAGCCGGATCCCGCCGACGGCGCCTGGATGCGGCAAGGCGACCTGGAGGGGGGGAGACGGCCGCGTCTGACGGAGCGATGTCGGCGCGAGGACTGGACGGGAGGAAGCGGCAGCGGCCGTCAGTTCTCCAGAGCGATCTTCACCGCCCCCCGGACGGGGGAGACCCTCGCGGGAAGGACCCGGAATCCCTCCTCCCCGAGTGCCGCCTCGACGCGCGCCCGCATCCGTCCGCCCGGCTCCACGAGACCTCCGACCAGTGCCACCGGGGGAGCGGCCGGAAGCTCCAGCGCATCGACCAGCGCCCGGGCATGCTGGACCAGACCGACCACGGCCCGCGCGACGATCTCGCGCGCGGCCCGGTCTCCACCCTCCGCCGCCGCCAGCACACCCGGAGCGAGGGCCGCGACGTCGGACTTCGCGGCCTCCTTGCTCCACTCGAACACATCTCCGGGGGAATCGGACCCCAGTGCGGCGAAGAGGCGCGGCGTGAGTGTCGTCGGCGGGGCTCGCCCCTCGGCCGACCGGACGGCTGCCCGGATGCCTTCCAGGCCGAGCCGGTACCCGCTCCCCTCGTCCCCGAGGAGCGCACCCCATCCCCCGACGCGCCTCAGCACCCCGGTCGCCGCCCGGCCGACTCCCACCGAGCCTGTGCCACTGATGAGGAGGATCCCTTCGCGGGAGCCGAAGGCGTCGCGGAAGGCAATCTCGGAATCCGAGACGACGCGCACCCGCCTTGCCACCGCCGCGACGCGAATCCGCTCCTCCACGAGCTCCCGGGCCTCCGGCCGGCCCGATGCGCCGGCGAGACCCGCGCAGAAAGCCTCCACGGGAAGCGAGACCCCGTTCTCGCGGGCGAGCGAGCGCACACCCTCCACGATCCGCCGGGCCACCCGGTCGTCCTCTCCGACCCCGAGGAGACCTGAGCCCCCCAGTTTTCCTCCGAGGCGATCACCCGCCATGTTCGCCAGGAGGAAGCGGGTCCTCGTGGCACCTCCATCGACGCCGATCACCCACGCAGCGGAAGGGTTCATCTCCTTCCTCCCACGGGGCGGAGCCGGCTCACCGCACCCCCCACCACCACGGTCGCGACGGCGCCGATCGGAACGAACCAGGGAAATCCCACGGAGTCGCCAGCCGTCAGCCAGATCCACGTCACGGTTCCGATGCCGGCCGTCATCCCCAGGATCACCCCGCGCGGGGTCGCACGGGCGTCTGCGATCCCGAGGAAGAATGCGCCGAGGAGCCCGCCGTAGACGAGCGACGCGATCGTCAGAGCCACCTCCACCGCCGTCGAGTCCTCGCTCAGGGGCACGTATCCAACCGCCGCGGCAATCAGGAGACCCGCCCAGACCAGGGTGAAGATGCGACCCGCCCGCAGGATACGGGGCTCGTCTCCCCCGGCGCCCGAGATCGGAGCCCAGAAATCGTAGGCGGAGGCGGAGGCCAGTGAGTTGATCGAGGAGGAGAGCGAGGACATCGCCGCGGCGAAGACCCCCGCGATCAGGAGCCCGGTGATCCCGACCGGGAGCTCCTCAATGATGAATGTCGCGAAGATCGCGTCCGGGGTCTGGAACTCCGCCCCGCCGTAGAAGGACCAGAGGCCGATCCCCACCACGAGGAAGATCCCGAACTGGAGGATCACCAGCACGCCGCTCCCGACGAGCGCCTTCCTGGACGCCGTGAGGTCCCGGCAGGTGAGGAGACGCTGCACGATCAGCTGGTCCGTTCCGTGGGAAGCCATCGCGAGAAAGCCTCCTCCGACCACCCCCGCCCAGAGCGTATAGGGCGGGGAGAGGTCGAATGAGAGATCGAGCCACACCAGCTTGCCCGCCGCGCCCGCTTCCGACAGGATCGCGCCCCAGCCCCCCGGTACGATCTGCTCGAGCGCGACGATCGCGCATGCGGCCCCCAAGAGGTAGAGCCCCATCTGCAGCGCATCGACCCAGACGACGGCCTTGATCCCGCCGAAGTAGGTGTAGACGAGGGTGAGGCCTCCGATGAGGGCAATCGAGAGCGGATAGGGCCAACCCGTGATGAGCGCCAGCGGGATCGCCGTGGCGAAGAGCCGCACGGAGTCGGCCAGAAGACGGGTGATCATGAAGACGGCGGAGGTGAAGCGGCGCGTCTCCGGCCCGAAGCGCTGATCGAGGAGCGCGTATGCCGTGCTCAGCTCCCCCCGGTAGTAGGAGGGGAGGAGGATCGCCGCCGCGGCGATCCGGCCCACCAGGTATCCCAGCGTGAGCTGGAGAAACCCGAGGTTTCCGAGATATGCGACGCCGGGAATCGAGAGGAAGGTGAGGGTACTCGTCTCGGTCGCCACGACCGAGAGAAGCACGGCGCCCCACGGGAGCTCCCGCCCACCGAGGAAGTAGTCGCTCCCGCCCCTCTGGTTCCTACCGAGCCATGCACCCCACGCCGTGACCCCAAGCAGGTAGGCGGCAAGGACGAGGAGGTCCACCGGCGAGAAGGAACGCACTCCGGACACCTCCGCTAGCGGTCGGATCCCTCCGCTGCGGGGCGACCGAAGATGGATGCGCGGATCCTCACGGGAACCGCGTCGGGGAAGCTAGAGGCGCTCCCTTACCCGACAAAGGGGGGTCAAGGCACAGCGGACCATCCAACGCGCCGGGGCACGCGCGCGTGATGCGAGTCACTCACCGGACCGGTCCGGTTGAAGCCGGTCACGGCCCGCCGTAGCTTGGCCCGGTCATTTCCCAACAGGATAGGCCACATCATGCAAGACGCGACAGTTTCCGCCCGACGACTGCGACAGGCATTGCCACTTCTCGTGATTCTGGCTGTCGCTGGGTGCGGAGGCGATTCCGGGGATCCGACCGCGCCCGAGGAACCGGACACGCTGGCGCCGACTCTCTCCAGCATCGAGACCGACATCTTCGAGCCGTTCTGCTCCGTCCACCACGGCCCGTCCGCGGCTGCGGCCGACCTCGACCTCTCGGCAGGCCGGTCGTTTGCAAACCTCGTGAATGTGCCGAGCACACAGGTCGATCTCAACCTCGTCACACCGCGAGATGTGAACGCGAGCTACCTGGTTCACAAGATCGAGGGCCGCGCGGGAATCGTGGGCCGGCAGATGCCGATCGGCGCGCTCCCGCTCACGAATGAGGAGATCGAAACGATCAGGCAGTGGATCGCAGCCGGAGCCCAGAATAACTGAGATCCGGGTGTGGTCCAACCAGCCCTGGTTTGTCTGACGGATCGGGGCGTCAGGGTCCGCCTGCGCAAAACTTGGTCTCGGAGGCTCCACACGCGGGGCCGCGAACTCGGGTCAGACGGCGATCGGCCGTTCGGGAAAGCAAGGCGCGTTCGCGGATCGGTGGAATTTGGTGGAGCGCAAACAGTGTTCCGCCGCTCGCGGCGGTTCGGCCAGGCTAGGTGGCCGCGCAGCGGATCGACATCGATGAGGACGACATCGGTGGGTCGGTGGCCGGCCCGGAAGCGACCGGCGACCACCGCCCGGAGGGATGGGAGTTCTATCAGTTCCCTAGCCCCGGTTTCGCGGGCCTCCCGGACAACAGCGTCGAGTCGAGCTACTACACCTGGGTCGACCAGTGGAACACCCGTGGGCTGGGCGATAACATGCCCACAGCCACCGGGAACCTCTTCGACGGTTTTCACGCGCTGGCCCACGGCCGTTCCGTGACGCTCCGGATCCCGTATCCGATGGGCTCCTACCCCAAGGGGCTCGGCGGCCGCATCGACGACCCGAGCGCCGGCTGGAGGGGTAGAGGACTCTGGTCCACGAGTGGCGACCGGGTGCCCTGGCATATGGAGGGCGGCAAGGGCACGAAGCCGCTCGTGGTGCACATCCAGATGCGGCCAGACCCCCTGGCCACTGATCCTCAGGTGCCCTGTTCTACCCGGCTAGGAGACAGACCATGAATACCCCAGCTGGCACGTCGACCACCTCACGGCGGACCACTCTCTTCGTCTCCGCCCTCGCCACCCTGGCCTCGATTCTGGCGTTGCCCGCCGCCGGGCAGCTCACCAGCGACCCCTACCCCGACGCGATCCCCCAATCGGAGGGCGTGATCCGGGTCGCCTACGTCGAGTTCGCCGAGGTCCCGGATTTCGAGGGCAGGCCACCCCGCATGATGCATCTCGCGGGCGAGCCGGGCAGCGATCGGATGTTCGTCAACGACATGTGGGGCGTCCTCTACCGGATCAGCTCCGGCGGCGAGACCGTCACGGAATACCTCGACCTCACCGACTCCGACTGGGGGTTCAGCGTGGACGCCAGAAGCGGCGAGCGGGGCTTTCAGAGCTTCGCGTTCCACCCCCAGTTCCGCGAAGCCGGTACGCCGGGCTACGGGAAGTTCTACACCTACGTCGACGTGGTCGACACCTCACCGGAGGGAGACTTCACCGCGCCCAGCAACCAGGTGACGCACCACACCCTTCTCCTGGAGTGGACCGCCGGCAACCCCGACGCCGACGCCTACGACGGGGAAGGGCCGCGCGAGGTCATGCGCTTCGCGCAGCCTTTTGCGAACCACAACGCCGGACAGCTCGGCTTCAACCCGCTGGCGTCGCCCGGCGATGCCGACTTCGGCCTGCTCTACATGGGGGTGGCCGACGGCGGGAGCGGCGGGGACCCGCTGGACCTCTCGCAGGATCTGGGCTTGGCCTTCGGGAAGATCTTCCGCATCGATCCCCTCGGCTCGACCGGCGCGAACGGGGAGTATGGGATTCCGTCGGACAACCCCTTCGCCGGCGACGGAGATCCGACGACGCTGGGCGAGATCTACGCCTACGGCGTGCGGAATCCGCAACGGTTCGGGTGGGATCCTGACAACGGAAACCTCTTCATGTCGGACATAGGTCAGAACACGATCGAGGAGCTTAGCATCGTGACCCGCGGAGCCAATCTCGGCTGGAACGACTGGGAGGGAAGCTACCGGTTCATCGGCCGTGAGGGCGTGGACGGGGGAGACTACCGCACAGACCCGTCAGTGACGTACCCGGTCGCCGAGTATGGACATACGGATCCTCTGCTCGTGGAAGGAGACGCGGCCGCCAGTGGCGTGCACGTATACAGGGACGACGCGATACCGCAGCTGGAAGGCCTCGTTCTCTTCGGCGACAATCCCAGCGGAGAGATCCTCTACATCGACGCCGACAACCTTCCGGAGGGGGGAGAGGAAGGTGTGCGCCGCATCCTCCTAAACGATGACGGCCAGGCCAAGACCCTGCTCCAGCTCGTCCGGGAGAAGACCCAGGCCCAGGGACGCGAGCCGGCGGAAAACGTCGACCTCCGCATCGGGACCGGTCCCGACGGCCGCGTTTTTCTCCTCAACAAGTTCGACGGGACGATCCGGATGCTCGTGCCGTAGGGGAGCGACGCGATCACCCGACGAAGAGGACGGCCAGGGACTCCCCGGCCCGAAAATGAGTTGAGTCGGGGGTGATCGTGATCGCCTACGCGGACGCGCGACCGACCTCTCCCCAGAGGCGGTGGAGGGCGCAATTCGGGATCCGTCCCCCCCTTTCTCACCTGGAACGTGTGCTATGAGTTTCTGCGGGTCAGTACGCACCCGCGCGCGTTCCGGACGCCGTGGACTCCTCCAGAGGCACGAGGCTTCATCGGCAGGGTCCTGACCTCGCCGGGGTTCAGCCTGCTTCTCCCGACGCGCCGTCATGCGGCTGTGCTTGAACAGACGGTGAAGGAGCTACCCGATATTCGCGGCAACCAGATGCATGACATGCACACGGCCGTTCTGATGCGTGAGCATGGAGTCAGTCGAATCTGCACGCGGGACACGGATTTTCACCGTTTCCCGTTTCTCACGGTGGTGGATCCCCTTCGACGGAAATCCAGGTCGTGACCGGCAACCGGGAAACGGGCTCGCAGTAGCTCTTTCCGGGAGCGCGATTGTGGAGGTTCGACCTCCACACCCGTACGCCTGCGTGGACCGGCCCGGCATCAAGGCCGAGCCTGATGTCCCGTTTCGCGGACTCGCTCGAGCGGGTCCTCTGTGGCCTCAGGCGCTAACGGGAAGCCTGGAAGGTGATGGGAACCTGAAGCCAGACGGCCACGTTCTCCCCCTCGTATTGGGCAGGTTCGAATTCGAACGCGGCAGCCACTCGCAACGCGGCCTGGTCGAGCTGCTCGTACCCCGAAGTCGCTGCAACGAGGGCGTTTTCCACCACTCCGGCGGCGTTGATGTACATGTGGACAAGGGTCGTGCCATCGATACCCGCATCGCGAAGCACAGGAGGGTACTCGATGGCCAGCGCACGCTGCACCTCCAACCGGTTCGCGATGACCGGAGCAGTTTCATAGGGCGTATATGCCGGTGATGCGGGGGGCGCGTCGCTGGTACGTCCTGCGGTGGGGAGTGTGCTCTCACGGGGCTCTGCTGCTCCGGGCTCTGGCCGGGAATCCGGCTCCGGCTCGGCGGGCTGGCGCCCCTCACCCCCGCGCAGCTCGATAAGGGTTCGCTCCAGGGACTCTTCAGGGCTCTCGGCGCGTGAGGACGCGTCGCAGGCCACCGCCAGCACACCGATGACCAGGAGTGCCGGACGGAGAGCCGCCGAAGACTCGATACGGGATCGTCTTCGCGGGTTCAATGTCGGTTCTCCCGGTGGAGCGACCATCCCCACTGGATGGGGCTTGGTTTCGTGGTCCGCTGTGGCCGACAGCACCCGACCGGTCAGGATTCCAATACCTGGAGCGAGATAATGGATGCTCCATGGTTGCTCCCGATCCAGAACGTCACGGGATCAGTCGAGTCATCCACGTAGACACGCCGGATATTGACTCCCATCTCGGGGAGCAGGTATTCGATGAACTCGCCCGTCTCCGGGTCGAGGCGCACGACCCGGTCGGTGTACATCGATCCCGTCCAGACGTCGCCGTTCCGGTCCACATGCACATCGTACGGCTTCGTGTAGGGCGTGGGAGGGAACCACTCCCGGAACTCCTCGGTGTCGGGATCGAACATCCCGACCACACCACCCCCGAACCCGGCATACCAGAGGCGGTCCTCGGAATCGACCTCCCCCCGGCGCGGACGCGAGTCGAGGGTCGGCGTCTCGTATATGGCGATCTCACCGGTCTTCGCGTCGATCCGGCCGATGTGCTCGTTCGAGAAGTCCAGGAACCAGAGGTTGTTCTCCGAGTCGGGCTGGATCCCATAGAGGTTGTGCGAGTTCCGTTCCGAGTCGCGGAAGGGCTCGAAGGACTCGAACTCGCCCGTGGCCAGGTCCAGACGGTGGGCGCCAGCGATCGACCGGTTCTGAAGCCAGACTTTCCCGTCCACGTGGGAGCTCTCGGGCGCCGCGTGATTGATCTGGAAGATCCTCGTCCCGTACACGCCGGTCGGCTGCTCCAGCTCGTCCGGAACCTTCCAGACCTGGAACTCCTCGGTCCTCCGGTCAAACCTGAAGATCGACCCCTGGAACATGTTTCCTCCCCATGGATTCCCGTCCCGGTCGAGCTTCACGGCCAGGATGCCGGTGGGATTCCCGGGCCTTGCCTCGGGCACCTCGTACTCCGTCACCTCGCCCGTCCTCGGGTCAAGCTTGCCGAGGAACTGCTGGCCGAAGTCCACGTACCAGACCATCCCATCGGGGTCGACCTCGGCGTCGTGGGGGGCTGTCGAGGCCTTCGGCAGGTCGTATTCGGTGATGATCGCCCGGGTGGCCGGGCCGGTGGGCCGCGGCAGGGTCTTCAGCTCGTAGCCGCGCTCCCCGGAGCTCAGGTTGATGCTCGCCAGGTACTCGGCCTGCCGACGCCTCGCCTCCTTCTGCTGCTCGCTCCGCTCCGCGAAGGGCGTCACCTGCTCCGGCGGGCGCCGCTGCGGATTCCCCGGAAAGGCCGAGGTCACGTACCCGTCCATCCGCTCGAGCACGGTGAGCCACTCCTCCGCATCATACTCCGACCGGAGAGCCCGGTCGATCGTGTGGCACCGGACACACCCTTCGAACATGCGTTTCTGCGCGTCCGTGCCGGGCGCGCTCATCAGCCACTCGGCATTGGTGAGCTGCGCCTCGGGGTCCGCGGTGGGCCGGAGCCGGAGATCCGCGACGGTCGCTCCACTGCCCCCGAAGTCGACGAAGTGAGGACCTTCCAGATCATAGCCGACGGCACGGATGCTCATGGCCTGCCGGCCGGCTTCGAGCCTCCCCGCCGGGAACCGGTACCGGCCCTCCGCATCCGTGACCACGCTGACCGCGATCGTCCCCCCATCGCGCTTCGCGGTGACGACCACCCCCTCCATGGGTCCCTCGGCCTCCGACGTCACCTCACCGGTGAGTGTCAGTGCCGCGGGAGCGACGGGGGAGGAATCCGGGCGGGAGAACGTCACGACCCAGACGCCCGCGAGCACGGCGACGACCGCGAGCACCCCCACGACGACGCGTCTTATCCGCATGAGTGAATCTCCATCGAAGTGCCGGACGACGAGTCCGGCCTCATCCCAAAGGCTGCTCCCCGGGGGGAAGCCGCCCCTCACCATGCATACTGTTCCGTCCGGGTCCCCGGGGACCGGCCGGGCCTGGCCGCGACTGTGCCGGTCACCGAGACCGGCGTGAGCGGCCGGATTCCGTCAGCCGGACAACTGCACCGGCGACCGCCGGATCGCATCCGGCGTCCGGCGCACCGGAAACGCGGGCGTCCTGCGAGCGGCCTCGACGACGACGCCCGCGAGAGGTACTCCGAGCTCCGCGCGCCCTGCCCCCTCGACTGCGCGGCGGTCTTCTTTTCAGCGCCTACTTCAGATCGGAGTAGTCGGCGGCGCTCATCATGAAGACCTGCGAGTTCGAGCTCACCGGGTACTTGGCCCGGAGAGCGATCCACTCCGGATCGACGCGGAAGGCGGCCCAGACCTCCTCCCGATGCGCCCGGTCGCGATACGCCAGCATCCATATCAGCGTATAGGAGTCATCGAGACTCTGCCAGACCGCGACGATGTCGGCACCGAGCCTCTCGAAAATCGCGACTTCCTGCTCCCGGAAGCGCTGGTGCAGCTCGTCGATCGACCGCTCGTAGTCGCCGACGCCGTCGCGCTCCGTGTCAGCCGTGTACATCCGGATCTCGAAGCAGCGCGAGTCCGGCGCCACGTTGGCCGCGAATTCAGCGGGCAGCTGGGCGGCGGGCCCGCACGGGGCCGGCCTCTCCTGGGCGTGCCCGGGACGCGCCAGGACCAGGCCGAGGATCAATGCGGTGGCAACGTTTCTCATACTCCCCTCCTCCCACGGGTCGCGAGCGGGATTCTCGCGGCCGGCCACCCGTGGTGACGCGGTGCGGAGGCATCCCCTTCCACACCGATCATACGACGGTATCCGCTGCTCCGACACGGAACCGCTCCCCGCGCTTGCAGCGGGTGGGGCCACCGGGTAAGGTGGATTTGACCGATGGTACGAGCCCGCCGACCGAGAATAAAAGCCATGAAACGCCAATCCGATGCCCCGGGCGTGAACCGGAGAGACTTCCTCGCCGCGAGCAGCGCGCTCCCGCTCGCCGCAGCTGCGCTGACCCCGGCGCCGGCGCGCGCGGCGCGACGCGCGCAACGGTCCCGGCAAGACCCCATCCGCGTGGGGCTGATCGGCGCCGGCGCCAACGTCAGGAACGTCCAGATCCCCGGCTTCCGGCGCATGCCGGAATGCGAGATCCTCGCGGTGGCGAACCGCAGCCTGGAATCAAGCCAGCGCGTGGCTGACCAGTTCGGCATCCCCCGGGCCTATTCGCACTGGGGGGAGCTTCTCGAGGACGATGACGTCGACGCGGTCCTGATCGGCACCTGGCCCTACATGCACCGCACACTCACGCTCGCGACGCTCGAGAGCGGAAAGCACGTGCTCTGCCAAGGCCGGATGGCGAACACCGCCGGGGAGGCCAGGGAGATGCTGGAAGCCTCCAAGCGCTATCCCGACCTTGTGAGCCAGCTGGTTCCCACATCGACCAGCTACCGGCTCGACAACGTGCTCAAGGGGCTGATCAACGAAGGCTACATCGGCGAAGTGCTCTCGGTGGAGCTGCAGCGCCTCCAGACCGGGGACCGGACCGGGCCCCAGGGATTCGCGGATACCGGCGGCGAGCTGGGCTGGCGCCACAGCTTCGAATTCAGCGGATACAACGCGCTGAACATCGGGTCCACCTACGAGTCCATGATGCGGTGGATGGGCCCGGGCGACCGGGTGATGGCGATGACCAAGATCCACGTCCCCTACCGGCGGGGCCCGGACGGGCTCATGACCTCCGTGGCGATCCCGGACCACATCGACGTGCTCTACGAGCTGGCGAACAAGGCCCAGGTGCACCTGCGGTTCAGCGCGACGACCGGGATGTCGAACGGGAACCAGACCTGGATCTACGGGACCGAGGGAACGATCCACGTCGACCGCGACCAGACCATATATGCCGGCCGCCGCGGCGACGCGGGGCTCTCCGAAGTGCCGAATCCTACCGAGGAGCAGGCGTACTACCGCGTCGAGGAGGAGTTCATCAACGCGATCCTCGGCATCGAGGAGGTCACCATGGCGACCTTCGAGACCGGGGTCCGATACATGGACTTCGTCGAGGCGGTCTACCGGAGCGCGCAGTCGGGCGAGGCCATCTACCTCCCCACCTGACCCACGTCGGGCAGGCCGGGACGGACCTGCACAAGCTGCGGGGCCACAACGGTTCCCGCTCCGCAGCGGCGCGTCGTCGTGTACCGTCCCGGAGCCGGGGCCTCCCGGCGGCGGAACGGCGGCATCCTCTCCTGCATCGATCCCCTTCCGGTTGCGCGCTCAGCCGATACTCTGTATTCTAGAGTCACTCTGTAAATAAGAGTTTATCTGGAACCCAGAGTTACGGAGGCTCCCATGACGGACCACGCCAGGCTTCGGGACGACATCGCTTACGTCAGGGCCGCAGCGGAACAATCGACCACGGTGCCCGTTCCGGCCATCCATTTCCTCTGGGCACTCCTGGTGTTTGTCGGCTTCGGCCTCGTCGATGTGGTCGACGACGGGCGGTGGATCGGCGGCTACTGGGCGCTGGCGGGACCGGCGGGCTTCGGTCTCTCGGCCTGGATCGGCCGGCGGGCGGACCGACAGGCCGGCCGCATCGACCGCAAGGCGGGACTGAGGCACGTCCTGCACTGGGCGACGTTCATGTCGGCCGGCGTTCTCGGACTCGCGCTCGTCCAGGCGGGGCACCTGACCTGGCGGGGATTCGGTTCCCTCTGGGTACTCCTTGCCGCCCTGACCTACGTGCAGGCAGGGCTCCACCTCGAGCGGAGCCTCCTCCCGGTAGGGCTGCTGCTGGCAGGAGGCTTCTTGGTCACGCTCTGGCTGCCGGGTTTTGGCTGGACCGCAACCGGGACGCTCCTCGCCATCGCGCTCGTCGCGACTGCCTTCACCGGGAAGCAGGATCGTGAGCCCGCGGGGTGACCCCGAGGTCCCGGCCCTCGAGGACCTGGCGCTCCTGCACGGGCCGCTCGAACACCGCGTGCGCCTTGCAATCTGCGTCCTGCTGTCCCGACACGATGCCATGTCGTTCAGCGGCCTGAAGCGGGTGCTGGGTGAGACGGACGGAAGTCTCGGGGCGCATCTGCGCAAGCTCGAGGACTGCGGATACCTCCTGGTCGACCGGACCTACAGGGACCGGAGACCGGTGTCCTGGTACCACCTGAGCCGGGAGGGCCGGGACAGGCTCAGACGGCACCTGGGGATCCTGACGCAACTGATCGATCAGACCGGACTCTAGCGCCGTCGGCGCCTCCGGGCGGGCCTGCGGCCATCCGAGAGGGGATGCCGAGAACGGATGGGCCGTCATTGGCCGCGCCGGCGACGACCTCCGACGATCGCCCAGGTGGACGGCACACCGGTTGGCGATTCTCGAAGCCTGGATCGCGGTCCTCCAGGGGCCCGACCCGGCGACGTGTTCGACCTGCATGCGAGGCGGCCGGTGGGCGATTAGGTTTCGTGGCCATGAGCAACGATCCTGCCGGAAGTGACCGCGCGGCTGTGCGGGTTCCGCCCCCGCTGGTGGCGGTCCTGACCATGGTCTCCGGCTACGGACTGGAGAGGCTCGTCCCGCTCGCCGCCGCGACGACCATCCCTCCCCTGGTCCGCTACGGCGTCGGGGGCTTCATCGTGGCCGCCTCCGTGGCCGTGCTCTCCGTATGGCCGATGATCCTCTTCCGTCGGTCGGGGCAGGACCCGAGACCCTGGACCCCTACTCCCGAGCTCCTCGTCGAGGGCCCCTACAGGTTCACGCGGAACCCGATGTACCTCATGATGCTCCTCGCGTGCGCGGGCGCTTCCCTCCTCCTCGCAAGCGCGTGGATCCTCCTTCTCACGCCCCTCTGCGCGGTGATCATCCATCGCACCGCGATCCGCCACGAAGAGGCCTACCTGGAGCGCAAGTTCGGGGAGCGCTACCGGAGGTACCGCGACCGCGTGCGCCGCTGGATATAGCGCAGAGCTGCCCGACATCGCGGAGGCAACCGCGCGGCGTGCGATGGACGGACTGACCGGACTTGGCGCGGCGGAGCTGGCGCGGCGCATCCGCGCCGGGGACGCGAGTCCGCGCGAGGTTGTGGACGCGCACATCGCGCGGATCAGCGAAATCGAGCCCAAGGTGAACGCGCTTGTCACCGCCGCCTTCTATACGGCTGCGAGCACCGCAAGGCGGCGGACCGAGAGCGGCGTTCCGGCCGATCCGCCACCGCTCTGGGGCGTCCCGGTCACGGTCAAGGACGCGATCCCCGTGGCCGGCATGCGGTTCACCGCAGGCTCGAACCATCTGCGCGAGCACGTCGCGGACCGCGACGCGGAAGCAGTACGGCGGCTGAGGGACGCCGGGGCCATCATCCTAGGCAAGTCAAGCTGCTCCGAGATGAGCGGCTCGCCCGAGACGGACAACCCCGTCGTCGGCCTGACACGCAATCCGTGGAACGCCGACCGGTCCGCTGGGGGGAGTTCGGGCGGAGAGGCAGCGGTCATCGCCGGTGGCGGATCCCCGCTCGGGCTGGGATCGGACAGCGCCGGCAGCATCCGTGTGCCCGCCGCATTCTGCGGCGTCGTCGGCCTGAAGCCGACCCCGGGGCGCATCCCGACCGAGGGGCACGTTCCGGAAAGTCCGAGCGCCCTGGCCGGCTGGAACACGGTGGGCCCGCTCGCGCGCCGGGTGGAGGATCTTCGCCTCGCGCTCTCCGTCCTCTCGGCCTCTCCGGCCACGGCGGACCCGTTGCCGCCTCTCGCCGACCGCCGCGTTCTCCTGCCTCCCGCAGTCGTCGGGCCTCCAGTCAGCCGCGAGGTCGCGGACACAGTGCGGGATGCGGCGGGCGTCCTCGGAGCGGCCGGAATGTCGGTCCGCCGGCGAGCCAGACTGCCTATGACAAGGACGGTTCTGGAGACGACTGCGGTGCTTCATCGCCACTGGCTGCCGAGCTACCGGAGATCCCTCGGCGGCGGGCGGCCGGTCGCAGTGTGGCGTGAACTCACGCGGCACCGATCCGGCAACGCGGGGATAGTTCCCGCCTCCCTGGCCCCGGTCGCTATTATCTCATCGGTAGGGCTGTTGGTTCGTGCGATCGGGTTCGGGCGTGCGGGAAGCCTCGAGGAGCTGCGTTCGCGATTCCTCGACGAGATGCGTGGCGGCGCTCTCCTCCTGCTGCCGGTCTTCCCGACGACCGCACGGCGGCACGGATTCTCCTGGGGGCCGTACGGCGGACTCGGACTCACCGCGATCTTCAATGCGCTCGGCTTCCCGGCAGTATCCGTACCCATGGGCCTTTCAGATGACGGTCTGCCCCTCTCGGTCCAGATCGTGGCCGGGCCGGGCGAAGACGAGGCCGGGCTCGCCGCCGCGGCTGTCCTCGAACGCGAGTTCGGCGGATGGCGGATGGCAATGCAGGGTTGAACGGCGTCTCCCGCGATGGGCATCCGGACCGGCGCGTTCACGGACCGACGCCTCGCCGTCTCACCGTTCGTCGCCGGGCCTCCGTCCACGCCGGCGACACTAGAACGCGCGCTTACCGGAGAACCGAGACGACGACCTCGCGGCTCGGCCGAAGAATCGAATACAGGGTACCGGGCTCACTCGGGTCCCATGCGATGCCCTGGCCTTCCGCCGTCACCGGAAGCGTCTCTTCGAGCCGGAGGACCGATCCGGCCTCCGGAAGCGACAACACGAAGACGGCTCCCTCGTCGTGACCCGTCGCGTACAGCCGTCCGTCCTCTCCCCATATGCCGCCGGAGTTGCTCATCTCGGCAAATCGCTCGACGACCTCGCTCGGGAACACGTACCCGGCCACCCGGCGCCACTCTGCGTCGAACTTGACGACGTTGGTCCACTCCGGGCCTCGACCTGGCAGCCCCCCGCGCCCCGCATAGTGTCCGAACCCGACCCACCAGTGGCCATCGTGCAGATCGACCCAATTGGCGGTTCCCCCGAGAATCCCGAGGCTGTGGGACCCGACGTGCTCCATGGTTTCCGTGTCGAACACCTCGATCGAGCCAACCATCGGGATGCCGGGATAGTTCGAATGCGCGCTGTACAGAAGACCGTCGAGGACAATGCCGCTGTCCAGATGAACGATCGGCCCGTCCGGGGGCCCTTCCCAGCCGCCCACTCTCTCACCGGAGCGCTTGTCGTACTTCCCGATGTGCCGGTTCGAGATCGCGTAGAAATGCGTCTCGTCGACCGCCACCCCCTGGGTGGCCTCCTCCGTCGGGAAGCGGCGGACTTCCTCGAATCGCGATGGATGATCCTGGGCGAGAACGGACGGCCCCGCGAAGAGGCCGGACGCGAGGAGCAGCCCACTGACTGCGGCGGAGGGGTAGACCGGTCTCATAAGGCTTTCCCTGGGGTTGGCGGCGACGGGACGTCTGCGAGTGTCCGCGGACCACAACGTCTGGCAACAGACGACGGCTCGCAAGCGATCCCCCCGGGACACGGCGGTCCCAACCCTCCCCACTGCCGCCCTGCGGAAGTGCCGACCCGTCCGGGGGCCGCCCGCGGAACCGGACTGCTTGCCGGAAGCGAACCGCGGGTTCGGGGGCCGCGCCTCGATGGACGAACCCCCGGCTCGGCGCATGGCGCTGGGGGCGACCCGGCGGGGCCGGTACGCCCAGGTGGCTCACTCGTGGTGCCCTAGGCTGCCGATCTGGCCGAGATCCAAGAACGGATCGCCGCCGCCGGGCGGATGATCGACAGGCCCGTACTCGCATTTCCCAATGGCGCGCGGTGCCATTTCGCGGCTCCCGACGGCTACGAGCTCGCTCTCCGGACCCCGCACGAGTGACGGAGGGCAACGGCCGCGCCGCGAGCGGCCCGGACCTGGCCGATATCGGTTAGGTTCTCCCCCCATGATCTCCGTCTCCCACCTCGCGAAGTCGTTCGGTGACCGGACGCTGTTCGCAGGTGCCTCCTTCCGGCTGAACCCGGGTGAACGCTACGGACTCGTCGGTGCCAACGGATCGGGCAAGACCACGCTCCTCAACATCCTGAGCCGCGAGATCGAGGCCAGCGCCGGCACGGTCGTGATCCCCAAGCGCCTGCGCCTGGGCGTCTTCCGACAGGATCAGTTCCGTTACGACGACCACGAGATCCTCGACGTCGCCCTCATGGGCAACCGGGAGCTCTGGGACGCCATGCGGGAGAAGGAGGCAGTCCTCGCGGAAGCCGAGAGGCACTTCGACGCGGACCGCTTCTCCGAGCTGGAGGAGATCGTGCAGCTGCACGACGGATACACCGCCGAGTCCCGCGCCGCCGCGATTCTCGAGGGTCTAGGGCTCCCCGCGGGCATCCACCGCGCTCCCCTCTCCACGCTCTCGGGGGGATTCAAGCTGCGGGTTCTCCTCGGCCAGGTGCTTACAAGCTCGCCGGACATCCTCCTCCTCGACGAGCCGAC
>JAAXGI010000263.1 GCA_012267505.1 Gemmatimonadota bacterium
CACGTGACCCCGGTCCTCCACTACGTCGCCGTTATCAACCCGCGCGAACCGCCACTGGTCCCTGGGAATTTCGCTACGCGGCCCTTCGACCGTCTCACGCACCGTCATCCGGTTGACCACGGCGTTCACATCGGCGACCAGGTAGGGAATGTGGTTCCGGTCCGCGAGCGAGGCGCCGGAGACACGGTCCCGCACTATGATCTCGCTTCGAACGACGCCGTGGACAGGCTCTCCGTTCTCCATCGCAACCGGCGCCGACAGGCGCATCAGGCCTTCGCGGAGCGGCGGGTCGAACTGCCATCCGAGCCAGAGCAGCGTGAACCCTTCGCGCAGCAGGAATCCGTCTCCCATGTGCTCCAGCGTTGCCGGGTCGTTGCTCCCGTCGGCCCTGTTGAAGTATCGGAGCATGCCCTTGCCGCCCCGGTTCGAGACCTCGTAGAGCACGGTCCCATTACCCCGGGTGACATCCTTGGGCTTGATGAGGAAGAAATTCGAGGAGAACTCGACCAGTCCGTCGGCGTTACGGGGGGCAAGATCGATGTCCGTGATGATCCGGTTCGCGGGGTTTGCCGGATCCACGGCGAAAAAGATCGTGCCGGTGATTCTCTCGTACACGCCGGCGAGCCCCCACGCGGCCCCGCCCGCAATGTCGGCACGCGACTCCACCCGGATGCGTACGATGTCGGCCCTGACGCTCGCAGCCACAAGGACGGCAACCGCCGTGAGCGCGACGACCCTGATCCATTCCTTTGCCCTGCGCATCATCTTCGCCTCCTTGCCACGACGTGACTGGCTGCTCTCCGCATCATATCGGCGGGCCACCCCCTATCGCACGCTACCACCGCGGCGGAACCATCGCCAGTGTCCGGCGGGTGTGTGGCGCCGTGTGTCTGTGTCTTAGAAGAAGACTGAGTATTGGAGCTTGACCGATCCCCTGCTGTCGCCGGACTTGAACACACGGCTTCCCGGCTCGTCTCTCCGGATCCAGCCCCGCTGGAAGGAGACGAAGAGATCGCTTCCGGGGCGCAGGGTCCACCGGAGCCGGCTCTGCCAGCCGAGGTTCATGGACCGGTTGTCATACTGCACGAGGTTGAAGAACGTCAGGGCCGGCGAGACGCTCAGGCTCGAGTTCATGGCGAAGATCCGGGCCGTGAAATCCCCTTCGGGCAGGCGCGCGAAAGTCAGGTTCGCATTCAGGCCCACTGACAGCGTCGGCGGGAGGCGGAACGTCAGGGAGGTCATCAGATCCTCGGCGTGGCCCGACCAGTAGCTTCCCCAGCCGAAGCCTACGCCTCCGGAGATGCGGCGGCGGTTGGCCGTGTTGGCGAAAGCGCGAAAGCGGGTGAAGCGATACTCGCCGGCGGGCAGGACGACGCCCGGCGAGATCTGGAATGGCTCGAACAGCCGCTCGTAGGTGGGCCGGAAGTCGAGAAGGCTGTGGAGATTGTCACCCGAGTTCAGGTGCCAGTCGACTGGGGTGACATGGACGTCCCAGCTTTCGACTTCGCCGGACTCGAGATTCGTGAACCGGGTGTAGAAGATGTCGTGGAACATCTGCTGTATGCCGAGGAAATCTGCGGGCCGGGGATTGAAGCTCGCTCCGAGCCGGAGCATGCGCACGCCCGGCCGCTGCACGAATCCCAGTGAGGGATCGAAGTTCGACTGCACCTCCTTGAAGGCCACCTGCGCGTCGTACCGGTCGTTCGGGTATCGGGCGGAGACACCGTACGACCAGTCCCGCTCCGTGATGCCTTCACGCACGCTCCGGGCGGCGTATGCGTTGACGTCCAGATTCCGCGAACCGCCGAGGAAGGAGGACGTCGCAAGGCGCACGTCGGCCCCGTATGTCCGGCTGGTTCCCCTCGCTGTGGGATCGCCGCTCGTTAGGATGAGCCCGGCGTACGACTGGTCCAGGAGATCCCACTTCACGCGCCCGACAAGCAGATCCGTCGCCTCCGCGAGGTCGCCCACCTCCCCCATACGCACGCCGAGCACCCCGAGTTCGGCGCGGCCTACCCGGCCAGCCAGCTTTCCGCCCGCCCGGATCGGCACCTCCTGGCCTTCCAGCAATCCCACCCGGCGGCTGAAGAACGGATAGACGTCGGCGCCGGTGCCGGGGATTCCACCGGGCGTGCCCGGGCCTGTGCCCGCGAAGCTGAACACGCCTGCGTCCTCGAGGAAGAACGCGCGCTTTTCGGGGAAGAAGAGCGAGAAGCGGTTCAGGTTGATCTGGCGCAGGTCGACCTCGGTCTCCCCGAAGTCCGTGTTCACCGTGCCGATCATCCTCAGGCTCGGCGTGATCCGGTAGGCGACGTCCAGGCCTGGTTCCGTGCTCACATCCGTCGTCCCCGCACCGCCGAGGCGCAGCGCGTTTCCGCTGACGAAGGGCCGGACCTCCACCCCGATTCCCTGGCTCAGCCCTTCGAACGTGCCAATCTCTCCCGCCTCGGAAACCTGGAGGAACTGTGTCTCGAGCCGGGCTCCCGACCATCGGATATCCTCCAGCCTGCGATAGATTTGGCGCGAGAGGTTGAAGCCCCAGATGCGCCCTTCGGCCGGGAAGCTCAGGCTCTTGAAGGGAATCATGAACTCTGCGGTCCAGCCGGTCTCGGTCCGGCTCGTCCGCACGTCCCAGGTCGTATCCCAGTCCGTGTTCAGCTCCCCGTTCGCGTAGGTGAGCCCGTCCACGAGCGCACCTGCAGGGTTCGTGGCGAAGTAGAAGGCGTTTCTCTGGTCTCGGAAGGTGTCGAGGAGGATTTCGATGCGGTCGTCCGAGTTGAGATTGCCGTCGCGCGCCAGCTGGGACCCGAGAACTGACTCCGGCTGCGAGTCGTGAGCGACGACGCCTATGTAGAGGTTGTCTCGGTCGCGGAGCAACGTGACCTCGGTTCTCTCCGACGGGGTCGCGCCCGGAATCGGCTGCCGCTGAATAAGATCGCCGATTGGAGGGGACGACTGCCACGCTTCTTCGTCCAGCACACCGTCCACATTGATCGCCTCGGCGGTGACCGTGACTTCGGCACTCCGGCGAACACCAGGGAGTTCGGGTTCCTGTCCGGCCACCGGAACTCTTTCCGCAAGCGTGACGACGAGGAGCGCGAGTAGCTGAAGGCATCTGGACGGACGAAGGAACACCATGTTGCAATCGGCCCCGGGGGGGTGGGACAAGAGAGACGGCACCGGCCACGCCAGCAACGGAAGATGCTTGACGGGCAATCCGGCAACAAGCAGGCTCGGCGCATGCGTGGAACAAGCGTCCGACGATGCCCAGTCCGGCGGAACGTGTCCACAGAGTCTGCCGAGAGAGCGTAACAGGTGCAGCGGTCTGGCGGACTGGCGGTGAGCTGGTTTGGCGGTAGGCGGGACAGATCTCGGGAAACGTATGAACCGCTAGCTCCGCATGCGCGCCGCCGCCTACCCCGCTGAGCGAGTGAGTCCACCGGACAACCTGGACACTTACCCCTGAGCCGACAGCCGCCGAGCCCACGCCGCGGGGCCGACTCCCGGTCCAGCGATCGTCGCCCGTGGCTGTCGCGCGGGCTCACGTGGGCCTCTGGGATCTGCCCTCCTGTCACGCTCGGACGACTCAATCAGTCGGCACCCCGCCACGGACGGCCTCCGCCACTTCGCCTCTGGGATCGCTGCTGCCGACTTGCAGGAACAACGTCCTCCCCCCGGGAACGCTAGGTGCCCGCGCGACGCCGGCCTTCGCCTTGCCATGGAGATATCTATATGATATCATATAGATATCATACGAAAGCAGTCATGATGGGAGGAGAAAGCGATGAACGAGATTACGGTCAAGTCGACCAGTGGCGTCCCGGTCCTACTTGTCTTTCTGGGGCTCCTGGTCTCTGGGGTCGCGGCGTTCGTGTTCGGGATTCTGGAACCGACCCGCCTCACGATTGCCTTGGTTGCGCTCCTAGAGGCAACCGTCATCCTGCTCCTTTTTGGGCTCTTCATGGTGGACCCTAATGAGGCGCGGGTCCTACAGCTCTTCGGCCGCTACGTAGGCACGGTGCGCGAGTCCGGCCTCCGATGGGCCAGCCCGTTCTATACCAAGCAGCGGATCTCAGTGCGGGTACGGAACTTCGAGACGGAACGATCCAAGGTAAACGACACCGACGGAAACCCCATCGAGATCGCCGCCGTGGTGGTCTGGAGAGTGGTGGATACCGCCGAGGCGTCCTTCGAGGTGGACGACTTCGTCAATTTCGTGCACGTCCAGAGCGAGGCGGCAGTCCGCAACCTGGCGACCAGGTACCCATACGACACGCAGGACGACGGGCCGCTGTCCCTGCGCGGCGACACCGAGGAAATCGCGGGTCAGCTTAAGACGGAGATCCAAGGCCGGCTCCACGCCGCCGGGGTAGAGGTCCTCGAATCACGGATCACGCACCTGGCGTATGCCCCGGAGATCGCGTCGGCGATGCTCCAGCGACAGCAGGCCGGAGCAGTCATTGCCGCCCGCAGCCGGATCGTGGAGGGTGCCGTGGGGATGGTGAAGGCGGCGCTGGAGCAACTCTCGAGCGAAGCCATCGTCGAACTCGACGAGGAGCGCAAGGCCACGATGGTGAGCAACCTCCTCGTCGTGCTCTGTGGCGACAAGGGCACCCAGCCGGTGCTGAACACGGGCACACTCTACCAGTAGAGGACCGGCATGACAGGCGACGGAGCTGGCCAAGCGGATGGCGACCCGTAAGCCGTTCCTCTTCCGTGCCGATCCGGCGGTCCTGGCTGCACTGAAACGTTGGGCCGCTGACGAGCTGCGGAGCGTCAACGGGCAGATCGACTACCTTCTGCGCCGTGCCCTCCGGGAGGCGGGGCGGCTTCCCGAACCTCCCCCTCCCGAGCCGCGCCTCCGGGATGGCGATTCCGATGTCACGGAAGCCGGACCGCGGAGCAGGCGGTGAATCGCCGGCGCGAAGGAGGCCTTGGCTGAATCGCGCCGGCACCCCCACTCGACCGGTTCGTCAATCGGCGAAGACTGCTTTTTCAATCAGCTGGCGCTGCTCGCGCTTGTGGCTCGCCGGTGATCCGGTCGCCGGGCTGGCCGATTCCGGACGGCAGACCACGCGGGAGAACGATCCAGGAAAGCGCATCTGGAGATGCCGCCACGCTCCCATGTTCTTCGGCTCCTCCTGCACCCACCACACATCGGCGTTCCCGTACGGAGCCAGGGCCGCCGCAACCGTTTCGGTGCTCAAAGGATAGAGCTGCTCGAACCGGATGATGGCCAGATCGTGGCGTCCGCCCTCTTCCCGGGCCGTCCGCAGGTCGTAGTAGAACTTTCCGCTGCACGCCAGAACGCGCCGGACCCCGATCGGCCCCACCTCGGGGTCGTCGAGGATCCGCTGGAAGCGGCCCTCCGAGAGCTCGTCCAGTTCGGACACCGCCTGAGGATGACGCAACAGGCTCTTCGGTGTCATCAGGATCAGGGGCTTGCGCCAGGGACGGATCATCTGTCGGCGCAGGACGTGGAAGTACTGCGCCGGCGTCGTCGGATTGACGATCTGCATGTTGTCCTCGGCCGCCAGCTGGAGGAATCGTTCCAGCCGTGCGCTCGAGTGCTCCGGGCCCTGCCCCTCGAACCCGTGGGGCAGCAGCATCACCAGCCCGCTCCACAGGTTCCACTTGTCTTCGCCGCTGGAGATGAACTGGTCGATGATGACCTGGGCGGCATTGACGAAATCGCCGAATTGCGCCTCCCAGATCACCAGGGCATCCGGCGACTCCAGGCTGTAGCCGTACTCGAAGCCGAGTGGGCCGCTTTCCGACAGCGGGCTGTTGTGGATCTCGAACGGACCCTGGCGGGGGGAGAGGTGCTGGAGTGCGACGTACGGGTATCCCGTCTCGCGGTCGTGCACGACGGCATGCCGGTGTCCGAAGGTGCCCCTCTCGCAGTCCTGGCCGGTCATCCGCACCCGGCCCCCTTCGAGCAACAGACTTCCGAACGCCAGCGCCTCGCCGTCCGCCCAGCTGACCGGCCGGTCGCCTCTGGCGGTTTCGCTGCGCCGCTGGAGCCAGCGGACGATGCGTGAGTCTGGAACGATCTCCGCGGGCGTCTTGCTCAGCTTCTTGAGGATGGCGCTGAGACGGCCCGCAGGCACCCCCGTATCGACTTCGGCAACCTGGTGGTCGGAACCCCGGTTGAAGCCTGACCACTCTCCCGTCACCTGATCGCCGACGAATATGTAGTCCTCGCTTCTCGCCCGGGCCAACTCCTGCTCGAGATGATCGCGCCGCTCGACGACGATCTCCTCGGCCTCCTCCTTCGTGATGCCGCCCTGCTTCATCAGGTGCCGGACGTACGCCTCCCGGATCGGGGTTCTCTGCCCGATGGCCCGGTACATGAGCGGCTGCGTGAAGCGGGGATCGTCGAGTTCGTTGTGGCCGCGCCGCCGGTAGCCGTACATGTCGATCACGACGTCGCGGCGGTACTCATTGCGGAAGTCCAGCGCAAGGCGGACCACCTGGGCGGTGGCCTCGGGGTCCTCCCCATTCACCTGCAGAATCGGTACCTGCAGCATCTTGGCGATCCCGCTGGCGTAGGTCGACGAGCGGGCCTGCCACCGTGTCGTCGTGAACCCGATCTGGTTGTTCACGATGATGTGGACCGTTCCGCCCACGGAATAGCCGGATAGCTGGCTCATGTTGAGCGTTTCCTGGACGATGCCCTCTCCGGCAAAGGCGGCATCTCCGTGGAGCAGAAGACAGAGGCCGTGGCGCCGCTCCGCGTCGTCGTCCCGGTCCTGCCGGGCACGAAGCCGGCCGACAGCGACGGGATTGACGAACTCGAGGTGACTGGGATTGAAGCAGAGGGATAGCCGGAGTTGCTTGCCCTGGGAACTCTTCCATCGTCCCCGGTAGCCAAGATGATATTTGACGTCCCCCCGGCCCTCGTAGTGCACATGGTCCGCATCGGCGAACTCGCGGAAGATTTCCTGCGCGTTCTTGCCAACGACATTGGCGAGGACGTTCAGGCGGCCGCGGTGCGCCATACCGATCACGACATCGGTCACTCCCTGCTCGCAGGCCCGTTCAAAGAGGAGGTCGAGCAGGGGAATCAGAGTCTCGCACCCCTCGAGTGAGAAACTCTTGGCACCGATGAACTTCTTCAGCACGAACTCCTCGAAGATCGTGGCATCGGTCAGTTTCGTGAGGATTCTCAGCTGGCGAGCCAGTGAAAGATTCACGCGGTTCGCGACTGGTTCCATCCGCTGCTGGAGCCATTCGCGGATCTCCAGATCGTCGATATGCATGAACTGGACGCCGATCGAACGCGTGTAGGTCTCGCGAAGCCGGTCGAGGACTGCACGAGGCGTGTCCAGCCCGCAACCCGAGAGCGTGTCCGGCGAGATCCTGCTGTCCATGTCCTGCGGAGGGAGCCCGTGGTAGCCGGGATCCAGCTCGGGACCCTCGACCGGGGCGAGTCCGAGCGGATCGAAGCGCGCGGCCATGTGGCCGCGGACCCGGTAGGCCCTGACGAGCTTGTCGACGCAGTGCTGAATCCCCGCCGACGCGGGGAAGTCCCCGCCCGGATGCGCCCGATCAACTGATCCGCTCATTGGTTCCTGATCCTGTGCGACATGCAGCCCGTCGCTTCGATCGGACGAAGCGTGCCCCGGACAGATTGGTGGTCGACCGAGCGTTCAGACGCGGCTGGCGACTCTCCCGGTCCCTCGCCCCTGGCCGGACGTCCGCTCGCCGAGGCGACAGAAGCCCAGCAGTCCCAGCCGGACCTGATGCAACCGTGCCAGCCTACCCCACAGTTTCCATCGGGTTTGGATATATTTGTGATCGGCAGACTTATAGGGTCCACTGACCAGATGCACACCAATCGATCCGTCCAGAACGGGATCTACGCTTGGCAAAGCCTGCTTGACCACGCCGCAGAGTACATCGCGCCGGGATCGGAGTTGTCACCGGCCGAGAAGGACACGGTCTTCCCGGTTCCTGGTCGGAGCGATGGACCGCATCGAGCAGCATTCCGCAAACTAGCTGGCCGCCCGCCCCTTTTCGGCATCCCCACAGGTGACGAGGGTCGATTCGGACTTGCCGCGAATACGTGGCTTTCGAACACCGTCCGCTATCAAGCCGGACCCCTTCCGGCGCATTATCTTCCATCGTCGGCATCTTGAACCGGTCCTGGGCTCTCCACCTGTGCAGCAGGCCGGCAATGCAACGATCCCGGCTACCCTAGTTCCTCCACCGAGAGAATCCTATGCGTATGTCTCCCCTGCTCTTCCTCGCCGTATCCGCCGCTCTTGCCACAGCGGGGCTGTCGCCCCTGTCGACGCTTGCCCAGGACCTACCCGCCGCGCACGCCCACATCCTCCACGTGCAGGAGGCATTCTCCGGAACGCCGGACGGCGAGGGACTTCTAGCTGTCGCGATCGCAGATGCGGAGACGGCTGCCCAGCACGCCCAACTGTCCGCGGGCGGGGATCCGACGGACATCGATCCCATGATCCGCCATGCGCGCCACGTTCTTCACGCCGTCGATCCCACGCAGTTCCCGAACGGCCCGGGCTCCGGCTTCGGCCTCAAGGCCGCTGCCGATGCGATCGTCCGGCACATCGAGATGGCAGCAGCCACCCCCGATGCGAGCGACAACGTCCGCACCCACGCGGCCCACGTCGCGGCGGCGGCGAGGGCCATAGCAGCGCGCGCAGAGCGGATCACAGCGAAGGTCGGAGAGATCGTCGGCGCGGGCGTCTACAACCGGGCATATCCGCTGACCGGAGAGCTGGCCGAGCTCACGGAAGCGCTGGCCGGCGGGGAGGATCTCTCCGGGGACGGGACAATCTCTCTCGATGAGGGCGGCCTGAACCAGGTCGAACAGCACCTCAACCTGATGGCGGAGGGCGAAGGCCTGTAGCAGGCGACGCCGACGCCGCGGACGCGAGCGCGGCGTCGCGGTTCTCTGCCGTCACCAGTCTCCGCCCGGGAACGGCTCCCGGCTCCGGCGGTCCACCGTGGGTCTGCCCGCCCAGAGGATTGCCCGGACAAGGCGTTCGGTGTCGTCGAGATGGCCCGCGAGGATGTCCGCGATGGCCGCCTCCGTGAGCGACCCCGGGTCCTCGCGCGACAGCGCCTCGCGCACACCTTCAGCGGCACCTGCAGGGCGGCCCTGGCTGTCCGGCGGCGTGATGTCCTCCAGTTCCTCCCCCGCCCCGCCGCTCTCGGACTCCGAGCCGCCCTCCTCCGACTCCTCTTCGGGAGCCTGCACCTCGGTGTCACTCTCCGCCGGACCTTCCTCGAACACCTCGGCGACCTCCGCGTAGGCCCGGATTGCAAGCGCCAGATTCCAGCGGGCGTCGTCGTCCCGGGGATCGAGGCGCAACGCGGCGCGACCGTGATCGATGGCGCCGGAAAGCAGGGGAATGGCGGCAAACGGATCGGTGTCGGGCTCGACACCGCTGAGGAGACGGACCGTGAGATTGTAGTGGGAGCGCTGGACCGCAGCCGAGTCCCTCCCCCCGGTCGCGCGGAGGAGATAGCGCTCGGCCTCGTCCGAACCGAGGTGGAGGAGCGCGGTCCCGAGGTTGAACGATGCCCGTGCGCCGGAAGCCGTCGTGTCCACCCGCGCCGCATAGACATCGGCGGCGGCGCTCAGCCTTCCGGAGCGGAAGAGCCGGTTGCCCCATTCCATGCTGGTCCAAGCGCGCGCTGTGAGGAAGACGACCGCGAGCACGAGGAGGAGACCCGGGACCGGGCGGGGGATCGAGACACCCCGAAGCCTCAGGGACACACCACCGGATCCAAGCCGCCTCACGGATACCTCGCGGGACCCGTCCAGGCACGTTGCCGGGCCTTGAGCTCGACGAGACTCTCAAGCAGAAGGAAGAGGAGCCCGGCTCCGGCAAGTACGAAACCGGTGTCCGCGCCGGCAGCCTCGAGCGGCGTGGTCATGACCGGAGCACTCCCAGACCCGGCCGCCCGACGTACCCGCCGGAGCGCTGCGGCGTCGGAGGCGGACGCGTACTCGCCGCCGCCCGCATCCGCGACCCGCTGAAGGAGGGCGGCCTGCGCCCTCGAAACGCCCGGCGTGCCGGTCCTGTCCCGAACGAGCGCCCCGGCGGATCCAGCGCCGGAAACCGACATCTCCGCCCCGCGCGATGTCCCCACACCCACCGCGTGGACGGCGATCCCCCGCGCGGCGACGGCACGCACGGCCTCGAGGACCGCTTCCTCGGATTCCCCCGACTCCCCGTCCGTGATCAGCACAATCGCGGGCTCTGCCGACCCGCCTTCTGAGATGAGGAGCCGCGCAGCTTCCCCGATCCCTGCGGTGAGAAGCGATCCGGGATCCTGGAAGCTCATCACCGTCGGTCCGATCCCTTCCAGGAAGAAGGCGGCAACATCCGGATCGTTGGTCGGGGGCGTAAGCGTGTATCCGGCTCCCGCGAAGAGAACCAGCCCCACCCTCGTCCCCCCCAGGCCGCCAAGCAGGGATTCGGCCGCTTCCACCGCCCGCGCGAGCCGCGTCGGCCGGACGTCGGCTGCCTGCATCGACACGGAGACATCGACCGCGATGACGGCGGACCCGGCACGCGCGGCGGGCGCCGGCGTCCCAGGCGGCGACCGGAGCGGGCCGGCGGCTCCGAGCCCGAGTGCAAGCGTCGCGAGCCCGAGGAGCAGGAGACGACCGGAACGCGCGCCGTAGAGCCCGGATGCGGATACTCGGGTCGCACCCCGGGCACCGCCGAAGAAGTCCCCGAGCCGCCGCCGCCTGTGCGCATGCCGGGCGTGGGCACCGACAACAACCAGCACGACGAGCGCGGTGACGAGCAGGAACCCGGGATCATCGAAGGTCATGGCACGATACCGAGCCGGGAGCCCTGGAGAAGGCTCCCGCATCCCAAGATGAGGAGCGCAGCGGCGAGAAACCAGGCTCTGACGGGCCGCCTGGTTTCGCGCTCGACGGTGCCCGGCTCGGGAGCCTCGAGCCGATCGATCTCGCTGTAGATCGAGTCGAGCGCCGCGGCTCCGGTCGCCCGGAAATAGGCTCCACCCGTCACAGCCGAGAGCGCGGAGAGCACTGTCGCCGCGGCCGCTTCCCCACCCTGCCCGGAAGCCTCGAGATCCGCCTCCCTCGCCTGCCCGGGAGACATCAGGCTGATCGAGTGGACGCGAACGCCGCGCGAAGCGGCCGCGCGCGCCGTAGCGACCGGCGGCACACCGGCGGCGTTGTGTGCCCCGTCGGTGAGGAGAACGAGCACTCTCCCCTCCCGCTCCGATTCGAGGAGCCGGTTCACCGAGGCGACGACGGCAGAGGAGATATCCGTCCCGTTCGTCACGAGCTCGACGCCGAGGGATTCGACGCCGTGTACGATGACCTCTGGATCCGTAGTGAGAGGCACCCGGGTCAGGGCCTCTCCGGCAAACCCCACGAGAGCGAGTTCGTCAAGCTGCCTCCGCCGCGCGAATCGGATGGCGGCTTCGCGGGCCACGTCCATGCGGCTCCGCCCGTCCATGTCTTCTGCAAGCATCGACGACGAGAGGTCGACGGCGAGGACCGTCCCTTTCCCCACCTCGGCGAATTCCCGGACGACCTCGACGCGCTCTGGCCCGGCCAGGGCGAAGACAACGCATGCGAGCGCCAACGTCCGAAGGAGGTCCGGCAACCAGCGAAGGATCTCCGAGCGGCCGAGCCAGTCGCTCGGGAGCGCGCGCGCCGCCTCACCGCGTGAGAAGAGGATCCCCCGGCCGGCTGCGGGCCAGAGGAGGAGGGCGGACGGAAGGGTGAAAACGAGCAGGTAGAGGAGCTCGGGATGTTCGAATTCAATGGGCATCGGACACCCGCTCCGGGCAGCAGCCGGGCCCTACGCCGGNNACGCCGGTACATCCCTCCGCCCGGAATGTGAATGCTCCGGACGCAGCGTCCGTCGATCCTCGAACGAACGAGACTCAGTTCCCGTTCAGCCGCACGAATTTCTGCACCCTGTGGCCGGTCTGTACCTCGCCCGAGTACATGTTGCCCTGCGAGTCAAACGCGATGTAGTGCAGCCAGTCGAACTGACCGGGCTGGATTCTTCCGCGGCCCCAGGAATACACGGGCTCGAGTGTCTCGCGGTCGAGCGTCCAGACTTTGTTGTTCGTTCCGTCCGGGATATAGAGGAAGCGCTGTTCCGTATCGAGCGGATCGAACTCGATCTCCCAAGTCGAGCCCGGTCCGTAGGTATCCGGCGCGAGGACGCCCTCGGTGATGTACGTCCCGTCCTTCTCGAAGACCTGGATGCGGTTGCTCGGGCGATCCGCGACGTAGACCCGGCCATCGTTCGAGATTGCCACGCCGTGCACCGGGGTCCGCCACGTCCGGCTCGGTGGGGCATTCGGATCCCAGGGGCCCGGATCCTCGTCTACCGGGGTCTCGCCGTAAGCGCCCCAGTGCCTGAGGTACTCGCCCGTCTCCGCATCGAAGACGACCATCCGGCGGTTCCCGTAGCCGTCGGCCACATAGATCTCGTTCGTCGTGGGATCAACTTCCATCTGGGCAGCGCCGTTGACCGTGTTCGGATCGTTGCTCCCCTGACTCGCCCCCACGGCTCCGATCTGAAGGACCAGCTCGCCCTCCACCGTGAACTTCATCATGTGGTGGTCGTTGTCGCCGTTCCCGGCGACCCAGACGTAGTCGTTGTGGTCCACGAAGATCCCGTGCTCGCTGTTGAACCAGAGGAACTCACCGTCGGGATCGTCCCCGCCCCAAGCATGGATCACATTGCCGTCCGGGTCGAAGGCAACGACGGGCGGAGCCGTGGTGCAGCAGAGCGACTGAAGGGGATCGTGGCCCCACGTCTGGTCCCGGGTCGTCTGGAGCGGTGTCGACCCCGCGTTCGTGCCCTGTGCGGTCCGGGGGCGGTGGATGATCCACACATTGTCGTACTGGTCAACCGCGGTGCCGGCCACCTGCCCGAGGATCCAGTTGTTCGGGAGCGGCTGGGGCCAGAACGGATCCACGGCAAACTGGGCCACGCCTTCCGGAACCTGCGGGCCGGACGCATCCGCCGGCATGTTCGGCAACGCCGCCGCCATCATCGAAGCGCCTCCGTCGCCGGCCATATCCGCCGGGCCACCCGCCTGGCAACCGGCGAGGGCTGCGAAAGTTAGCACCAGTACCGCCAAGCGGCCGCGGGTTGAGACTCTCATGGTTGTCGCCTCTGTCTCGGGAAATGCCATCAGGGAGCCGGCACCATAGATGATCGTTCGGACTCCGGCAAGAGACGCTGGGGCCAGGCCAACTCTCCGGAGGGCGGAGCGAGAGACTCTGGTCTAACGTGACGTTTTTTCGTCGGCCGTTGGACAATCCCCGATGTCGCAGCCCGGGCCGGAAAGCAATAGATTGACCTTGTCATCCGGTGCGTTCTCGTGCGGTCGGGGAGAGCTCGGCGTCGATGCCCCGGTCCAGACGGCGGGAGGGATCATGTTGAGATCGCTCGTTTTCGGTTGCCTGATCATTGCACTCGTCAGTATCGCGGGCCCGGTGGAGGCACAACGCGGAGGCGGCCCGCTCCCCGCCGGCGAAGGACGCGAACTCGTCGAGGCGGCCTGCACCCAGTGCCACGGCACGGGCCAGATCGTCGGATCAGCCGGCTATGACGAGGTCGGGTGGAGGGACCTCATCGATACGATGATGGAGCTTCCGGACGACGAGGCTGCGGTCGTGACGAGGTACCTTGCAAGCCACTTCCCCGAGACCACCGAGAGGCGGCCCGTCCTTCTCGAGGGCCCGGAGATGGTCCGGATCACCGAATGGATCGTGCCGACACTTGGACAGCGGTCGCGGGACGCCGCCGAGGCCCCCGACGGTTCGATCTGGTGGACGGGTATGTGGGCGAGTCTCGCGGGACGGCTCGACCCTGAGACCGGGGAGATGAGGGAGTACCAGCTTCCGCAGGAGGCCCGCCCGCACACGATCGTTCCGCACGAGGACGGGAGCATCTGGTACACGGGCAACAGCAACACCACAGTCGGACGCCTCGATCCCGAGACAGGCGAGATCACCGAGTACCCGACGCGGGCCAGGGATCCGCATTCCGCGGTCTTCCATCCGAACGGGATGTTCTACTTCACCGCGCAGCAGGCCGCAATGCTGGGGCGCCTCGATCCCGAGACAGGCGAGCTGACCGAGATCGATACGGAACCGAGACCCTACGGGATACAGGTGGACGCCGAGGGTACGGTCTGGATCGCCTACAACGGAACGAACAAGATCGGCGCGCTGGACCCCGAGACGATGGAGGTGCGCTACTACGAGGTACCGAATTCCGATTCGCGGATCCGCCGGCTCGGGATCGCGAGCGACGGCACGATCTGGTACGGGAATTCCACGATGGGGCGGATCGGACACCTCGATCCCGAGACGGGAACGATCCGCGAATGGCCGTCGCCGAGCGGTCCGGATTCGCATCCGTACGCACTGGCGGTCGTGGATGATGTCGTCTGGTACAACGAGTCCCGTCAACGCCCCGACACACTCGTCCGTTTCGATCCGGAGACCGAGGAGTTCCAGAGCTGGCCGATCCCGTCCGGAATCGGGATCGTCCGGAACTTCTGGGTGACGCGCGACGGCAACCTCCTGATTCACCAGACGAGCTCGAATCGCGTTGGCGTGGTCGAGATCGGGGCGCGCCAGACGGTTAGCCGGCGCTAGGGCCCAAGTGGCGCGGGGCGCGCATGCCCCGCCGGGTGCCACCCGCCCCGCCGTCAGGCCGGACCGCAAGCCACTCTTCGTCGGCCACCGGGTGGAGCGTCACCTGCGGTCCCTGCCCCTCGAATTCCATTCGAAACGCGAGCAGAAGTGCGGCCCCGGCGCTGAAGATCTCCTCTATGAGGAAGAATCGGCCCGCCGGGTCGCAGACATCGCCAACGACCTGCCCCCACCGTCAGAGAGCGCGAGCGCGATGGAGACCGGGCGCTCCGGCGATCCAGGTTCACGGGGATCACCCAGACCGTGGTGTTCAACGAGTCGGGGCAGCTGGACTGCACGATCTGCGTTTCTTCCGGCTCGGTTGTAGCTGTTTCCTTCGTCGTAAAATGGCTGGGAAGCAGGATCAATCGGCGGGAATCCCGGGCTCCGGTATGCGCGGCGTGCAACAACCCTCGTGCGGGTGTCGATCAACGCAGCTGTGGCTACTGTTCATCCCGCTCGCACACGACGCCATCACCGTCCCCGTCCCGCATGAAAGGGTAGGCGGGATGCCCACGGGGGACCGGGGCGATCCTGTGCCGCCGTGCTTCCGCGCACGTGATCATGCCGTTGCCGTTGTCGTCCCAGAGCTCGAGGGCGTCAGTCGCGCCACCGGGTTGTTGGACAGCCGATCCATCGCCGGGGGTAACCTCCAGTTCGGTGGCTGAACACCCGGACAGGACGGCCTCCAGGGCGTTCGCCTCCCGGACATCAACGGTCAAGCCCCAGCGCTTCCGGACCGCTACGACACGGGCGGCGAACCAGCAGCGGTTGCGCTGGGGCATCCAATCGGCGGCATCACGCGCGCCTTTGACCCCCCGGTTCAACCCCGGGCTGGCGAGGGTCAGGTTCAATAGGTCTCGGGCGAACGCGCGGCGGGTAGCGGATGAAGCCCGGCAGAGTCCCGAATCGTGGGCCTCGCTGCGGGCAACCATGTGCTCGATGTCGGTCTGTCCGGTGGAGGCGAAGCGCTCGCCGGTGTAAGGGGAGTAGATGCCGCCCAGCTCCCGCACGATCGAGGCCTCGACGGATTGGGGATAGCTGTAGTCATCCGACCGATACGGGGAGCAGCGTTGCTCGGGAGCCACGACCAGTCCTCGCCACGTTTGGCCAGCGGCGTCGGTTGCCGACAGCACGGCCGCCAACAGCAGCAGCGGGTGGAGCGTTCTCGCCATTCGCTTCCCACGTAGCTTGGGTGTCGCGAGGGCCGGTTCCCGTGGCCCAGACCAGTCTTCTAATGCTGCCTTCCTTGTGTCAATGGCCATTGGAACGAGCAGGTCGTGGAACAGAAGTGTTCCGGATGGCACAACCCGAGGCGGGCTCATATCTCGACAGCGAATCGCCAGAAGTCGTCACGGACCCCCGTCAACCCAGCGACGAGTCCAGCACGCACAGTTCCGACCGATCAACTGATCATAGACTCGACGGGACCGGACTCAGTTCCTTGGGGCGATCCGAGTACCTACTCACCCGCCCCGTCAACACCCAGCCTAGTGTTAACGGCAGTGCCCGTAAGTGCTTCGACCGCAGCCCGGTGGCCTCCGATGCCGCACCGGGATGTCAGGCCATGAACTGCCTGCAAGGCGATAGTCTTCTGCCCCGGCAGATCGGACTCCGGGACCACACAGAACTTCCATCGCGTCGGGCACCTGACCTGCCGACTCGCCCGTTTCTCCGTGCCACGCGAACACGCAGATGTGGACGAGGCGCCCTCTTTACCAACATGGGTCGGACATCTGCTAGGGTGGATACTACCGAAGGAAGCGGAGGTGGAGAGAAATGACAGGAGAGGGAGAAGACAAAACACGGGTGGCGATACTGCGATCGCAGGAGGCGAGGAGCATTGTGACATGCCCCCCGGACATCATCGCATCAACGGTACGACTGAACCCCTCGTACCCCTCGAGGATCTCCGCGGGGTACTCCGCCGTTACGAAAGCGGGCGACCGGATTCGAACCGGCGACCCTCAGCTTGGGAAGCTGATGCTCTGCCAACTGAGCTACGCCCGCATCCTTCTGGTCAGTTCGGAGCCTGGAGAATCTCGTAGTTGTATCCCACGACAGCGGCATCAGTGGGGAACTCGGCCTGCGTCTCGAGGGCCACATCCGCGTCCTCGAGCGTGATCGAGATGTCCTGTGTGCCGGCTACCACCCTGTTCTGGTCATAGAGCTGGATCCTGAGATCCACCGTGGCACCGGACGCCGCCGTGCGGTTTGTCACGACGAAGGGCAGGACATACCCACCTTCGACCGGCGTCAGCTGGAACCCGGAGATATCGAAGGGAAGCCCGGTGAACCGGTCGGCGATGTCCGCTGCCTCTTCCTGCCGCTCGAGCCGGACCAGACCCTGGAGGAGGAACTGATAGGCAGTCCGGTTGTAGCTGTCCGACTCGACCAGTCCGGTCGCGACATCAACGAGCATCGAGGCAGCATCGGCAAGCTCCCCCTCGACCTCGGCAAGCTCGGCCTCCGGTCCTCCGGCGAGTTCTTCCGCCCGGTCTCCGAGCGCCTGCACCTGGAGATAGAGCGACTGGGTCTGGTTGAAGAGGAAGTCGCGATTCTCGGGGAAGACCTGGGCGGCTCTCCCGAACGCATCGGCCGCCTGGAGGAAGAGATCGCCGTTGTACGCCCCGACTGCAATGGAGTTGTAGTCGGTGGCCGTAAGCCCAGGCCGGTCCAGGAGTTCCGCGTATACCTCCGACGCCCGGTCGCTCTCCCCTGCGGAAACGAGGGCCGCGCCATAGTTGGAGTACGCCATGAGGTCGTCGGGGTCCTCCTGGACGATGATCCCGTAGACCACCGCCGCCTCCGCGTACCGCTCGAGCTCGAAGAGGAGCTGTCCCTGGTTGAAGCGTGACGCCGCAAGGTTCTCGGCGTTCGACGCGATCGTCTCGGGATCTTCCTCCCGCTGCCCGATCGGCCCCTCGACCAGATCCACAGCTTCCGTGAAGAGCCCGAGTGCATCTTCGAGACGCCCTTCCTGCTGATACAGCGCTCCGAGCTGCACCATCGCCTCAGGCCGACCCTGATAGATCGTGTGCGCACGCTCGAATGCGGCCAGGGCGCCGGCGGTGTCCCCCCCCTGCATTGCAGCCACCGCCGCGTTGAACCCCTCGATCCACTCGGTCTCCCGGTAGAAATTGACCTCGAGTACCGACCGCGGAGCAAGCACCTCGACCTGGTCGAACATCTCGTCGGCAGCCATCAGATCGCCGAGGCCGATGTAGGCCTGTGCCGCCTGGAGGAAGGACTGCGGGTTCGTCGGGTCGAACTGCATGCCGGCCTGTGCAGACTCGAGCGCCTGGTCGTAGGCGCCCTGTGCGAGGAAGAGCGCGGCGGTGCCTGTATGGTCGTTGTCCCGTGCGACCTCGCCTTCCGGAAGGGCAAGCACCCAGTCCGGAAGGTCTTCGTCGGCTACCGCCTGAGGCGCTACGGCGCCAGGGGCAGCCCCGCCCGCGCAACCTCCCACGAGGAAGGCCATCGCGACTCCCCCAAGCGCTCCAAGACGGACTTTCATCCAACTCCTCCTGATCATCTTCGGATCTCGGTTGCCGACCGCGATTCCGGACCCGGCGTCGGCTGACACGGTGGCCGGAGCCCCGGACACAGAGACCGGTAATGTATCCCCAGCCACCCCGAATGGCCAAATTTCGAAACCGGTACGGACCCGCATTCTGTCCCTGCGCCCGGCGGTCCCGCCACAGGCGTTCGGAGCTCCCGCGGGCGATCCGGAGCCGGACCATGATTCTCGGGCGGCCGAGCGCGTGGATTACGCCGGCGGGACCCGAGGAAGGCAGGCCCGAACGGGCCGTCGAGATCCGCCCCTCGACCCGTTCGAAGCCGGGTTATCGGAGGTCCCGGAGGA
>JAAXGI010000282.1 GCA_012267505.1 Gemmatimonadota bacterium
CGGCGGAGTCCGCTGTCGATCGCGCGGCGCTCCAGGTGTCCGACGCCGGGCAGGAGATCGCCGAAAGCCGGGAGACGGCCGTCGTCCGGGCCTCCGAGCGCGTCTCCCCGGCCGTCGTCGCGGTCAACGTCCTCCGGACGGAGAGGGTGCGCACACGGGACCCGTACTGGGACGACTTCTTTCCCTTCGGGACCTTCGGGTTCGGGAGCCGGACCACCTCGCGGCTCGTTCCGTCACTCGGCTCGGGGTTCGTGATCGGGGCGGACGGGGTGATCCTGACGAATGCCCATGTGGTCGAGGGGGCCGAACAGATCCTCGTGACCTTCCCCGACGGACGGAGCGCGGAGGCGATTCTCACGGGTGCGGACGAGACGACCGACGTAGCCGTGCTCAGGGTGGAGGAGAGAGGGCTAGCAGGCGTCACGATCGGGCAGACGGGGGACCTCCGGATCGGGGAGTGGGTCCTCGCCCTCGGCAACCCCTTCGGGAACATGCTGTCAAACCCCGAGCCCACCGTGACGGTCGGCGTGGTCTCCGCGGTCGGACGCCATATCGTTCCCTCGGGTGAGGGGGAGGGCTTCTACCTCGGGATGATCCAGACAGACGCGGCGATCAACCCGGGCAACTCCGGCGGACCGCTCGTCAACGCGCTCGGCGAGGTGATCGGGATGAACGCCTCGATCTTCTCACGCGGCGGGGGAAGCGAGGGGATGGGGTTTGCGATTCCGATCGAGCGGGTGCTCCGTATCGCCGACGACCTCATCGCCTACGGCGAAGTCCGCCGCGCCTGGCTCGGGCTCGAGGTGGAACCCGAGGAGGCCGACTCCTTCGGCCGCACCCGCGGGGTCCTCGTCTCGGCGACCTCGCCGGACTCGCCCGCGGCGGAAGCGGGCATCTGGGCGGGTGACCGCCTCGTGCACATCAACGGAACGCGTATGGTGAGCCCCCTCGACTTCGAGGCCGCGCTCCTCGATCTCCGCGCCGGGGACACCGTCGCGCTTGCCGTAGAGGGCGAGGACAGGGCGATCCGCCTCACGCTCGAGGAGCTCCCCTCCCTCCGTGCCGAGCGCGTCACGGTGTTCGAGGAACTCGAGCTCGTCACCCTCACAGAGCCCATCCGGGCCGAACGCGGCGTCGAATCGGCCCGCGGCGCCCTCGTGACGGGAATCTCCCCTGAGCTCCGCAGGATCCTCGGCCTCCTCGAGGGGGATGTGATCGTGCAGGTGGGAAACCGCGGAATCCAGGGAGCCGAGGACCTCTCGCGGGTCCTCGGCGAGATCCCTCCGGGCTCGCGTGTCCGCCTCTACTTCGAGCGGAACCGCGGGTACGCCGCCCGCGACTTCATCCTCGGACGGTGAGGACACCCCACCGTCCGCCTCCTGGCCGGCCGCCGCAGGATGCCTGAAGCAGACGGACGCTACGATCATCCGCTGAGCGGACGGTACGCCTCGGCGGAGATGCAGCGCCTCTTCTCCCCGGGCCGCCGCTTCGGGACCTGGCGCCGCCTCTGGCTCGCGCTCGCCGAGGCCGAAGCCGAACTCGGGCTGCCGATCCCCGAAGCGGCGCTCGCGGAAATGCGCGGAGGACTCGATGACCTCGACCTCGAGCGGGCCGGGGAGTACGAACGGCGATTCCGCCACGACGTCATGGCGCACGTCCACCTCTTCGGCGACGTGGCACCCGCGGCCCGCGGGATCATTCATCTGGGAGCCACCTCCGCCTTCGTGACCGACAACGCGGACCTCATTCTGACGCGCGACGCGCTCACCCTGATTCGCGCGCGCGTGGTCCGGACCCTGCGCGCCCTCGCCGGCTTCGCCCGCCGCCACCGCAATCTCGCGACGCTCGGCTACACGCACTTCCAGCCGGCCCAGCCGACCACGGTCGGGAAGCGCGCGGCGCTCTGGGCGCAGGACCTCGCTCTCGACGTCGAGGAGCTGGACTTCCGCCTCGGGCGCCTCCGCTTCCGCGGCGTGCGGGGCACGACCGGGACGCAGGCGTCCTTCCTCGAGCTCTTCGGCGGCGACCACGCGAAGGTCGAGGAGCTCGACCGCCGTGTCTCGGCCCGGATGGGGTTTTCCGCCCGCTACGGCGCCGTCGGCCAGACGTACCCGCGCAAGGTGGACGCGGGGGTGGGCGGCGTGCTGGCTGGTGTTGCCGCCTCTCTCTCCCGCTTCGGACACGACCTGAGGCTCCTCGCACACCTGGGCGAGGTCGAGGAACCCTTCGAGGAGGAGCAGATCGGATCCTCGGCAATGCCCTACAAGCGCAATCCCATGCGGGCCGAGCGGATCTGCGCGCTCGCGCGGCATGTCATCACCCTCTCGCTCGACCCCGCGATCACGGCCGCCACGCAGTGGATGGAGCGTACCCTCGACGATTCGGCGAACCGCCGGCTCTCGCTCCCCGACGCCTTCCTCACGCTCGACGGCGCGCTCGTCGTCGCCGAGGACGTTGCCTCGCGGCTCACCGTGCAGCGCGCCGCCATAGGGCGGAACCTCGCACGGCACCTTCCCTTCATCGCCACCGAGGCGGTCCTCATGCACGCCGTCGAGCGCGGCGGCGACCGCCAGGAGCTCCACGAGAGGATCCGGCGTCACGCGCTTGCGGCCTCGGGCCGGATGAGGAGCGGCGGAACGAACGACCTCGTGCGCCGCATCGCCGCCGACGAGGCCTTCGGGATCAACGAGGAGGCGCTCGGTGCCTTCCTCGAGCCCTCCCGTTTCATCGGCCGCGCGCCCGAGCAGGTCGACGCCTTCCTTGCCGAGTGGGTCGAGCCCATCTTGGAGCGCCTCGGAGCCGAGGCCGACGAACTCGCAGGAGCACCCGATGTCCGCGTCTGAGCCAACCCTGTCCCACCTGCCGATCTTCCGCTCGGATCTCCCACTCCCCCTCCTCCACCGGGGGAAGGTGCGCGAGATGTACGACGCCGGGTCGGGCCACCTCCTCATGGTGGCCTCCGACCGGGTCTCGGCCTTCGACGTCGTCATGGCCGAGCCCGTCCCCCGGAAGGGAGAGGTCCTCACCCTCCTTACGGCGTGGTGGCTCGAGCAGCTCGGCGGCGAGATCGAGCACCACCTCGTCGCGGCCAGGCCCGAGGAGATCGCCCGCCGCGTTCCGGCACTCGTCGGAGCGGCGGGCGACTGGGCCCGCCGCTCGCTTCTCGTCCGGCGGACCCGGCCGCTCCTGATCGAGTGCGTGGTGCGCGGCTACCTCTCGGGCTCGGCGTGGCGGGAATACCGTGGGGCGGGCACACTGGCCGGCGAGAAACTTCCCGCAGGCCTCGAGCAGAGCCAGGAGCTCACGCCCCCGATCTTCTCCCCGGCCACGAAGGTCGACGACGGCCACGACGAGAACATTCCCTTCTCGGGGGTGGAGGAGCGGGTGGGGACGGCCATGGCCGAGCGGCTCCGCGATCTCTCGCTCGCGGTCTACGGGTTCGGCCGACGGGAGGCCGCCTCGCGCGGGATCATCCTCGCGGACACGAAGTTCGAGTTCGGCGAGTCGGAGGACGGGAGGCTGCTCCTGATTGACGAGGTGCTGACGCCCGACTCCTCGCGCTACTGGCCCGCCGAGAGCTGGCGGCTCGGAGAGACGCCGCCCTCGCTCGACAAGCAACCGGTCCGCGACTGGCTCGACGGGCTGCCGGCATGGGACCGGACGCCCCCCCCGCCTCCGCTCGACCCGGCCGTGATCGCGGCCGCCACCGAGCGCTACACCGAGATCTTCCGGCGCCTCACAGGTACGCAGCTCGACGCCTACGAGCCGCCGTCGTTCGGCGCGGAGGAGGGCGGCGCCCGGTGATCCAGCGCGTGCGCGCGAAGCGCGTGAGGCTCGAGCGCGGGATCATCATCCTCCCTTCCGCCTTCACGCTCGGCAATCTCTTCCTCGGGATCTACGCGATGGTCTCGGCGGCCAGGGGGGAGTTCGAGACGGCCTCGTGGTCGATCGTCTTCGCCGCGCTCCTCGACATGCTCGACGGGCGGATCGCCCGATTCACGGCCACGGGATCGAGGTTCGGCGCCGAACTCGACTCCCTCGTCGACGCCATCTCCTTCGGCGTCGCCCCGGGATTCCTCGCCTACGCCCTCTTCTTCGACGGCCAGACGTGGAGCTGGATCCTCTCGTTCCTCTACGTGACGGCGGTCGTGGTACGGCTCGCGCGCTACAACGTCGAGCAGGCCGGGCACGCGAAGCGGTACTTCCACGGGCTCCCCTCCCCCACTGCGGGAATGGTGCTCGCAACCGTCTACCCGTTCTTGACCTCCGCCGCGCTCTCCCCGGTGGTCGGGGGAGCGCCGTCTCCGCAGACGGTCGGCATCCTGATGGTTGTGCTCGCGGCGCTGATGCTGAGCCACATCCCCTACCCGATCGTGCCGCGGCTCTCGTTCCGGACCCCGCTCGCGACGGCCAGATCGCTCCTGCTCGCGCTTCTCGCCGCAGCGGCGCTCGCGGTCCCCGAGTACGCGATCTTCCCGGTGCTCTGCGCCTACACGGTCTGGGGCGTGGCCCGGAGCACGGTTCTCGGCCTCGTCGACCGGCTCCCTGACCAGGATCCGCTCCTCGATGAGGAGGGAGCCGGGGCCGACGAGGGCGACGCCGAGATCCGGTCGGTCGACTATAGGGAGATTGCTCCGATCCGTTATCCTTCGTCCGGGGCGCGCCCGGCGGAGGGCCCGGCACGCGGTTCACGCCCGGACACGGGCGGGCAGAGGGAGGACACCCGCTGATGCGCTACCTGGTGGAAGTGAGCGTTCGGTCCCGGCCCGGCCTCCTGGACCCCGAGGGAAGCGCCGTCAGAAACGCGCTCGAGTCGCTCGGATTCGCGGGAACCTCCGAGGTGCGGATCGGGAAGATCATCGATCTGGTCGTCGACGCCGAGAACGGAGAGGCGGCCGCCGAGCGGGTCGGACAGATGTGCAGGAAGCTCCTTGCGAACCCGGTGACCGAGGACTACCACGTCGAGGTCCGCGGCGAGGCTCCGGAGCCCGGGCGAGACGGGAGCGGGGGGGAGCGGGCGTGAAGGTCGCGGTCGTCACCTTCCCGGGGTCCAACTGCGAC
>JAAXGI010000152.1 GCA_012267505.1 Gemmatimonadota bacterium
GTGGTCGTGTTCGGGCTCGGCGGCATCGGCCTCAACGTCATCCAGGGGGCGAGGCTGGTCGGGGCGGACATGATCGTCGGCGTCGATCTCAACCCCGGCAAGGAGCAGATCGGGCGCAAGTTCGGCATGACCCACTTCGTGAACCCGAAGGAGGTCGAGGGCGACCTCGTCGCGTATCTCGTCGATCTCACCGGGGGCGGCGCCGACTACTCCTTCGAGTGCATCGGCAACGTGGACGTGATGCGCCAGGCCCTCGAGTGCTGCCACAAGGGCTGGGGCGAGAGCGTCATCATCGGGGTCGCGGGAGCCGGGCAGGAGATCGCGACCCGTCCGTTCCAGCTCGTGACCGGCCGGGTGTGGCGGGGCACCGCCTTCGGCGGGGCGCGGGGGCGGACCGACGTGCCGCGGATCGTCGATTGGTACATGGAGGGGAAGATCAATATCGACGATCTCATCACTCACACCATGCCGCTTCAGGACATCAACCGGGCCTTCGATCTCATGCACGCCGGGGAGTCGATCCGGAGCGTGGTGACCTACTAGCCGGGGCGGCGGGCCGGATCCGCGCCGAACGCCAATGACACGGGAGACGAGATGAGCGATCTCTTGGAGCGATGCGAGAACGGTGTCGCGATCCTCACCATGAACCGGCCGGACAGCCTGAACGCGCTCTCGGGCGAGATGATGGACGGGCTGCTCGAGGCGATTCCGCGGCTCGCCCGCGCCGCGTCGGTCGGCTGCATCGTGGTCGGCGGGGCGGGGCGGGCGTTCTCGGCGGGGGGCGACGTCAAGGCGATGGCCCGCAACGAGGAGTTCGCGGGCACCCTTGAGGAGCGGGCGCAGTCGCTCCGCGACCGGATGGAGATCGCGCGCCTCCTCCACGAGTCGCCGAAGCCCACCATCGCGGCGGTGCGCGGCGCGGCGGCCGGGGCCGGGCTCTCGATTGCGCTCTCCTGCGACCTGCGGCTTGCCGCCGCCTCCGCGCGCTTCGTCACCGCGTTCGCCCGGGTCGGCTACTCCGGCGACTTCGGAGGTTCGTGGTTCCTGACCCAGCTCGTCGGCAGCGCGAAGGCGCGCGAGCTCTACTACCTCTCCGACATGGTGGGCGCGGACGAGGCCCTCGCCCTCGGGATCGCCAACCGGGTGTTCCCGGATGAGGAGTTCGACGCCGAGGTGCAGAAGACCGCGGAGCGCATTGCGGCCGGCCCCTCCATCGCCCTCCGCTACATGAAGCGCAACTTGAACGCAGCGGAGAGCCGCCCGCTCTCCGAATGCCTGGACCTCGAGGCGTGGGGGCACACCCGCTCCGGCCTCACCGAGGACCACAAGGAGGCCGCCCGCGCCTTCGTCGAGAAGCGCCCCCCCGTCTTCAAGGGCCGCTGATCAGCCAGGCGGCGGAGAGAGGACTGGTTCACCGACCACGCGGCGGGCCGCGCACTCGACGGGGCGCGGTGGCGCGGGCCGGGAACGGGAGGAGAGCGCCGGCTTGCGAGCGCAGGGACGTTCGTGATTGGCCGCCGATGCCGCCGGCATGTGGGCCGAAGCGGCAGGCTGAGGCCACCCCGCGCCTCTCCCCCGCTCCGGCCGCTCCTCGTTCGGATCGGTTTCCTCGCGAGAGCAGGACCTGACATCACCAACGGAGAGAGAACATGAGTGTGGAAGCACGACTCGCGGAGCTTGGAATCACCCTGCCGGAGGCCGGCAAGCCGCTCGGGACCTACATCCCGGTGCGGATCGCGGGCGGGTTCGCCCATGTCTCCGGCCAGGGGCCGAACCGGCCGGACGGCAACGGCGCGGTGATCGGCAAGGTCCCGAGCGAGCGGACGGTGGAGGAGGCGGTGGAGGCGGCGCGCTTCTGTGGTCTCCAGGCCCTCGCCCAGCTTCGCAAGGCCCTCGGGTCGCTCGACCGCATCGAGTGCGTGGTGCGTACCCTCGGCATGGTCAACGCCGACCCCGACTTCGGGGCGCATCCCCGGGTCATCAACGGGTTCGCGGACCTCATGGTGGACGTCTTCGGCGAGGAGGCGGGGCACGGAGCGCGCTCGGCGGTTGGAATGGGCTCCCTCCCGAACGGCATCACCGTCGAAGTCGAGGTCACCGTCAAGCTCAGGGACTGACGGGACGGCGGCGCCCACCGCCGACGGAGCAGATTCGCGACCGGGAACGGGCCGGGGGCGCGCGTTCCCCGCTCTCCGTCAGAGGCGCATGGTGATCTGGTTGCATCTGGTGGCGGCGCTGCTGGCCCTCGGCCTCGGGGCGGCGAACCTCGCTCTCGCCAAGGGCACTCTCCGTCACCGGATCGTCGGCTGGGCGTGGACTGGCGTCATGCTGTGCGTGACGCTCTCCTCCTTCGCGATCCGGGAGTTGAATTCCGGCGCGTTCAGTTGGATTCACGCGCTCACGATCTGGACGCTCATCAGCATGTTCGTCGCCATTTACGCCATCCGTACGGGGCGGGCGAGGGTGCACGCCCGGTTCATGGCAGGAACGATGGCCGGCGCGATCGTCGCCGGCGGTTTCGCGCTCGCACCGGGCCGATTCATCGGGCGGCTGCTCGGTTACTGAGGCCGGGGTCACGCCGGATCAGCAGTCGACGCAGCGGGCGTCCGCAGGTCGTCGCGTTGCTCGTCCGGAAGTGGCAGACCAACCGCGGGGGAGAGAGTCCGTTTGCATCGTGCGGATCGGGACGGCGCACGCGTCGGCCCTCGGCGCGGCGGCCTTGCGGCAGGAGCAGGCTCCGGGTGGGCGTCGTTCCGGTCGAGGACGAAAAAAGGCCCGCCGTCTCCTGGCGGCACTACCGTGCGCCGGGAGACGGCGGGCCCAAAGCCGGAGTCCCTTCCGGCGCCCGTTGTTCGGTGTGGCGGGGCGATCCGGCCGGGCGGGGCGGCGAGCCCCGGCCCGAGAAGGTCTCCCCCGCGCGGTTTTCAGTGATCAGCCGCACTTGGAGTCCCCGCAGTTCAGGCAGGTCATGCACCCGTCGAGCATGATCGCCGCCTTGGTGCTGCATCGCGCGCAGAGCACCGCGTCGGCCGGGAACTCTCCGTCCTCGCACCCGAGCTCGCGGCGGATCTCGTCGATGTGGCGCTGCTGGCCCTCGTCGGGCCTCTCGCGTGTCATGAGCCCGATCTTGATGAGGTGGTCCTCGATCACGGTGCCGATCTCGGCCACCAGCGACGGGACGTGCCGGCCCCCGCGCTTGAGATAGCCGCCCCCCGGGTCGAACACCGAGTGGAGCTCCTCGACCAGGAACGCGACGTCGCCCCCCTTCCGGAACACCGCGGAGATGATCCGCGTGAGGGCCACGATCCACTGGAAGTGCTCCATGTTCTTCGAGTTGATGAAGATCTCGAAGGGGCGCCTCAACTCGTGTTCGGTCCCCGGGTTGAGGACGATGTCGTTGATGGTGACGTACAAGGCGTGATCGGAGAGCGGGGTCTTGATCTTGTACGTCGAGCCGGCGAGCTGCTCGGGCCGTTCGAGCTGCTCGTGCATCTGGATGACGTGCGCGGTCGGTCGGGCCTCCTGGGCCTGCCCCGCAGCCCCTTGCGGGGCGTCCGGCGCCGGGGTCTGGGCCCGGGCCTTCGTCTCGGCCGCTTCGTCCGCCACGCCAAACTTCACGATCCGTCCGTCCACCTTGATTGCCATGACTTTCGTTCCGCTTTTCTTCTCTCGTCCCTCGGTCCCGAGATGGGGGCTCGCGCGTGGGTTTCCCACCGGGTTCCCCCCGTTCCGTGGTATCAGAACTTCCCGTAGTAACCTTCCTTCAGCGCGTCGTAGAGATTCGCGGCCGTGTGCGTCTCGCCGTCGTACTCGATCTCCTCGTTGCCCCGCACCTCGATCACCCGGCCGTCGTCCAGGGTGAAGCGGTAGGTCGTGTTCTCGAGGTCCTCGTCCTTGACCAGCACCCCCTGGAACGCCTCCGGGTTGAACCGGAACGTGGTGCAGCCCTTGAGCCCCTTCTCCATCGCGTAGAGATAGATGTCCTTGAAGTCCTTGTAGGGGAAGTCCGTGGGCACGTTGGCGGTCTTGGAGATTGAGGAGTCCACCCAGCGCTGCGCCGCCGCCTGCACGTCGACGTGCTCGCGCGGGGTGACGTCGCTTGAGCTCACGAAGTAGTCGGGGAGGTCGTCCGGCCCTTCCGCCTCGGGGTTCACGAGCTCGCGGTAGGCGAGGAGCTCGAACGACCACACGTCCACCTTCTCCTTGGTCTTGCGCCCGGTCCGGATGACGTTGCGCGAGTAGTGGTGCGCGAAGCTCGGCTCGATCCCGTTGCTCGCGTTGTTCGCGAGCGACAGCGAGATGGTGCCGGTCGGTGCGATCGAGGAGTGGTGGGTGAAGC
>JAAXGI010000025.1 GCA_012267505.1 Gemmatimonadota bacterium
CAGGTCCTGATCGAGAACACGAACTTCGGACAGCTGACGGATGCGGAGGGGCGTTTCGTCATCCCCAACATCCCGGCCGGAACGCATACCCTGCGCGCGGCACTCATCGGGTACGGGCCGGTCGCGCGGGACTTCACCGTGCCGGCGGGCGGAACCGCAGAGGTAAACCTCGAACTCTCCATCTCGGCGATCGCGCTTGACGGGGTCGTCGTCACGGCGACCGGGGAGCAGCGCAGACGTGAGCTCGGCAACGCGGTCGAAGACATCGCCGCCCCCGCGATCCGCGAAGTTGCTCCGATTCACAACCTGTCAGACCTCCTGCAGGGGCGCTCCGCCGGCGTGCAGGTCCTGAGCTCCGCCGGAACGTCAGGGGTCGGCTCGCGCATCCGCATCCGCGGCTCCAGCTCGATCTCGCTCTCCAACGAGCCGCTGGTCTATGTGGACGGGATCCGCGTCGACAACCGCATGAGCGGACTCGCGGCCGGCGGGCAGGAAGCCTCGCGCCTCGACGATTTCAACCCCGAGGACATCGAGTCGATCGAGATCGTGAAGGGTCCGTCCGCGGGGACGCTCTACGGTACCGAGGCCGCCAACGGCGTGATCCGCATCACCACGCGGCGGGGCCTGCCCGGGCCGACACGCTGGAACCTCTGGACCGAGGGCGGGCTCATCCGGGAACCCAACACCTACCCGCTGAACTTCTCCGGGCTGGACTCCGGCTCGGTCCGCTACGCCCGGAGCTGCCGCCTGAACGAGGTGGCGGCCGGCCTCTGCAGCCAGACCTCGATCGAGTCCTACCAGGTCCTCCACGACCCCGAACTGTCACCGTTCGACGACGGCAGCCGCATGCAGCACGGCCTCTCGGTGACGGGCGGAACCGAGCGCATCAACTACTACATCGCGGGCGAAGTGGAAACCGAGGTGGGGCCGTACTCCCTCCCGCAGCCCGACCGCGAGGACTTGGAGGCGCGCGGCATTCCGATCACCAGCGAGGTGGAGCGCCCCAATCAGCTGCTGCGCCGGAATCTGAGGATCAACCTGAACAGCCAGGTCACCGACCGCGTCAGCCTGGCGCTCCGGATGTCGTACCTGGACAGTCACTTCGCGTACATGGCCAACGACAACACTTCGTTCGGCTTCCTGCCCAGCGCCTACCTCGGGGGCTCGAACCCCGAGCGGGGCTGGGGCTTCCAGCGCCCGGCACAGGTCTTCGGCCGCACTTTCTACCAGGATACGAACCGGATGACGGCCGGCGGCACGCTGACCTGGTTGCCCCTGAACTGGCTCTCGGTCCGCGGCACCGCGGGAGTGGACTACTACAACCGCGGCGATATCTCCTTCTTCGCGCGCGACATCGGAGTGCCGGGCGAGGACAACCTCGGACGCAAGGACACCGACTACCGGAACCAGTGGCAGTACACCCTGGACGCAAGCAGCACCGCGTCCTTCGATCTGACGCAATCGATCACTTCCCGGTCCACCGTGGGGATGCAGTACTTCGAGAACCAGTACACGGGGACGTTCGCCTGGGGGACCGACATCGTGAACGGCGGGTCATCGATCGGCCTGGCCGCCGAGACGTTCTCGAGCGAGTTCCACGTCTTCGAGAAGACCGCCGGCCTCTTCCTCAACCAGCAGTTCGGGCTGAACGACCGTCTCTTCCTGACCGGTGCCGTCCGGGCCGACGACAACAGCACCTTCGGCCAGGACTTCGACCTCATCTACTACCCGAAGGCGGGTCTGTCGTGGATCGCCTCGGAGGAGGCGTTCTTCCCCGAGATTCCCATGCTGGACCAGCTGCGCTTCCGGGCCGCGTGGGGCAAGTCCGGCCTGCAGCCGGGGTCGGACGACGCGATCCGCACGCTGTCGGCGAATGCGATCACCACTCCCGACGACGAGACGGGATCCGGCGTTTCGATCGGCAGCATCGGGAACAGCCTGCTCGAGCCGGAGAAGTCCACCGAGATCGAGGTGGGGTTCGACGCCGAGTTCGCCGGCGGCCGCGCCGGACTCGAGTTCACCTACTACGACAAACAGACCGACGGGGCTCTGGTCGACGCCCCGCTGGCGCCTTCACTGGGAGCAAGCCAGTCCCGCTGGATCAATATCGGAGAGGTGGAGAACACGGGCTACGAGGCAGGACTCTCGGCGGAGCTCGTGGATCTCGACGGGTTCGGCTGGACCATGACCCTCTCCGGCTCGATCAACCGCAACGAGCTGCTTTCCCTTGGCGAAGGCACGGAGCCGATCGGGACCCAGACACGGTTCGTGCCCGGCTTCCCGCTCGGCGGGCAGTGGGACCGCCCGATACTCGGCTGGGACGACGGGGACGGCAACGGCATCATCACGGCCGGCGAGGTCATGGTCGACGACACCATCGAGTTCGCCGGTCCGGGACAGCCGGAGAAACAGCTGACGCTCAGCTGGAACTTCCGGATCCTGGAGGACGTGACCGTCTATGGACTCCTGGACTACCGGGGCGACTACGTCGCCTCCAACGACACCGAGCGTTTCCGCTGCCGCTTCCGGAGCTGCCGAGCACTGGTCGATCCCGCCACGCCGCTCGACGGACAGGCGCGCGCCGTGGCGTCGCTCTTCCACCCGAGCCAGACGGTGTGGGGGTACCTGGAGCAGGGAGATTTCTGGAAGCTGCGCGAAGTCAGCGTCGGGTACGAACTCCCGGTCTCCATCATGGGACGGATCGGCGCGACGCGCGGCTTGCTCAGCCTCTCGGGCCGCAATCTCGGAACATGGACCGACTACACCGGGATGGATCCCGAGATCAACTCGTCCGGATCTGCCGACAACTTCGGGATCGGCGAGTTCCTGACCCAGCCACCGGTCCGCTACTACACCGTCCGCCTCAACCTCACCTTCTAGGGAGCAGGCCGACCCATGAAGTACTTCAGAAAAACGGTCCGGACGGCCCTGCTGGTCCCGGGAGCGGCGTGGGGTCTCAGCGCGTGCGACACGGCCGAGCTCCTCAGCGTGGTGGACCCCGACATCGTGACGCCCGCGGACGTCGCCGGCGCGAAGGGTGCCGAGCTCTACTGGGCCGGCGCCATCGGCCTCTTCGCGGAGGCCTACTCCAGCGGGGGCGGCGGCCAGGTGGTCTACTCCGGGATGCTTGCCGACGAGTTTCACCTCTCCGGCACCTTTCCGACCCGCAACGAAGTGGACCGGCGCGAGATGGATGTCCGTAACGTGACGCTTCTGGGAGAGTACCGCGATCTGCACCGGGCCCGCGTGGGCACCAGGAACGCGGCGGAGCGCTTGGCCGAATTTCTTCCGAACGATCCCCGCATCGCAGAGATGTGGAGCCTGAACGGCTATGCGAATCTCTTCTTCGCGCAGGACTACTGCTCGGGCGTTCCATTC
>JAAXGI010000222.1:0-756 GCA_012267505.1 Gemmatimonadota bacterium
GGGCGGTGGCGACGTGGTCGTACAGCGGGCTCGCTTTCTTCGCCTACACCGCGGCGAACCTCGTCCCGCGGGCGCTCAGCCACCACAAGTGGTACCTGGACCGGTTCGACGACTACCCGCCCGGGCGGAAGGCCGTGATCCCCGGGGTGCTCTGACACCGCCCCATCCGCCCTCACTCGGCGGGTTCGAAGGATGCCTCGAACTCCTCGGTGCCGTAGCGGAAGAGGCGTCCCCTCTCCCGGACGACCCACCGTCCCGGTAGCGTCTGCAGGTCCGCGACCCGGGTGCCGATCTCTCCGTTCCCGACCGCGTCGACCGGGATGTGTCCCGGGACGCCCAGCGGTTGCCCGGCAGCCTTTCGCAGCCGCGCCGGCCCGGGGATCCCCCCTGCCGCCTTCTTCCCCGCGATCCCTTCCCGGATCGCGGAGTCCGGCAAGACTGGAGCAGCGTCGCGCGCGAACGGTCGCAGGCGGGTGGTCACGCGGTTTCGGCCGGCCGCCCCCCGGGGACAGCCACGTCCTCCGTCCCGCGCGCATAGACCGGAGAGCGCAGCCGGGGGCTCCTCCGGCCGGCGCGGCCTTCGCTGACGACATCCCGCTCGACGATTCCGTCGAGGAGGTGGAGCTGGCGCCCGGCGTACCCCGCGATGTCGTGTTCGTGGGTTACCATCAGGATCGTCTGTCCCCGGCCGTTCAGCCGAACGAACACATCCATGAGTTCGGCCGTCGTGTGCGAGTCCAGGTTCCCGGTCGGCTC
>JAAXGI010000222.1:824-7279 GCA_012267505.1 Gemmatimonadota bacterium
GGGCTCGTCTGCGAGGATGTAGTGGGGCTGCATGATGAGCGCCCTGGCCACGGCAACGCGCTGTCTCTGCCCGCCGGAGAGCTCGGGGGGCTTGTGCGACATGCGGTCCCCGAGCCCGACCATCTCGAGACAGGCCCTTGCCCGCTCGCGCCGTTCGGACGACCGCCGGCCCGCATAGATGAGCGGCAGCTCCACATTTTGGAGCGCCGTGGCCCGCGGAAGGAGGTTGAAGGTCTGGAAGACGAACCCGATCTCCCGGTTCCGGATCCTCGCGAGCTGGCCGTCAGTAAGCCGGCTCACATCGCGTCCGTTCAGCCAGTACTCCCCCCTCGTGGGGGTGTCCAGGCAGCCAAGCAGGTTCATGAAGGTGGACTTCCCGGAACCCGAGGGACCCATGATCGCGACGAACTCCCCCTTCCGGATGGTGAGGTCCGTGGCCCGGAGCGCCCGGATGACCTCGGCCCCGAGGACGTAGTGCTTGCTCAGGCGCCGCGTCTGAATCACGACCGGCGTCTCCAGTCCGGCGCCGGGCGCCGGCTCTCCCCTACCCGCGGCCACGCCCTGCTCCGCAGATCCCGCGACCGCCGCGCGGGGACGCGTCCGGACCGCACCGGCGCCGAGACGGGATCCGGCCGACGGTGCTCACTCGTACCTCAGGGCTTCGACGGGGTCCATGCGGGCGGCCCGGACGGCCGGCACGAGCCCGAAGACGAGCCCGGTGGTGACCGCCATCGAGAGCGCGGCGATGACCGCGTTAGCGGGCACGGATGCGGGGATCGGGGTCAGGGCGGCGGTGAGCGACGCGAGCCCCCCGCCGAAGGCGAGCCCGGCCGCCCCTCCGAGGAACGTCAGGACCGCCGCCTCGACGAGGAACTGCCAGAGGATGTCCGGCCGTGCTGCACCGAGCGCCTTCCGCACCCCGATTTCGCGCGTTCTCTCGGTCACCGATATGAGCATGATCCCCACCACGCCGACCCCGCCCACGACGAGGCCGACCGAGGAGAGGGAGAGCATCACGATGAAGAAGACGCCGGTGATCCGGTCGAAGAACTCGAGGAGCTGTGTGGAGCGCATGATCGAGAAGTCGTTCTCCACCCCCGGGTCGAGCCCGCGCATGTTCCGTAGCAGCCCGATTACCTGGTCCTCCGCCACCGACAGCTCGACGTCCGGGAGGGGCACGACGATCATCTGCGCCCATCTGTCGGAGGTCCCCATCCGCCTGCGCGCGGTCGTGATCGGGACCACGGCGACGTGTGCCGACTGCTCATCGAAGAGACTCTCGCCGGGCCGTGCGACCCCGACCACGGTGAGCGGGACGCGGCCGGAGGGGCCTCCGGTAGCCCGGATCCTCCGGCCGACCGCGCTCGTCCCCTCCCCGAAGAGGTCCTCCGCCAGCCGCTCGGTCAGGACCACGACGCTCCGGCCCTGCTCCACCTCGGCCGCCACGAAATTCCGGCCCTCGACGAACTCCACGAGGCGGTACTCCGGCCACTGTTCCGTCTCGGCCGCACCGGCGACGCCGGTGACACTCGTCGCGCCGTACTCGACGGTGATCCCTCCGCCGGAAGCCGCGTCCTCGAGCGGGACGCTCAGGACCGCATCCTGGATCGCCGGAAGCGCCGCCGCCCGTCTCGCCTCGGCGGCGGTGATCGGGGGACGGTTCCACCAGGGCGGGCGTCCGCTCCCGTCCGGCGTGAGCTGGACATCGCTCAGGTCGAAGCGAGTGACGAAGAAGTTGCGGGGCCCGGCGGCCTCGACCCCCTCCTGGACGATGCTCCGGACACCGGCGATCAGCGCCGCCATGATCACCACGACGGCAACGCCGATGGCCACTCCGAGGACCGTGAGCCCGGCGCGGAAGGCGTTCGCCCGGATGGAATCCATCGCGATCCGGAGGCCCTCGACGACGCCGCTCACCACCCGCGGGCCGGGGATGAGGGCGCGGAACCGACCCTCACTCATACGAGAGGGCCTCGACCGGATCCATCCTGGAGGCGCGGAGCGCGGGGTAGACGCCGGCGGCGACCCCCACGGCGACGCCCACCAGGACGGCGAGCACGACCCACTGGGCTGCGATCGCGGCCGGAAGCGGAGTGGCCGTGCGCACCACGGCGGCCACCCCCACCCCCACCGCGGCACCCAGCACCGCGCCGCTCCCCGAGAGGGTCGCGGCCTCGACGAGGAACTGCGTGACGATGTCCTCGCGGCGGGCACCGAGCGCCATCCGGATGCCGACCTCCCGGGTCCGCTCGACGACCGAGACGAGCATGATGTTCATGATCACGATCCCGCCGACCACGAGCGAGATCCCGACAAGGCCGGGAAGCGCGATCATGAGCACGGTCGAGATCCGGTCCCAGAAGGCCAGCGAGTCGTCGGCCGTCTCGAGCGTGAAGTTGTTCGGCTCCGCAGGACGGAGGCGCCTCTGGACCCGGAGCGCGGCCTCCGCATCCATGAGCGCCGCACCGATCTGGTCCGGATCGGCCGTCTTGATCACGATCCCGGTGACGGTGCCGGGGCGGCTCAGGAAACGGGCCGCGGGGGAGACGGCCGGCACGATGAGGACATTGTCGAACGACTGCCCGAGAAGGCTCCCCTGCTCCTCGAGCACCCCCACCGCCCGGTAGGGGAAGTTCCGGATGTGGATGCGCTGCCCGAGCGGATCCCCGGCCGGGAAGAGCTCCTCGGCCACCCGGGTGCCCAGGATCGCCACGGGGAGTCCCCTCTCGGCTTCCTGCGGGGAGAACGCCCGTCCCTCCGCGACCACCCAGTCGCGGATCTCGAGGATCTCGTGGGACACCAGGCGGACACGGACGTTGTCGAGGCCGGCGCCCCGGGGGGCGCGGACCTCGCCCGAGAAGCCCGACTCCACACCCACGAGGGCGGGCACCGAGAGGCCGTCGCGGATCGCCTCCGCGTCATCGAGGGTGAGGCGCGGCCGGCGCCGCCATGCACGCCGCTCGGCCGGGTCGGTGTTGATCTGCACCTGGGGGACCCGCCGCACCTGCACCGTCCCGATCCCGAAGAGCTCCGATGCGAGATCCTCGGTGACGTACCGGTCCATCCCCTCCACGACGCTCACGACGGTGATGAGGAAGATGACCCCGATGATCACGCCGAGCAGCCCGAAGACGCTCTTGAGCTTCTCCTGCCAGAGCTGGAGGAGGGCGAGGCGCACCCCTTCGCGCACGCGCATCGTTCGGCCGGGCTAGGCGCGGACCGCCGCCGTCACGAGGCCGGCCGCTCCCCGGACCCGGTCACCCGGATTCGGTCGCCGTCGCCGAGGTCCTGGATGACCTGGTAGGGGCCGCTCACCACCGTATCGCCGAGGGCGATCCCAGAGACGATCTCGAAGTGCTCCTGGCCAGTGATGCCGAGGACCACCGGCGTCCAGTGAGCGACGCCGTCGCTCACCACGAAGACGCCCTCGGCGGACGGCGCCTCGAGCGCGCGCGCGATCGGGCCGGTCGGCGTGTCGTCCCCCTCGTCCTGGCCCTCTTCCTCCTCCGATTCGTCGTCCGCCCCCTCCGAGCGCACGGTGACCGAGATGATCGGCACGGCAGGCACGCGGGACTTCCGGTCCACGATGATGTCGGCGGTCGCCGAGAGATCCGGACGGAGCTCCCGGGGCGGATCGAGGAGGGCGAGGATCACCTCGAAGTCGACGCTCCCGGTGACCTGCGCGGGCGGGGTGCCCTCGCCCGACTGGATCGCCGAGTTGCCGATCGAGGAGACCCTCGCCGGGAGCGGCATTCCGGGAAAGGCATCGAGCTCGACGACGGCCGAGTCGCCGACGGTGATGTGGGGGATGTCCGTCTCGTCGACGGCCATCACGGCCTCGATCCCGGAGAGATCGCCGATCGTGAGGAGGAGGCTCCCGGGATTGTTCATCGTGCCGATGACGGCGGTCTCGCCCTCCTCGATGTTCAGCCGGATCACCGTCCCCGAGATCGGCGCGCGGATCGTCGTCCTGGCCAGCTGGTCGGAGGCCTCGGCGAGCTCGGCCTCGGCCTGCTCGGCGCCGAAGCGGGCCGAGGTGAGGAGCGCATCCTGGACCTCGACGGCCGTCGCGGCCTCCTCGACCGCCTGGAGACTCACGAGATCGGGGTCCTGCTCGACGATCCCCTCGAGGCGGGCCAGCTCGCGCTCGGCCTGGAGGAGATTCGCCACCTCGCGCGCGACCTCGGCCTCAGCCTGGCTCAGCGTGGCCCGGGCCCGGGAGACGAGCGCCCGGAGCTGGCTCGGATCGACCGTCAGGAGGATCTGGCCTGCCTCGACATCATCGCCCTCCCGGACCGTGAGCTCCGTCACCCGGCCCATCACATCGGAGGAGACATCCACCTGACGACGCGCCCGCACCTGGCCGGTGGCCGTGATCGTGGATATGACGTCGCGCACCTCGACGGCCTCGACACGGACTTCCGGGCCCCGGTCGGCCCGGGCGACGTACACCCAGACGGCCCCGCCCGCGATCAGCGCGAGCGCGATCAGGAGAACGAGCGTCCGGCCTCGGCTCATGCGGCTGCCTCGGGTGTCCGGGGGAGCCGGACGGCGGCCGGCCCCCTTCATCGGGAACGAGCAGTGGTTGGGGAAACCCGGGTTTTCTCTACTATCTCACGTCCTGGATGGGTCCGGCCTCCCTACGCAGACGGCCGCGGCGGCGGGAACCGCGCATATCCCAGCCGCACCCGAAAGGCCCGCAGACCTCCGGGCATCTGACCGTGCCCGGTGTGAGACCGCGGCGGAGGCGGGCGGGTTCCTTCCCGCGACCACCCGGCCGGACGCCGCGGCCCGCCCGAATCTTTCGGGCTCGCTCCCGCGTATCGGATAGAGCCCGCCGACCGGCGGCCCCACTCCGCCCGCGCAACCGGAGCCTCTCCCGTGCCACGAAGCCGATACGCCCCTCCGGCCGTCCGCCTCCTCCCCACGCTCATCGCCCTCCTCGTATGCCTCCCGACCGGAGCGGCGGCGCAGGAAGGCGCGCCAGTAGAGGCGCTCTCCCTCGACGACGCCGTCCGCCTCGCCCAGGAGAACAACCCGGGATTCGGGATCCAGGCGAGCAGCCTCGAGACGCTGGGCTGGAGGCGGCGGAGCAGCTGGGGGAGCTTCGTCCCCCAGGCATCCTTCTCGAACTTCTTCGGCTACACGGCCGACGGCTCGCGCCAGTTCGGCGACTTCACCCTCGGGACCCGGCCGGCACAGCTCGCGTCGGTCTACAACCTCGGACTCTCGCTCAGCCTGACCGGAGCCGCGTTCCTCGAGCGCCGGGTCGTGAGTGCGCAGGAGGTCGCCACACGCGCGCAGGTCGACGGCGCGGCGGCGGCGCTCGTCGACGAGGTCACGCGGGCGTACCTCGCAGTCCTCCAGGCGGACGAGGAGCTCGAGCAGGCACGCGTCGAGGTCGAGCGGACGGAGGCCTACGTCGGGGAAGCCGAGGCGCAGGTTGCGGTCGGCGCGGCGACGCCCCTCGACATCCGCCGGGCCGAGACACAGGAGGGGCAGGCGCGGATCCAGCTGGTCCAGGCCGAGAACGCGGTCGTCACCACGCGCCTAGCGCTCGGCCAGATCCTCGGGACGGAGGTGAGCCCGGAGGCCGCCCTCACCACGGAATTCCCGATCTTCGAGCCCGTGCTCGAGGGCGCCGAACTCATCGCGCTCGCACTCGCGGGGAACCCGATCCTCCGCGCAACGCGGAGCGAGGCCGCGGCCGCCCGGACGCAAACGGGGATGGCCCGGTCCCAGTACTTCCCCAGCGTCTCGCTCTCGGCGTCCTGGACGGGCTCGGTATTCCAAGCCGACGGGATCGATCCGCTCGTCAACAACGCCCTCGCGCAGGTCTCCGGCCGGTACCAGGGATGCCTCCAAGACAACCGGATCTCCGCGCTCCTCGGCGACCCGGCCCGCGACTGCGGCCCCCTCGACGTCTCGAACCCGGCGGTCGCGGCGACGGTGCGCTCCGACATCGAGCGGGCCAACTCGGGGTTCCCGTTCAGCTACGAGCGCCAGCCGGTATCGCTATCGGCCAGCGTCTCGATCCCGCTCTTCACGGGGTTCTCGCGGCAGCTCCAGCTCGAAGAAGCCCGCGTGGCCGCGGCGAACGCCGGCCGGCAGGTCGAAGCGGAGGAACTCCGGCTGCGGGCTGAAGTGGGGACGGCGCTCCGGGCGGTCGAGACGGCGTTCCGGATCGCGGAGCTGCAGGCGGGGATCCGCGAGAACTCGGCGGAGGAGCTCCGGCTGGCGCAGGAGCGGTTCCGCCTCGGTCTGGCCTCCTCCATCGAGGTCGTGGATGCCCAGGCGAACCTCTCACAGGCGGAGAGGGACGAGATTTCGGCGGTCTACGAGTTCCACATCTCATTCTCGACGCTGGAATCGCTGGTCGGAACACCGCTGAGGGAGTGACGCGGCGCACCGGCGCAGCCGGCGGGCCGATGCTCCCGCGCTGATCCCCCTAGCGC
>JAAXGI010000303.1 GCA_012267505.1 Gemmatimonadota bacterium
GCTTCTCGAAGTAGACCCGCATCACCACGAGGAGCGCATCCCCGAGCCCCTCCGCCGCCTCCCGGAGGCGCTCGCCGTACTCGAGCGCGGCCTCCGGATCGTGGATCGAGCACGGTCCCACGACGGCCAGCAACCGGTCGTCGCGTCCCTGGAGGATGTCCGCGACGCCGGCCCGGGTCCTGAAGACGAACTCCGAGTCCGCATCGGAGACGGGAAAATCCCGGATCAGGATCTCGGGCGCGTCCACCTCCTCCATCCCGGTGATGCGGATATCGTCGGTGTCATATTTCATCGTGCGTGCCTGCCTCTAACGTCATGTCCGCCGTGAAACAACGCACGATCCTACCCCGACGGCGCTTGACCGGCAAACCCCGCCCGTAGAGGATCAGGGGTTCCGCTCCCGGACCAGCACCCCCGCCCCAGCGACGATGCTCCCGACCGCCGCCCTCGCGACGATCCTCCTCGCGTCCGGCCAGGCGCCGCCCGCCCCCCTTCCGGCGGCCGCCACGGACCGCTACGAGGTCTCTCTCCTGACCGTCGGCCACGGCGACGCGGTCTGGGAGAGGTTCGGCCACAACGCGATCCGGATCCGCGACCGCCTGACCGGCCAGGATCTGGCGTGGAACTGGGGGCTCTTCAACTTCGCCGACCCGGACTTCATCCCGCGCTTCCTCCGGGGCCGGATGCTCTACAGCATGGGGCCCGCCGAGACCGGCGCCTTCCTCGACGCATACCGCACGGCCGGGCGGAGCGTCTACTCGAACGAGCTCCTGCTTTCGGGGGCCGAGGCGGCCGAGCTCGACCGCCTCGTCCGCGAGAACTTCGAGCCCGGGAACCGGGACTATCTCTACCACTATTTCGAGGACAACTGCTCGACGCGGGTGCGGGACATGCTCGACACCGTGCTCGGCGGGATCCTCGCCGACTCCTTCGCCGGGGCCGAGACGGGGAGAAGCTACCGGTGGCACGTCCGGAGGCTCCTCGGCGGGATGCCCGGGATCAACCACGGACTCTCGCTCCTCATCGGGCCCCGGGGCGACGCTCCACGAAGCGAGTGGGACGCGATGTTCATCCCCATGGAGCTCATGCGGAGCCTCGAGGGGTTCGAGAGGCCGGGCGGGGCGGCGGGAAGGGGGGCGCTCCTAGGACCGAGGGAGGTGCTCGTGGAGAGCGGGCGTCCGGCCGAACCCGCCGAGCCTCCGGGGTTCGCGGCGTGGTGGCTCGTCTCCGGGCTCGGGGGGAGCGCGCTCCTCCTCGCCGCGGGACGCCGGGCGGCCGGGGGACACCGGTCCTCCCTCCGGCTCCTCGCGCTGTCGGCCGCCGCCTGGTGCGCGGCCGCGGGGCTCCTCGGCGCGCTCCTCCTCGGCCTCTGGTTCACGGACCACACCTACGGGAGGTGGAATGTGAACATCCTCCACCTGAGCCCGCTCGCGCTCCTCCCCGCCGCGCTCCTCGGAGCGGGGTCCTGGAGGAGGGGGTGGGAGCGGCGGAGGGTGGGCCGCGCCGCCGCGGGGCTCGCCGCCGGGATCGCGCTCCTCTCGGCCGCCGGTGCGGTGTTCGAACTCCTCACCCCCTTCTCGCAGGGAAACGCCGAGGTGCTCGCCGTCGCGCTCCCCCTGAACGCGGCCGCCGCGCTCGCCCTCCGCGAGGCCACCCGCGGCGGGTCGGCGGGAGGCGGGCCGGAGTCGCGCTGAGCCGCGCCCGGGAAGCCGGCGCGGCCGCCTGCCCTACCTCCTCCCGGCCGCTCCGAGCGGCCTCGAGATCACAGCGGCGTTCACCCCCCCTACGCCCATCGAGAGCTTCCCCGACGGTCCTCTCGGGAGCGTGCAGGGGGTGTCGTAGACGAACGACCGGTGCACCCCCGCGATCTCCCCGTTCAGCTCGCTCCGGCCGAGCGGTGTCGGGAAGACGATCCCCCGCTCGGCGCCGAGATACTGCGCCGTGAGCTCCCAGCCCCCGCTCGCGCTCATCCCGTGGCCGAAGGTGCCCTTTCTCGCCGTGACGAGCACCTCGCCGGTGAGGAGCTCGCGCATGTTCTCGACCTCGAGGTAGTCGCCCGGCGTCGCGGTGGCGTGGAGATCCCAGCTGACGACCTCGGCCGGATCCGTCCCGGACCCGGAGAGCGCTTCCCGGATCGCGAAGAGCGGACCCGGCTTCGAGGGCGTGATGATGTGTCCGGCGTCCGCCGAGACCCCGACGGCGACGGGCTCGAGCCCGAGCGGCCGGAGCCCCCGCCCCTCCATGTAGGAGCGCTCGCCCACGATCCAGATGACGGCGCCCCCCGAGACGTGGGTGCCCCGGAGGGCCGAGAGGGGCTTCGAGACCGGGCCGCCCGACGCGATCACCCGGGCGCGGAAGAACGAGGCGACCGTGAGCGGGTGCGGGGGCGGATCGGTGGCGCCGATGACGACGGCCCGCGCATCCCCCCTCCGGATCGCGTCGGCCGCGAGCTTCAGGCAGACGCCGAAGGTCGCGCAGGCGCCGACCGGCGCGAAGGTGAACCCGGTGATCCCGCCCACCATCGAGATCTGCGAGGCCGGGATGCTCGGGATGTTCCAGAGGACGTTCGCGCTCACGCTCGACCAGGGGGGCTCGGGCGCCCCCCAGCGCTCCTGCAGCCGGGCGCGGCGGCGCTCCTTCTCGCGGATCGCGCTCAGCTTTCCGGCCTCGACCTCGCCCCCGACCGGGATCTCGTCGATCGCCGCGAACGCCTCGAGATACTCCCCGAGGGCGGGCGAGCGCGCCGCCCAGTAGGCGTTCCAGGCCCGCTCTGCGTCCTCGCGCGCATCCGGGTCCTCGATCCCCCCGGGAT
>JAAXGI010000080.1 GCA_012267505.1 Gemmatimonadota bacterium
AGAAGGTCCTCGCCCGGTGCTCGCGTCCGCGCCTTCTCGCCATCGTGAATTTCTCGAACCCGACCGGCGCCCGCACCACGGACGAGGAGGTCCGGGCACTCTGCCGGCTGGCCGAGCGGCATCACCTCTGGGTGGTGGCCGACGAGGTGTATGCCGCGATGCCGTTCGACGGAGCGGGTCCGGTGCTCTCCCCGGTCCGTCTCCCCGGGATGAAGAATCGCACGCTGACGCTGGGGAGCGTCTCCAAGAGCTACGCGATGACCGGCTTCCGCATCGGCTGGATCACCGGCCCGGCAGACGCCGTCGCCGCCTGCGCGCGGCTGAAGGCCGCCATCTCCGGACCGACCTCGCTCTTCTGCCAGCGGGCCGCCGCGGCCGCGCTGGACGGGGGAGACACCTTCCCCGCCCGCCTGCGCGACATCTACACGCCCCGCCGCCGGCTGCTGATGGAGGGGCTGCCGCGCCTCGGCATCCCGGTGGCGCGCCACGGCGGCGGCTTCTTCCTCTGGGCGGACGTCTCCCGCTTCGGCCTTTCCGCCGAGGCGTTCTGCCGACGCCTCCTGCTCGACGCCCGCGTCCTCATGTTCCCCGGCAGCGCCTTCGGCGGCCGCTGGACCCGTTACGCGAGAGTCTCCATGCTCCAGTCCGAACCCCGGATCACCGAAGCTCTCACCCGAATACGCAGATTCCACCCGTGATGACGACGAAGCCCGCGGCCGCCGGGAATGCCACTCCCTCCACCGCGAACCGGATTTCACCATAAACCCAGGAGCCACGAACATGACCCGACGCCTGTTTCTCCCGCTGATCGCCCTGCCGCTTCTCGCCGGCTGCGTGGCCGACCCCGGCCCCGCGAGCGAGCCGGATCGCGCGCCGCCCGAGCGGACCTACGTCAACCCGCGCACCTCGGCCGACGCCGACGTCCCGCCCTTCAGCGGTGGCGTGATGGTGGGAGACACCTTCTACGTGTCCGGCACCCTCGGACTGGGCCCCGACCAGACGGTTCCGGAAACCCCCCAGGAAGAGGCGCGAAACCTCCTGACCAACATCCGGAACACCCTGGAAGCCGCCGCGCTGACCATGGACGACCTGGTGTCGGTCCAGGTGTACGCCACGGATGTCGCCGACTACGACGCCTTCAACGAGGTCTACCGGACCTTCTTCACCCGCGAGTACCCGGCCCGCGCGTTCCTCGGCTCCGGCCCCCTGCTCTTCGGGGCCCGGTTCGAGGTCCTGGGTTTCGCCGTCAGGCGCCCGGATCCCGATCCCTCCGACTGACCGCACCTTCCCCCCACACCGCGGGCGGTCCGGAACGGCCGCCCACCGGCCTCAATGGGGACTTCTTGTAAACCGGTCCTACCCTTGAACCGCCGAAGTCAGGACGTTCTCGGCGTTCGCTGCGGCGGCAAGGCGGCGATCGAGGGTGGCGAGGGCCGCTCCGCGGCGGAGCGCGGTCTCGAGATAGGACGCGTCGTAGACGCTGAGGCCGTGCGCAACCGCCAGGGCGAACGTTCGGTCCTCGTCATGGTCCGCGTCCGCTTCGAGATCGAGGGCCGCCAGTTGGGCGCGGGCTTCCCCCAGGCCGGTGGCCGTCAGCCGGCCGCGGCGGTGCGCCCGGAGCAGGACGTGACGAACCTCGTACCAGAAAAGGGCGGGCACGATGGCCGGCCGGTTCACCACCCGCCGGATCTGCATTTCGGCGGCGGCAAGCAGGGTCATTTCGCCGAGGATGGACGCCACTGCGCAGGAGGCGTCCAGCACGGTGCGCCTCATTCACGGCCCTCGGCGATGGCCTCCCGGATTTCAGCGAGGGTCATCGGCTTGATCACGTGTTCTTGCCGGAAGCGCCGCAGGCTCCGCACGAAGCACTCGGCGTGGAGCTCCCCGAAGGTGGACATGTCCTGTTCGAGGGCGTCGAAGTCCCGCTGGTTGATCCGCACGAAGCGCCAGGCGTTCCCTGTCGCCTTCCGCGCCCGGTCGCACCAGTCCCGCATGGCCCGGTCCTTGTCCGTCGTGCCCGGAAACTCGCGACCCTTGGTCTCCACGATCCAGTTCGCTGCCCCGTCCCCGGTTTTCTGGACGAGCGCCCAGTCCGGGTAGTAGAACCCCACCGCGCCGCTGGCCTTCAGGTAGTCCACGCGGAACTGCACCCCGGCCGTCCCTTGCTCCGTGGCCGCAAGTGCCGCGAAGCGGCGCACGTCCTGCGCACGGTCGAGGAACTCGGCGAACCGGCGTTCGAAGTCGTTGTACGTAGCCACAAAGTTGAAGACTGTCTTCTCCGCCTTCAGCGGCGGGAGGTTGCGGCGCCACTGGAAGGGGCGGGTTTCCGAGAGGCGCTGGCGTCGGACCGGCTGGCCGGGCGGAGTGCTGACGACCACCTTCTCGGCGATGGCCTGCGCCAGGAGGCTCGCGACCCGGTCCTTGACCTCGTACTGTGCGAGCGCGGACCGGCGCTTCGGGTCTTCGAGATCCACCGGCTGCCCGAAGCACCGCGTTTCGGCGTACTGGCGCACGAGACGGAATATCCGGGCGAAGTGCGCCGGGAGCCTCGTCCGGTCCACGACCTCCGCCGTGATGTCTCTGAGAACGGCCTGGACAGGCGCGAGTTCCGCGAGCACCTCTTCCTGGTGGATTTCGGATTCCGTGGTCGCGAACTCCATCAGCAGCTGGAGCCGCACGGCCTCCGGGAGATCGGCGTCGTCGAGCACAGAATCCAAAGACTCGACCCGCACCTCGCCGAGCTTCCCGAAATCGTGCCGGAGGCGCGGTCCCAGATCGGGAAGCGCTACGTCGTACGCGAGCCGCTCCCGCAGCGGTCGGATGACAACCGGGGGCTCGGGCTGGCTTTCCACCACGGCGACGCTGACACCCTCGCTCTCCAGCTGGTCCGTGAGGACGCGGAGCAGGTTCGTGGTCCCGAGCACTTCCAGAGTCTGGGTGCGGTCCGGGCTGACGCCCCGCATCAGCCGCAAACCCCTCCCGATGACCTGTTCCGGGAGGATCTCCGCCTTCGCGGTGAACGGTCGCAGCCCGAGGACGATGCTCACGTTCCGGACGTCCCATCCTTCCCGCAGCATCATCACGCTCACGATCACCCGAACCCGGCTGCGCGGATCGTCCACTTGCCGGGCGGCGCGGCGCAGCTCGTCGAGCTTCCCTGGACTCTTCGGAGCATCACCCTTCGCATCCGTATGGATGACGAGGACCTCGGGAGGATCGAAGTCGTATGACTCGACGAGATGTCGGGCGACGGTCTTCGCCTGGCCGATCCGGTCGGTCATCACGAAGAGGATGGGTCGCAGCTCCACCGGGCGGTAAGCGTCCTCGTGCCGCTTCAGACACTGGACGGCCGCCTGGATCCAGGGACCGTATTTCTCGGCGGCGTTGGCGACCTTGACCCCGTCCGGGTCTGACGGCGGCTGCCCCTTGGCGCCTGCGTGGCGCACGATGACCGGCGCCTTGACAATCCGGTCCTCGACCGCCTGGGGAAGGGGGTAATCGCACACGGTCCACGGAAAGAACCGGCCCCCCTGGTCCTTGGGCGTGGCGGAAAAATCGAGCCAGGCGGACAGCCCGTCAGGAAGGCCCCGATGCAGGTCGAGCAGCGAGCGTGACCACTGCAGCTCCTCGTCGTGGACATGATGGGCCTCGTCGTTCATGACGACGAGGTCCCGCACCGAGGCGAGCCGCTCCAACATGGAGCGAGCGGGGGCTGTTTCGTTGCCGGAGGGAGCCGGGCCGAGCAGTGCTTCCGCGGGGTTCTTCGGTTCCCACTGCCGCGAGCGGTCGTAGAGCTGTTGGATGTTCGTGAGGAACAGGTTCCCGGACGCGCGGGGTTCGGTTGGATCGCCGCGCAGGATGACCTGCTGATCGAACACCTGGCGCCAGCGGGAGGGGATCAGCGGGAGCGTTCTGAAGATCCGGTTCGCCTCGAAGTCCTGGCGCAGCCGCTGGAAAACGATCACGTTCGGGGCCACGATGAGGAAGTTCGTCGAGAGCGGCGATCCGGGGACGAGCCGCCGGTGCAGGTGCGCCCAGACAACGGCCATCGCCATGACCCACGTCTTCCCCGATCCGGTGGCCATCCGGAAGGCGTAGCGCCGGAGGTCGGCCGGCGGCAGGTCCTGCTCGGTTGGTGGTCCCTTTCCGCGGCGCCACCGCACAAAGCGCGTACCGTCCATCTTCGTCCCGAAGGTCGGCGGGAGGGGGAGCTGCCCGCCGCCGTTCGCCTGCCAGTGGCGCTCGATCACCCGCCGGATGTCGCGCTTTCCGAAGACCTCCACCAGCCAGGCGAGGGTTTCCATCGCCTCCCGCTGGCAGAAGTGGAACCGGAGCGGTCCGTCGAAGCCGGGGACTTCGTGTTCGTCCTCGAACCAGTGCCGGAAGAGTTCCCGCGTCACTTCCGACGCCCCGGGGTAGCCGGCGGCGCGCCAGCCATCCACGGCCTCCCGGAGGCTCGGCGCCAGCAGCAGATCGCTGGGCCGACGCCCGGATTCGTCCTCGCGCCAGCCTGACTCTGCCTCTTCGTCCTTGACCAGAAACGACCGGGGGGCCTCCCAGGGGCGGCGCCCGCAGATCTCGGGGAGCGGACGGTCGTAGGGAACCGACGACTGCGCCATGCTCAGGGGATGTCCAGGTCCAGAGCCCGCGAGGTGTCGTTTCCGAAGATGTCCACGACCTTGATCAGAACCCGGTAGCGGCCGGGTTCGGGGTAGGAGTGCGGGTCGGACACCAGGTCGAGCTTCCGCTCCTTGCGGGTCCGGTAGGCCACGTAGCCCTGCATGAAGGTGTCGTGGCGGAAGTCCCAGTCCACCGCCCAGTAGTCCACCCAGTCGGACCACTTCGTGATCTTGCCCTGAACCTCCCTGGGCGCCGAATCGGGGTTCGGGATGACAAAGTCCGTCAGACGGATGCGCCGCGTCCGTGCTCCCCCTGCCGTCTCCACGGCCGCTTCGAGGTACGCCAGTTCGAAGAACTGCACGTCCCCGGGTCCAGCGACCTGCTCCTCCATGACTTCGCGGGGAATCCGGACCAGCCGCAGGCGGACACCCTGCTGCCTGGCGACGCGGTGCATGAGGCCGCCTGTCCCGCCATCGGTTCCGCTGGGGAGGCCCATCTCCCACTCCCACGCCAGCACGTGGAGTTCGCTCTGCCGCGCCCGGACGCACTCGCCGAGCGCACTTTCGATGTCGGCGATCGTGACCGGGGCGTCCACTGGCCCGATGTGGACGAGCGCGTCTCCGCGCCGGCCGTGGAGGAACTCCATGCCAGGCAGCGGCACCGCTCCGTAGAGCCGCAGGATGAAGGTCAGATACTCGTACCAGGCTCGGGTCGCGGCGGCCCCGTTACGCGTCGGGCCGAAGGTCACTCCCTGCCAGTGCTGGCGCTCGTACTTGCCGAGATTCAGCAGGGTAAAGGGCTTGCATCCTTCGATGTCCAGCAACCGCTTCCGCGTCAGGTGAATCGCCCATCGGCCCAGGTCGCACCCGATCCACCGCCTGCCAAGCTTCTCCGCCACGGCCAGCGTTGTTCCTGAACCCGAGAAGAAGTCAGCGACCAGGTCACCGGGCTCGCTGGAGATCTGAAGAATGCGCTCGATGAGGCGTTCCGGCTTCTGTGTGGCGTAGCCGGTGATCTCCGACTTCGTGCCGATCTTGTAAGCGCGGGGGTCTGCGTACGCCTGCTGGATGTCACTCCACACTGTGGACGCCGGCACGCCCTTGCTCTCGTCAAGGTATTGCCGCTCCCAGTAACGCTGGCCTGTTGCCTTATCCTTCCGCTGGCGCTTTCGGTATTTACGGCCAGCCCGGTCAGTATGCCGGAACCAGTCTCTGACGTATTTCTCCGAATAAGGGAGATACACGATCCGATACTTGTGCTCACCGTACTTCTTGGCGAACGAATAGATGATGTCGTGCGCCTTCACGAGCTTCGAGCCTGAGACTCTTCCACCCGACGGAGACCCGTACGCCCAGATGATCTCCCCAAGGGAACAGGACTCGCCGAAGACCTCGTCCAGAATCGGGCGGACGTGATGTCCGACATACCAGTCGAGGTGAAGGTAGAGAGTTCCGTTGTCGCTCAGCAGGTCACGCATGAGTCTCAGCCGCTCGTGGATCATTGCGAACCATGACGATCGCCCTCGACTCCAGGTGTCTCGATAGGCCTTCTCCTCGAGTATGGACTGGTTCTTGGTGATGCTTGCCGTTCCTTCTCCAACCGGCGCCTTGAACGAGAAATCAGCTCCGGTGGCGAAGGGCGGGTCGATGTAAATCAGGTCGATCTTGCCGGCGTACTTCTCGAGGAGCGACTGCATGACCAGGAGGTTGTCGCCCCAGATCAGCTTGTTCTTCCAGCCGTCCCCGAAAGTGGACCCCTCCTCTCCTTGCCAGACCTCGAACAGCGACGGGGCGCGGCGCTTCCGGGCCTCGCGAGTGGAGCGGCTCTCCCCGACGGTCTCGATCTTCTGAAACGGGAGACGGACTTGTGGCGGTGTGACGAGACGGCCCCGGTCGTCGTACTTGCCGGGCCATACCAGTTCGGGGCGGGTGATGCCGTTCGAGCCGACCGGTCCGGCACCGCGCCGGGCCCGGTGCGCCTGAGGCCGCGTTCCGGCTGTCGGCTTCCGTGAAGTCATGCGGCACGGAGCGTAGCGGTTCGGGGCTTACAGCAGCCCGGCCTCCCGGAAGCTGAAGGCCGCGTCCGGCGAGACGATCAGGTGATCCAGCACCCGCAGGCGGATCGTCTCGGCGGCGAGCACGATGGCCCGGGTGATGAGCCGGTCCGCCTCGCTGGGCTGCACCTGGCCGTTCGGATGGTTGTGGGCCAGGACGATGGCGGCGGCGCCACGGCGGAGCGCCGCCTCCACGACCTGCCGGGGGTAGATCGAGGCGCGGTCCACCGTGCCACGCTGAAGGATCTCGACACCGCCGGGCATGAGACGCAGCCCCGCGTCGAGGAAGGCGACAGCAAACACCTCGTGCGGGAGGCTGCCAATGCGCATCCGCCAGTACTCGGACAGTCGCTCCCGCGTCTGCCGCGCGGGGGCCTCCTCGCTGCGGCGCTGGAGATATAGGGCCGCGGCGGCCCGGACGAGCCCGAGCGCGACGGCGGCCGACGGATTCAGCCGGCCTACCCGGCGCAGTGCTTCCGGTCGGGCATCGAGTACGGCGCGCACGCTGCCGAAGCGGTGCATCAGGGCCAGCGCTGTCGTTCTCACCGGCGCCCGATGGGCGGTCTGGGCCAGCAGCAGTTCGACGATTTCCCGATCGGCGAATCCGTCGAAACCGCCCCGCAGGAAACGCCTTCGGAGGCTGCGCCGATGAGCGCGGTCTCGAATCCGCCGTTGCCTCCGCAACCGTCGGCGGGCAGCGGCTGTCCTACCCATCGGGCGCGTGAGTCTAGTCACCGTTGCCGGGACATGCCCAGCGAGGTCGAAACCGGTGCAGATTGGCCGGCAGCGCGGCTGCCGCCGTGGCGTCAGACGATTTGGAAAAACACTTACAATCCGTCTGTCGTGTACCGGAAGTGGTCCTTCTATGGACGAAGTGAGGAACTGGGTGCGCTCCTGGAACACTTGCGGAGCCGGAAGTGGTTCTTCGGGACGATCCGCGGCCGGCGGCGGATCGGCAAGACCGCGCTCATCCAGCAGGCGCTGACCACCCTTGCTGGGGACGAGCCGGGCCCGGCGCGGCGCCTGCTGGTCGAACTTCCCGACAGCACTCCCGCGGACCTCGCGACGGTTTTCGGCCAGGCGCTTCGCATGGAGGGACTCGATCAGACGCCCGGAATTCGGCATCCCATCGCGAACCT